>DATINX010000103.1:0-35039 GCA_035473835.1 Candidatus Dormiibacterota bacterium | reverse complement strand
CTACCGCGACCGGCTCCTCGAAAGCTGCCGCCTGGCGGCCGCGGGAATGCCGCTCCCGGGCTGGGAGCTCGCGTTCCAGTCCGCCAGCCACACCGGCGAGCAGTGGCTGGGTCCGGATCTCGTGGAGGCCATCGATCGGTCGGGCGTGCGGCGGGCGCTCGTGTGCCCGATCGGGTTCGTCGCCGACCACCTGGAGATTCTCTACGACATCGACATCGAGGCGATGAGGTTCGCGCGGGAGCATGGAATCGAGCTCCGCCGCACGGTGTCGTTCAACGCGAGGCCGGATTTCATCGACGCGCTCGCGACAGTCGTAAGTGACGCGCTCAAAGTGACCTCGCGACAGCACAGCGCTCGGATAATGGAGGGGTGATAGACCCTACGAGCTCAGAGGCCGCGCCGTGCGTTCGCGGGGACCCTTGATCGGGGCGTTCCATGTGGAAGCCGACCAGGGTGCCAAGGATTGGATGCGCATCCACGCCGCCGACGAGCGTGTGATCGCGTTCGACGTCACACGGTGCTGCGGAGGCGGCAAGATCTGCACGGTCAGCGTCCGGCAGCGCCGGCGGCAGGACGATCGACGTGACTTCGCGACCGCTGTCCTCGGTGACGGCACCAGGCTGCTCGTCGACCGCCGGGCCGCCAGGCGGCTGCCAGCTCGGTTCCGGCTCACCGTGCGTGGATCCGGGCCGTTCAGGCGGCTCGACCTCGAGCTCACGGGCGATCAGTGGGGCGCTCTGCTCTACGACTGAAGGTAGGGGCTAGGCGCCAGGCCTCTTCATCGCCCAGGGACCGTACTTGATCACGGCGATCAGCATCCAGACGAACATCGCGAGGCCGAGCACATCGAAGATCTCGCTGACGATCAAGCCGGAAGCGGGGATGATCGAACGGTCGGGGTTGGCCAGGGATCCGATCGTCGTCAGGGCGGAGATGCCGCTGAGCCCGAACAGGATGAGGGCGGCCCAGAAGACCCAGCGCCAGCCGAGGTAGCTGCCGATCGCGGCCACCAGCCAGAGCAGGGCGAAGACGATGGAGATCGCATACGTGACGCCGATGGTGACGTTGATGACCGTGTCCATGCTCGTGCCGGACGGGACCTGAGTGCCCTGCGCTTGCAGCGCCCTCAGGACGGAGTCGTGGTTGACGAATATGAGCGTGACAGCGACGCCGCCGATCGCGGAAGCGGCGAAGATCGCGGCCGAGATCAGCTGCATGGGCCGCGTCCATGGCGTCGGCACGCGATAGTTCTTCGCCAGCGGCATCCACTGCTGGCCGTCCCACTGGAACTGGCCGTCAGCCGATATCTGGCCCGCAGGGGCCTGGGCTGGCGGGTCCATGCTCATGTCGGGTTCAAGCCTAAACCTCCTGTGCCCACCGTGAACGTTGGGGCTAATGTGGTCGGGATGGATGAGCCCAAGTACGTCTCCAGGGTTCGGATCGTTCGTGAGCGGGGGCCCGTTCGCAAGGCCTACCTGCCGGCGGAGCCCGATCCGGTCATGTTCGGAACCCACGACGAGGTGCGGGAGCACTACGGCACGGCGCCTGGCCAGTATCCAGACCACGCGACCACCCTCGACTACGTCGTCGCGGCTGCCGCCGGTTGACTGACGGGCACCTTTGGTGGCGCGCTGGAGGCGCGCGGGATCGATGCGAGCGAGGGCAGGTTGACCTCGGACGCCGAGGGCGTGGTCGTGCTCGAGGAAAAGGTGCTCGTCATCAAGAGCATCCACGTGCGTTATCACCTCGCCGGATGCCCTGACGACAAGCGCGAGGCTGCGGATCGTTCTCATGCATTCCACGCCGGCCGCTGCCCCGTCGCCAAGAGCATCGGCGGCTGCATAGCGATCACCACCGAGCTCGAGTTCGTCTGAAGCGGCAGACTGAGGGGGGAGGAGATTCCATGTCTTTCATTTCACGAGGGTTTCGAGGCAAGAAGCGCGACACCGCCAGCAGCGCTCGGGTGCCCCCTGGCCAGTACGTGGTCACAGACTTTCCAGTTCTTTCTGCCGGACCGACCCCCCGCATCGCTTTGACCGAGTGGACCTTCGTCCTCGAAGGTGAGATCGACAAACCGAAGAGCTGGACCTGGGAGGAGTTCCGCCAACTGCCGTCGGAGCAGGTCACGAAGGACATCCACTGCGTCACCAAGTGGACCAAGCTCGATACGGTCTGGACCGGGGTCTCGCTGGACACGATTCTCGATGGTGTGGAGACCGCCGCCGAGTATGCCGTTCAGTTCTCCTACGGGGGCTACACGACCAACCTGCCCCTCGAGGACCTCATGGGCGGCAAGGCGTGGGTGGTATACGAGTTCGACGGCCAGCCGCTTCATCCCGAGCACGGCGGTCCCGCGCGAATGCTCGTCCCACACCTCTATTTCTGGAAGAGCGCCAAGTGGGTGCGAGGCATTCGGCTGGTGAACGAGGACCAGCCCGGCTTCTGGGAGACCAACGGCTACAACAACTACGGCGACCCGTGGCGGGAACAGCGGTACTGGGGCGACTGATATCCCTCAACTCTTGAGGTGGCAGTTCGGCACCGTGCACGAGCTGGTCAGGGAGACGCCGCGGGTTTCGAGCCTGGTCCTCGACGCGGCGGATTGGTCGGGCCACCTGGCAGGCCAGCACGTCGACGTGCGCCTCACGGCGGATGACGGCTACCAGACGGAGCGGAGCTACTCGATCGGATCGGCACCGGAAGCCATGCGGTTGGAGATCACGGTCGAGAGGCTCGACGACGGCGAGGTTTCCCCGTACCTGGTAGGCGAGGTGCGGCCCGGGGACAAGATCGAGTTCCGCGGGCCCATCGGCGGCTATTTCGTATGGAAGGCGAGCGACGACCGGCCGCTGCTCCTGGTTGCCGGTGGCTCCGGTGTTGTGCCGCTGATGGCGATGATCCGCCACCGCGCCGCCCTCAGGTCCATGACCCCGACGAGGCTTCTCTACTCATCGCGCTCTGAAGAGGACATCATCTACAGGGCCGAGCTGGAGCGGCTCTCCGCCTTGGGCGACGGCTTAACCGTGGCCCACACGCTGACTCGAAGCCGGCCGCCAGGCTGGAGCGGCTACACACGGCGAATCGATCGCGCCATGCTGGAGGAGGTGGCATGGCCGAAGGTTCAGAACCCGATCATCTTCGTCTGTGGGCCGACGCCATTGGTGGAGGGGGTGGCCAGGAACCTGGTCGATGCGGGGTTTGACGCGGCGTCGATCAAGACCGAGCGGTTTGGACCAACAGGAGGTTGAGAACATGACCGTGCAGCAATCCGACCTGAAGCTCGACGGCAACGCGATCGCAGGGCTCCTGCGCGAGATCTTCACCATGGAGATGACGACGGCTGAAGGCACTTGCGCGGGTTGCCACAAGGTGCACGCCGTGGGCCAGGTCGAGGTCTACATGAACGCGCCAGGGGTGGTCGTGCGCTGCCCGGCCTGCGGCAACGTGCAGATGCGGATCGTGAAAGGCGGAGGCAGGTACTGGCTGGACCTGAGCGGGATCCGGAGCCTGCAGTTCTCAGCGGAGTCCGGCTAGAGCGTCACCGCGGCCTCAAAACTCACACGGGATTCCAAGCCTACTTTGAGGTTCGTCCCCGACGATGCCTCTATGAACAAAGGACGTACGTTGCTGATCGCTTCCGCCGCCGCGGGGGCAATGGTTGTTGTCGGGGTGATGGCGGCGTCGGCCTCGGGCCGCGGCACGCCGTCGAATTTCCTGGCTGCGGCCTCCCCGGCGCCAAGCCCGGGTTTCAAGTCGAACGAGACCTCCACGCATGAGGCCACCGAGCCGGCTGCTCGCGAGACGGCGGAGAACAACGGCACGTTCCGGCCGGGCGGACCGGGTGGTCCCGGCGGCTCGAACGAGACCTCGACTCACGAGACCGGCGAGACGGCGGCGCGCGAGGCCGCGGAGGCCGCAGGGCCTTCGGCGACCCCTAAGTCGACGCCCTAGTCACCGACCGCCGAGAGGTCGATCGTCCAGCTCGGGTTGAAGGCGATGCCCGCGATTCCGTTCGACGCCACGATCATCCGGCCGGGCTGCAGCAAGGGAAAGAAGGGGCCGTCTGAATTGAGCTGGCCCTGCAATGCCTGAAACAGCTGCGCCCGCGTGGCCGGATCGGGGGTGGTTGAGGCCTGCATGCCGAGGCTCTCGAGCGAAGGGTCAGCCGCCCCCGGCCAACCGGCGCGCAGGCCTAGCTGCCGGCCCGGTAGGAATGCCAGGTATGTGTTGGGATCGGGCGAGCTTCCCGGCCAAAGCCACAGGCCCATCTGCTCGTGGCCGGCGGTGAAGTCGGCCATCGCCGCAGGCCCCTTAGCGGGGCTCAGGTTGACCTTGATTCCGGCTGCTTCGAGCTCAGCCTTGACCATGCTCGCGAGCGCGCTGACAGGCAGGCCGCTGACCTCGATGTCGCTCGCATAGGCGAGGTTGACGGTCGGGTTCGTGACGCCCGAAGCGGCGAGCTCGGCTCGTGCGGTGCCGGCGTCTTGCCGCTGAGCGGCCCATGCGGGCAGGGCGCCGAGCACGCGACCCGGGATGACGCCGGCCGCCTGGATCGCTCCAGCACCCATGAGCTGGATCAGCGCGCCGTAGTCCACCGCGCTGCGCACCGCGTTCTGAAAATGCTTGTTGGCGGTCACCGCGGAAACCAGCGGGTTCTCGTTTGCGAAAAGGAAGACAACGTCCGGCGACGTGAACGAGTTGATGCGCACCGAGGGCTTGCCGGTCAAGGTGCCCGCCTGCTCCGGCGACAGGTCGAGCGCGATCTCATCGGTTGCCGACGCGATGTAGGCGAGCTGCGTGCGCGAGTCCATGTTTCTGATGACGACCCGGCGGTAGAACGGCTGACGTCCCCAGTACCGTGGGTTGGCGACCAGCTCGACGTCGGAGAAGGTGCTGAATGACTTGAGCATGTAGGGTCCGCTGCCCGCGGACGCCGTGTTCAAGAAGTCGCCGGCCTTGTCGGTCGTGTCAGCCCCTGCTGCGCTGCTGCCGCCATGGCTGGTGACCAGCCTGGAGTTGACGATCGCAATCGCCGGGTTGGCCAGCAGGAGGGGCAGCGACGGGTTGGGCTCGCTGGACTTGAGCACGACGGTCGACGTGTCTGGCGCGGAAGCGCTCACCCCGGCGAGCAGCGCCGACGGCGCTCCCTTCAAGTTGATGATGCGGTTAATGGAGTAAACGACGTCCGCCGACGTCAATGCGGTTCCGTCTGAGAACGTGATGTCGCGGCGAAGGTTGAACGTGTAGGTCCTCGCATCTTCGGAGCTGGAGTAAGAGCGGGCGACTGATTGGACCGGAGTCGCTTCATCGCCGCCGTCGAAAGTGAGCAGCGTGCTGTAGAGGGCTCTGGATATGAGAGCTCCGGTGACGTCGAGCTCGCGATGGGGATCGGCGGCGTGGAGGTCAAACGACTTGTCGACGACGAGGATGTGGGTGGTGGTCGCGGTGCCTGCTGGGCTGCAGCTCCCGAGCAGCACGATGGCGGCGCAGCATGCCGCGAGGCCGGTGCGTGATCGTTCGACCATGCTCGTTCGCGGCAGTGTAGTGTCCCGGCGCGCCAGCACACCTGGTCAGCGGCCCGCGGTCCGAATCGCGCATTGGCATAATGCGCGTGGGGTGAGCAAGCTGGAAGGACACGAGCTCGGCATCGTCGGACTGGCGACCATGGGCATGAACCTTGCCCGCAATCTTGCTTCGCATGGAGTTCGCGTCGCCGTGTACAACCGGACCCGTCAGCGAACGGACGAGTTCATGGCGGCTCACGGCGGAGAAGGCGATTTCCATCCCGCATATACGCTCGAGGAGCTGGTCGAGATCATGACCCCGCCGCGAGCGATCCTGCTCATGGTCAAGGCGGGGGCGCCGGTCGATGAGGGCATCGACTCGCTGTCCGCGCTGCTCGATCCAGGCGACATGATCATCGACGGCGGGAACTCGCTGTTTCGCGACACGCGGCGCCGCGCGGCGGCCGCGGCGAGGGCCGGCCTCGGATTCCTGGGCACGGGCGTATCAGGCGGCGAGGAGGGCGCGCTGCGAGGCCCGAGCCTGATGCCCGGAGGATCCCACGAATCCTATGAGCATGTGGCCGAGATGCTGAACGCGATCGCCGCGAAGGTCGACGGGGTTCCCTGCTGCACATACATCGGGCCCGACGGCGCCGGCCATTTCGTGAAGATGGTTCACAACGGGATCGAGTACGCGGACATTCAGCTCATCGCCGAGAGCTATGACCTGCTCCGATCTGCGCTCGGCCTCGGTGCGAACGAGCTGGCGGCGATCTTTCGCGAATGGAACGAAGGCCGGCTGCAGTCGTACCTCATCGAGATCACCGCCAACGTCCTCGCGAAGAGCTCCGACGGCACGGGAGGCGCGCTGGTCGACGTGATCGAGGACGAGGCCGAACAGAAAGGCACCGGCCGCTGGACGAGCGAGTCGGCTCTGGAGCTGGGTGTTCCATTGACCGGCATCACGGAGGCGGTGTTCGCGCGGGTGCTCTCGAGCCAGAAGGGGGAGAGGGTCAAGGCCGCGCACATCCTTGGCGGTCCGGTCGCGAGCCACGTGCACTTCGACCGGGACATGGGCCTGGTGGACGATGTCAGGGATGCGCTCTACGCAGCCAAGATCGTCGCCTATGCGCAGGGTTTCGAGCACCTCGCGGCCGGGTCGCGCGAGTACGAATGGGACCTCGACCTCGGTGCCCTCGCGACGATCTGGCGGGGAGGTTGCATCATCCGCGCGCAGTTCCTCGACCGGATCAAGGATGCGTACACGACGGACAGCCGCCTGCCCAACCTGATGCTCGCGCCCTTCTTCCAGGAGGCTCTGGCGTCAGGCCAGGACGCCTGGCGTCGCGTCGTCAAAACCGCCATCGACCGCGGTGTGGCCACGCCGGCCTTCTCTTCGTCCCTCGCCTACTACGACGGGTACCGGCGGGAGCGCGGACCGGCCAACCTCATCCAAGGCCTGCGCGACTATTTCGGCGCTCACACCTACCACCGCGTCGATCGCGAGGGAGCGTTCCACACGCGGTGGGCGCAGGACGGAGCCGAGGTCAAGGTCGACTGACCCGCTACTGAACGGGTTGGGGCACGCCTCCCGCGATGATCGTGCCCAACACCTCCGGGTCTAGGTTCCCGCCGGAGACAACAGCCACATAGCGTCCCGGCCCGGCCAGGCCCTTGAGCCCCGCCGCCACCGGCGCGCCGGCCGCACCCTCGGCCACGATCGCGGCGTGCTGGACCAGGTGTCGAATGGCGGCGGCCACCTCCGGCAGGCTCACCACCAGCGAGCCCGCGAGCAGGCGCGAAGCCACCGGCCACATCTCGGGCAGCACCGCCGGGGCGCCGATACCATCGACGAAGGTGGCCACCCGCGCGCACGGTACAGGCCCTCCCGCCGTGAGTGCGGCCGCGAGGGGCGCGGCCGTATCCACCTCGCAGCCGAAGACGCGTACCTCGGGCCGGAGACTTCGGATGGCGGTCGCGATGCCGCAGCTCAGCCCGCCCCCGCCGAAAGGAACCAGCACCGCGGTCACGTCGGGCAAGTCCTCCAGGATCTCGAGCCCGATGGTCCCGTTGCCGGCCATGACGTCGACGTCGCTCACGGGGTGGATGAAGTGCGCGGGCTCGAGCGGCGCATATCGGTGGGTGACGAGCACGTTCCACCACTCGTCGTATGGAAGCGAAACCGTCTCCGCGCCCAATCGGTGAATCGCCTCGACCTTGGTGCGCGGTGCGCCGGCGGGCACGACGGCGGTGCACCGGATGCCGAGGCGGCGGGCGTTCCAGGCGACGCCCTGGGCCATGTTGCCGGCGCTGGCCGTGTAAACGCCCGCCTGCAGCGAGTCAGGGTCGAGCGCCGCCATCGCATTGCCCGCGCCCCGCACCTTGAACGATCGGATCGGTTGGAGGTTCTCGAGCTTCAGGTAGAGCTCACCGATGCCGCCATCGTCGAGGCGGGTCATCGGCGTGCGCGTCAAGACGCCCGCGAGCCGCCGGCGAGCCTCCTCCACATCCTCGAGGGTCAGCGAATCGGGCTCACGCGAGCTCATGGCCTGGCCCCGGGTGGCAGGGCGGGGTCCTGCGCGAACACCATGAAAGCGGCCCCGAGCACGATCGCGATCGCCGGCGGTCCGTAGTCGGCGACCCAGCCTTCAGGCGTGAAAATGCGGATCACGGTCGAGGCGACGACGTATATGCCCGCGAGCAAGAGGACCAGGCGGAATCGGCGCGCCACCAATCGGAGCTGCCGGCGGAATCCGCCGGGTCGGATCGCCAGCACGGACACGCTGAGGCCGGCCAGCATGACGAGCCCCAGCAGGACTGCCCTCATTGAGTAGAAGCGCGAGCTATGAGCGGAGGTCCCGCGCCATCTCCGCGAAGTTGTCCACGTAGCGCTGGACGTCCTCGACCGAGTGCTGCACCGACAGGGTCCAGTTCTCCTCCGCGCCCGGCGCCATGAGGACTCCCCGATTGCACTGGTACAGCCAAGCCAGGTATGCGAACGACTTGTCGATCTCGAGATAGTCGCGGTAGTTGCGCACACGCTGGGCTCGATAGGTGACGCCTCCACGCGCCGCGAGAGTAGTGACGTGGAAGGGCAGCTCGCGGTCCGCGATGACGCTGTCGAGGCCTCCCTGAAGCGTCTCGGCGAGCGCGTCGAAATGCGCGTATGCGGAAGCGTCGAGGATCTCGAGAAGGGTGACCTTCGATGCGGCCGTCGTCAGCGGGTTGCCGTTGAAGGTCCCCATCTGGGCGACCCGCTTCTCCTCGATCACGTCCATCACGTCGGCCCGGCCGCCAACCGCGCCACAGGGAAGGCCACCGCCGATGGCCTTGGCCAGGGCGATCAGGTCGGGCGTCACCCCGAAGCGCTCGGTGGCGCCGCCTGCGGCGATTGTGACGCCAGTCTTCACCTCGTCGAAGATCAGCAGCGCACCGTGACGGTGCGCGGTGTCGCGCAGACCGGCCAGATAACCCTGATCGGGCAGCACGATGCCGACGTTCATCATCGCCGGCTCGACGATCACGGCTGCGACCTCTCCGGAATGCCGTGTGAATGCCCGCTCCAGGGCCTGGAGGTCGTTGAACGGGACCACGGTGGTCAGCTCGACGATCGCAGGCGGTATGCCCTCGCTCTGCGGAACCGACGCGGGCGCGTCGGGCGGTCCCATCAGGTCGGGCGGCGGCTCGACCGAAACCATGAGCGCGTCATGGTGGCCGTGGTACGAGGCCTCCATCTTGATGAGCCGGTTGCGGCCGGTGAAGCCCCTGGCGATCCGCACCGCATCGAGCGTGGATTCGGTGCCCGAGTTGGTGAAGCGCCACTGCGGCAGGCCGAAACGCCTGGATAGCTCGCGGGCCACCGCGACAACGTCGGCGACGGGCTGAGCGAAGTGGGAGCCCAGCGCCACGCGATGGCTCACCGCCTCCACGATCTTCGGGTGGGCGTGCCCCACGACCATGACGCCGAAGCCGTTGTGGAAATCGACGTAATCGTTGCCGTCCACGTCCCACACGCGGCTGCCCTTGCCTCGGTCGACGAACACAGGTTGGGGGGCGGCGTCCTGGAAGGAAGAGGGGACTCCGCGGGGCAGCACTTCGCGGGCCTCCTGCCACAGCTTCTGGGATTGGGGCCGGGCGCGGCGGAATCGCTCCTCTTCACCCGCAATCAGCTCTTTGACGCGTAGTGTCGAAACCTGTCGCGCGGTGGGCGTGCTCATCGACAAAAAAACCCTCCCAACTCGGGCTGACTTGACAGCGATTGCCCCTGGCCCTCTAATTGTCGCGATTTCACGGGCCGTTAACTTTGGGGAGGGTACGTAGGGGATGGCAGAAGCCGAAGCCGTAGCCGAGCTTGTAGCCGAGAAACGCAAGCTCAAAAAGTCTCTTTTCCGCTTCGACATGATCTTCTTTACGATCTGCGCGATCGTGGCCCTGGACACGGTCGGCCAGTCGTCTTCCTACGGTGCACAGGCGGTGTTCTGGCTGATCGTCTCGGCCGTCACCTTCCTCATCCCATACGGCCTCATCACGGCTGAGCTGGGTGCGGCGTTCCCGACAGAGGGTGCCACATACGACTGGGTGCGCCTCGCGTACGGTCACTTCGCCGGGGCCGTAGTCAGTGTCCTCTACTGGCTCTCCAACCCGATCTGGCTCGGCGGTACGCTCGCCGCTGTCTCGATTGCGGCGCTGGATGCTCTGTGGGGTTCGTCGTTCAGCGGTAACCAGGGCCCCGAGACGGTGATCGGGTTCCTGTTTATCTGGGTCGCGGTGACCATGAACGTCCTGTCGCTGCTCTATATGAAGTGGGTGCCCAACCTGGGCGCCATCATGCGTCTCGCCCTGCTTGGGTTCTTCGCCCTGCTGGTCATCATCACAGGCTTGAAAAACGGCTTCCACGGGAGTCTGACCGACGGGTTCTTTCCATCCGACTTCACGATCCTCATCGGCGTGCTGGGCGTCATCGTGTTCCAGTGGATCGGCTTCGAGCTGCAGACGAACGCCAGCGAGGAGATGGACAACCCCCAGCGGGACATCCCTCGAGCCGTGTACGCATCGGGGCTCATCTCCTTCCTGGGTTATGCCATCCCTATCGCGGGCGTGGTACTGATCCTGTCTGCAACCGAGCGCAGCAACGTCGGGGGGTTCGTGGCCGCTTATCAATTTGCGTCGACCAGCGTCTTCGGGAGCGCCGCGCCGTTCTTCAACCACGTTGTCGGTATCGCGTTCGTGTTCGTGCTGCTGTCGAGCGGCACGACGTGGCTCATGGGCTCTGACCGGCTCATGGCCATCGGCGCCCTGGCCGGCTCAGGTCCCAAGCAGCTCGGTTACTTCTCGAGCCGGTTCGGCACCCCGATCGTGGTGAACATCCTCTCGGGCGTGATTGCCACGATCTTCATGTTCATCACCTTCTTCGTCACCGGAGGCGGCCTGCACGGCTACTTCGCAGCGGTGCTGGGCCTCGTGATCTCGACGACCACCTTCTCCTACATCCTGATCTTCCCGGCGCTGCTCACGCTCCGGAGCAAGTACCCGAACGTGAAGCGTCCATTCGTGGTGCCCGGCGGGACGGCGGGAGCATGGATCTGCGTCATCCTGACCATGTTCTGGGTGATCGCGGCGACCGTCTTCTCGCTTTGGCCGAGCCTGTTCACCTCCGCGTGGAGCGCGGACACTGCGGGCGTGAACCGCACCACGTTCGAGCTCTACACCTTCGCTACGGTCGCTTTCCTGGTCTTGGTGGCGATCGTGTTTTGGTGGGTCGGGAGGGGGCACGCGATCCACACGGGACCTGTCACGGCAGCGGGTCCAATGCCACAGGCGGCTCCGGCGACCGGCGACTGACCCTGGTCTAGCTTTCGTAAACGAGGCGACCGCCGACGGCGGTCGCCTCGATCTTTATCGAGGCCAGCTCGCTCTGGGGAGTCGATGCGAGGTCGCGATCGAGGACCGCGATGTCGGCGAGCATGCCGACCGCCAGCGATCCTTTCTGCGCCTCCATGTGCTCGGCATAGGCGGCCCCCAAACTCCAGGCGGCCACCGCCTCCTCGATGCTGATTAGCTGCGCGGCGTGGTCCCCGGTCGCGATCCGCAAGCTGGTGAAAGGCTCGAGCGGCACAACCGGCCAGTCGGTGCCGAAGGCCAGCCTTGCGCCTGAGGCCAGGAGCGTGCGCCACGGCCACCCGCGCGCCGCCCGCTCAGCCCCGAGGTTGCGACGCCACACCTCCGTAAGGCCAGGGTCCGCGTGCTGCGGCTGCATGCTGGCGACCACGCCGAACTGCGCGAACCGGCCGATGTCCGAGGCGCCGGGCACTTCGATGTGCTCGACGCGATGCCGCCTGCCCGGTGTCGTGCTCTGGAGGGCGGACAGCGCCTGCCGGATCGCCGCGTCACCGATCGCGTGGACCTGGACCTGCCATCCGCGCGCGTCCGCCGCACGCACAGCAAGCGCTAATTCTTCGGGACCCCAAAGGGGCGCTCCCCGCTCAGAGGTGCCTTCGAATGGCTCGAGCATTGCCGCCGTCCGCGACTCGACGACGCCGTCCGCGAACGCCTTCAGGATCCCGGTCGAGAGCCAGCGATCGGCACGCCAGCGCCGTGCCAGCTCTTCGTACTCGTCGAGCCGGCGCTGCCACTCGGGCCCGCTCTGTCCCGGCACCATGTCGAACGCAAGGCGAACGCGCATGGTCAGCTCGCCAGCTTCACGAAGTGAAGCCCACAGGCGCAGCTCGTCCTGACCGTCTCCCGCCTCCTGCACCGAGGCGATGCCGCGCGAGGCCGCCATGCGCATGCCGCGACGCAGCGCTTCGAGGTCTTCAGCCGCTGACCGCGCCGGAAGATGGCGGGTGACCCCCAGCATCTCGGCTTCCTTGAGCACCCCGGCCGTCGCGACGCCCGCGAGCGCGAGCGCCTTCGAGTTTGCCCAGCCGGTGTGTGCGTCAAAGGATTCGATGTAGGCGGGCCGGTCGGCGACCAGGCGGTCGAGCAGGTCCACGGTCGGCATGCCGCCGGGGAACGCCGAGTAGAACCATCCCCTGCCGACCACCCAGTCACCTTTAGCACTCGCAACGTGGGCCGCGATTCGCCGTTCGACCTCCGGCTGGGTCTTCGCGCCGAAGAGGTCCAGCTCGCCCAGCGATCGCGAGGCCATGAGGAAATGCACGTGGGCGTCGTTGAAGGCGGGCAGGATCGTCCCCCCGCGCGCCTCGATGACTCGGGTGCGGGCGCCGATCAGTGAGCGGATCTCGCGATCCGCGCCAACTGCCACTACCCGGTCGCCATGCACCGCGAGGGCCGAAGCGCGTGGACGGCCCGGAGCCCACACCACACCGCCCACGATCGCCAGCGAAGCCTCCCGCACGGCAGCATTTTGCGCGAGTGCGAGAATGGCCCTCATGAAGCTCGAGACCGACGTTGCGCGCGCCCACACGCTGTCGGCGTCGATGTACACAGATCCCGCGGTCCTTGAAGCGGAGAAGGAGCGCATCTTCTCCAGCACCTGGCAGCTCGTCGCCCACTCGAGCGAGCTCGCCCGCCACGGCGACTTCAAGCCCACCACCATCCTCGACGAGCCGATTTTGCTCACCCGCCCGCAAGACGACCGGCTCCGCGGCTTCTACAACGTGTGCCGCCATCGGGCCGCCCAGGTCGTGACCACCCGTGGCAATCGCAAATCGCTCCAGTGCGGCTACCACGGATGGGTGTACGGGCTCGACGGCAAGCTGCAGGTGGCGCGCGAGATGGAGGGCACCGAGGACTTCGACAAAGCCGACTTCGGGCTGGTGCCCATCCAGGTCGACACCCTCGGGCCTTTCATCTTCGCCAATCTCGATGACAAGGCGAAGCCGCTGGCGGACTGGATCGGCGCCGTGCCCGACGAGATCCGCCGTGCCGGCTACGACCTGTCGAGCATGCGTCGCGTGGAGCGACGCGACTACGTGATCGAGTGCAACTGGAAGGTGTACGTCGACAACTATCTCGAGGGCTATCACCTTCCGATCGCGCATCCAGGCCTGTTCAAAGAGCTCGACTACGACCAGTACCGCGTGGAGACGTTCCGCTACCACTCCAAGCAGCACGCGCCCATTCGCGAGCTCAAGCCGGGCGAGGTGCCGGGCCGCGACCGCCGCTACATTCGCATGCCCGGTGCCGAGGAGGACGCCCTCTACTACTGGCTGTTCCCAAACACGATGCTGAACATCTACCAGGACAATGTCAGCACCAATGTGATCCTCCCGCTGGGGGTCGACAAGACGCTGACGATCTTTGAGTGGTATTTCGCCGAGCCGGGCACAGGCGCCGGTTGGGAATCGATGCAGCAGACGATCGCGTTCTCCGACGAGATCCAGCAGGAGGACATCGCGCTTTGCGAGCAGGTGCAGCGAGGCCTACGGTCACGTTCTTACGATCGGGGCCGGTTCGCCGCGAAGCGCGAGAACGGCGTCCACCATTTTCAATCGCTCGTCGAAGAGTTCCTGAGCCGCTGACATTAATAAGGACGAAGCGCACTACTAGAATCTGAGTCAGAAGCGGGAGCCAAGAACGGGCTGAGAGGGCGCCACGCGCCGACCGCATGAACCTGAACTGGGTAATGCCAGCGGAGGGAGAGGATGAGCACAGCTCAAACGGCGGACGCCGACGCTTTCGGAAGGGTCGAGACGCACGGCATCGACGCGATCCCCGCCTCGGAAAGGCACGGCCGGCCGCGCGAGCTCGCGTTCCTTTGGGGGGGCGCGTTTGCGAACTACGCCAGCCTTTTCACGGCGAGCCTGCTGACGACGTATTACGGGCTGGGGGTGTGGGACGGGCTCGCGGCCACCGTGGGGGGCACTGTCGCGGCGGCGGCGATCCTCGGCCTGCTCAGCAACACGGGCCCGAAAAGCGGCCTGCCCCAGATCATCTTCACGCGCGGCATCTTCGGGCGGCGGGGATCCTATGTCGGGGCCGCGCTCACTCTGTTCCTGGCCGTCGGCTGGTTTGCGGTGGACTGCGTCATAGCGGCGCAGGCTGGGGCGCAGCTTGTTGGCGGCGGCAGCCGCGCCATCACATTCGCGCTCGTGATCCTGATCGCGGCCATCAGCGTGGGTGTCGCCGTCTACGGCCATGGGACGATCAAGGTCCTCGAGACCTACGGCTCGGTGATCTTCGTGGCGCTGGCCGCCGTGCTGTTTCTCCTGCTCGCGCCGCAATTTCGTTGGGGACAGGGGCCGTCCGCGTCGGGGGCCGACTATCCGGGTGCATTCGTGCTGGGCTTCATGACGTGCTTCGCGCTCGTTGCGTCTTGGTACCCGTTCGCAAGCGACTACTCCCGCTATCTCCCCTCATCCAGTCCGACTCGCTCGGTCACGATCTGGCCTGTCATCGGCGTCGCCGTGCCGATGACGCTGCTCGGCATCTTCGGGCTCCTGCTGCCCACGATCGACGCCAGGCTGGCGGCGGGCCAAGGCGTGCTCGCGGTCATCAGCGCGCACTCGCCGGGCTGGGTGGCGGCGCCTTTCTTCCTGTTCGTGGTCGTCGGCGAGATCTGGGCCAACTACCTCGACGTCTACACGGCGGGCCTGGTGACGCTGACGATGGGCATCCGGCTCCAGCGGTGGCAGACCGCGTTGGGCTGCGGAATCCTCGGCACGGCCCTGGCGGCATATGCGGTCCTCGTCAGCGACCTCCACATCGCGTACGAGGATTTCCTCATCCTCACCTACCTGTGGGCCCCGGCCTGGGCCGCCGTCGTCCTCCTGAGCTTCTTCGTCTTCGAGGGCAGGGCGCGCCCGCGGCTCGCCATGGTGGCCTGGCTCGCGGGCACTGCGACCAGCCTGCTCTTCGTCAACTACGCCAACCTCTTTGGCAACCTCGTGTCGGCGCCGCACTTCTTCAATGACGGTCTTATCGCAGGGCTCCACGGGGCTGACGCGAGCGGGCTGGTGAGCATCGCGGTGGCGGCAGCCGTCTACTGGGGCGGGCGCCGGCTGCGGGCGGCATGAAGATTCCGGTCGCGCTCACCATCGCCGGTTCCGACAGCGGTGGCGGCGCGGGCATCCAGGCCGACCTCAAGACGTTCGCGGCGCTGGGGGTGCACGGAACTTCCGCCGTCACCGCCATCACCGCGCAGAACACTGTCGGCGTGTCCGAGATCCACGAGGTGCCGGTCCGCGTCATCCTCGCGCAGATCGAGGCGATCGTGGAGGACATCGGCGTCCAGGCCGGCAAGACCGGGATGCTTGCCAGCGCGGACATCATCGAGGCGGTCTCGAATGCGATCCGGGAGGCCGGCATCAGAAACCTGGTGGTCGACCCGGTCATGGTCGCCAAGGGTGGTGCGAGGCTCCTGCACATCAACGCGATCGCCGCTTTGCGACGACACCTGCTTCCGCTCGCGGCGGTCGTGACGCCAAACATCCCGGAGGCGGAGGTTCTCCTGGGACGAAAGCTCGCGACCATGGATGACAGGCGCCAGGCCGCGCGCGACCTGGTCGGGCTCGGGCCGCGGGCTGCGGTGCTGAAGGGCGGGCACTCCAGCACGGACGCGATCGACGTTTACTGGGACGGCGCCGACCTGGTCGAGCTCCCCGGCAGACGCATCGACACGAAGAACACACACGGAAGCGGTTGTTCCTTCTCCGCGGCCATCGCGGCAGGCCTCGCCAGGGGCCAGGAACCGCTCGAGGCGGTGCGCATGGCGAAGGTCTTCATCACCGAGGCGATCGAGCACTCGCTCGAGCTCGGACGCGGCCATGGCCCGGTCAATCCAGCGTTCGGGTCACGCCTGGGCCGCTAGCCGGCAGCCTCCGGGATGCCGGACTTGATCAGCTCGATCTGCGAGGAGACGTTGCGCTTCTGGTAGACCTTCTGGAGGTGTGTCTCCACCGTGCGCGGTGAGAGCGACAGGTGCTCTGCTATCTCGCGCACCTTCAGGCCGTCGATCGCGAGCTTGGCCACCCGGCGTTCCTGCGGGGTGAGGTCGTCCGGGCTCACGTGCCTGCGTTGGCGACCGCCCGCGGCATGCAGCTCGTCCGTCGCCTGCTGCGCGAGCCAGCCCGCCCCCGCCACGGTCGCCACGTCCGCGGCGCGGGTCAGATAAGGGCGCGCCTCGACCGACTTGCCGACCTGGCGCAGGAAGCGTCCGAAGAAGATCATGGTGCGAATTTCCGACAGCGGCTGGTTGACCTGGCTGTAGAGGGTCAGCGCTTCGCGATAGAGTGCCTCGGCCTTTGTGTTCTCGCCCGCCCTTTCGGCCAGCTGCGCGCGTCCGAACATCGCGCTGGCGCGCGGCCATCGGCACGGCAATGCGGCGCTTCTCGCCTCGAGCCAGGCGACGACGCGGGCGGCATCGTCGAGTCTTCCGCATGCCACATGCGCGGTGATCGCGTCACGCGACCACGGCACCACGCACGGCTCGAGCAGCCCGGCCTGGTTGGCTATCTTCTCAGCCACCAGGAAGAGGTCGCTTGCCTGCTGCTGATGGCCGCGGCGGCCTGCGATGACGCCCCGAATCCGCTTCACCCAGAGGCTGAGGATCAAGAGCTGCGGCAGCTTCTCGAGACGGTCGCACCAGGCGGCCGCCTCGTCGGTGCGTCCCATCTCCAGGACTGTGGCGGCGTTCGCGATCCACGCATATCCGGCCAGCGACGGCACGAGCTCCGCCATCCTCGAGGCATGCTCGGCATGTAACAGCGCCTCGGCCAGGCGGCCCTGCCTGATGAGCGCATTCACACGCAGGGAGTCGAGGAGGCCGATCGCCATTGGCGCTCCCAGCAGCTCGGCGGCATGGTATGCGATGTCCCTCACGCGCGCCGCCTCGTCGTAGGCCTCGGCGAACTCCGCCATGAACATGTAGTTGCCGAGCGGTCCCCAACCCCAGGTTGGATCGACGGTGTCGTTGAGCGGGTTAAGCTCGGCTGCCGCGGCCGCTGCGGCCGCGGTCGGCAGTCCTTCGGCCGAGCCCGAGATGAAGGTCACAAGCGCCCAATTCGACTCGGCACGCCGCCTCACGTCAGGATCGACGACCTGGGCCAGGTCGCGGGCCCGGGTGGCATAGTCGACCGCTTGCTCGATCCTGCCGGCGATCCAGCACGCGGTGGAATGGTCGAGCAGCGCTTCGACGGCGGGCGTAGGGTCGGAGCCGGCGCGGCCCAGGTCCGCGGCCGCGGCGAACTGCGCATCGGCCGCGCGAGCGTCGCCGCTCACGAACAGGGCTCGGCCCAGCATCCGGTGCACGTGCGCGCGCGCCCCGCCATCGACCAGTGAGGCTTCCAGGATCCGGCCGTAGATGGCGACCGCCGTCGCCGCCTCGCCCGTGGATAGAAGCGTTTCGGCAAGCCCGGTGAGCAGCTGTGGGGAGGGGCTGTCGCCGGCGAGCGTAACCGCCGCCTGCAGCCGCTGGCGCGCGGTGGCCACCGCGCCATCCGCCAGCGCCGCGCGGCCCGCACGCTGCAGCACAGCGATTGCCTGCGGATCGCCGACGAGCTGGCCGCTCACTGCGTGGTCGGCCGCCTCCCCGGGCTCCACGCCATGCGCCATCAGGTGCCTGAAGGCTGCCGCGTGCCACCGCTCGCGGACCGGCGAGGACATGTCCTCGTAAAGAGCCTGCTGAAAGAGCGGATGCGTGAACTGCGCCCAGCCTGCCTGCCCTGGCCGGACCAAGCCGGTGTCGACGAGCACCGCCAGGGCCTCGGTCGCCTCGCGTTCATCGAGACCCGCGACCCGGGCCGCAAGCACCGGCCGGAACTCGATGCCGAACACGCTGGCCGCGTGCGCGTAGCGGAGGTCGGCACCCGGTCCTGCAATCCGCGAGAGCAGGAGGGTGGCCTCGTTGCCCCGCTCGTCGAGGTCCGACATGCTGCGGCCTTCGCGGAGGTGGCGGGCGATCTCCTCGAGGAAGAGCGGGTTGCCGCCGCTCGCCGCCCAGGCGCGGCCGAGCGTGTCGTCCGGAAGCTCGCCCCCGACCCGTTCCGTGAGCAGGGCCGACGCCGCCGGCGCGCTCAGCGGCATCAGCTGCTCGAGCTGGGCCTGTCCCTGCTGCGCCTGGTGTCGGGCGAGGTCGAGGGCGGCGCGTGGCCACGGCCGAAGAGTCGCGACCAGCGCCACCGGCAGGGCTGCAAGCCGGTGGCTGAGGAACGAGACCAGGGCCAGCGAGTCCGGATCGGCCCAGTGCAGGTCGTCGAGGAGGAGGAGGGCGGGCTGCCGCCGCGATTCGAGGTGGCGCAGCGTGGCGTAGAAATATGCCGCGCGCGCATCGAGGCCGACCGAGGCGGCGCTCCGGGGCACGTCGAGCGGCGTGCCGGCTCCAATCGCCCGCAGGGCTTCGCTGACGATGCCGAAATGGAGAGTCGCCTCCATCGCCTGGCCGCGGCCGACACCCACCGCAAATCCGGCGGCCTGCTCGCGCGCCTGCTCGAGCACGCTCGTCTTGCCGAGACCGGCCTCACCGATCACGAAGAGAGCCTGCCCCTGCCCGGCACGTGCGCGCTCCAGAACAAGGGCGATCGCCGCCACTACCCCATCCCTTTCGAACATGGCGCGCTGGCGCGCATCTTAAGTCTCCGTGGCCTTACTGATGACCTGGCGATCTCGCGTGCCTAGCATTCGAGGCGGTGTGAAGGCCGGCGGGGCGCATGGCGGAATGGAGGAAAGGCTGGCGTCGGTGCGCGACAAGCTGCCTGCCCTTTGGGATCGAGCCGGCTCGGCGCTGGCGGCGGGCCAGGAGCAGCTGGCCGGCCTCGCCTTACGCCGCCGTCAAGTCTTGCTGAGAGAGCTCGACAACCTGTCACAGCTGATCGCATCGAATGGATCGCACGGCCGCGTGCTTTCGCGCCTAGAGGCGGCCGATCGGCTCATGGATGCAAGCCTTTCCGAGGCTGCGCGTACGGGCCAGCCGCAACCTCGAGAGGCGGTCGCCCTCGACCTGGATCCAGCCGTGCAGTCCGACCTTCGGCGTTTGCGTGCTGAGATCCGAAACGAAACAGGCCGAAGCTCTGTTTCTCAAAGCAGGTCCGAAAAGCGCGAAGGAGAATCGTGATGGCGACGGCGAACCCGACCCCGCTGCATCGACCTCGGCCACCTGGGGTCGCCAGCGACCGTTTCACCTGGATCTTCGTCCTCCTGTGCATCTGGCTGATGGCCGGCGCCTACTTCGACTCCTGGCACCATCACAACCTCACGCGGCCCGAGACCAACTTCTTGACGCCGTACCACCTTCTTCTCTACTCGGGCATGGCCGCCATCGGGGTCTTCCTGAGCCTCAACGTGATCCGCAATTACAGGCGCTACGGGACCTGGGATCAGCTGCTGCCCGACGGCTACGGTGTCTCGCTGCTGGGCACGGTGCTCTTCGGGTTGGGCGGCGTCCTCGACCTGTTATGGCACCAGCGCTTCGGCATCGAGCTGAACGTGGCCGCCCTGTTCAGCCCACCCCATCTGTTCCTGATGCTGACTGGTGGGTTGATCGTGAGCGGCCCTTTGCGCGCGGCATTGCGGCGAGGTGGCAAGCGTGCGACCTGGCCGGCCATCATCTCGGGCGCGCTGACGCTGTCGATGCTGACTTTCTTCCTGCAGTTCGATCAGCCGATGATCGACAGGTGGGCGGCCGGGGCCGTGCACGATCCGCGCGGCCCGTCCTGGATGGAGGAGGAGCTGGGCATGATCGGCCTCATCCTTTATGCCGCATTCGTATGCGGCCTGCTCGCGATCCTGCTGCGCTGCTTCGAGCTGCCGGTGGGCAGCGTCACCGTGATCCTCTCCATCAACGCGCTGCTTGTGAGCCCGGTTGCCAATCACACCGAGCTGGTCTCGGTCGCGCTGCTCGGCGGCGTGGCCGGCGACCTGTTCCTGTACGTCCTTCGTCCCAGCCCATCGCGGCCCAATGCCTTCCGCGCCTTCATGTTCGCGGCGCCGGCCGCGATCACCGCCGCATATCTCGTGATCCTGGGGTCGACGACAGGGGTCTGGTGGGAGCCGACTGTATGGTCGGGCGCGGTGCCCGTCACCGGCGCGGTGGGCTGGTTGGTGAGCTTCGTCGCGCTTCCGGGCGAGCGGGCGACGGCCAGGCTGGCGCAAATCAAGCCGGCCTAAAGAATCAGTACATCTGCGGACGACACCCCCTTTCTTGCCGCCTACTGTGGTCATGTTGCCGACCGCCGCGTGCAGGAGACTGTGCGAATGCCTGTCGACCCGGACCGGAGGGTGAGGAGGCCGCTGACAGCGGCCGCGCCTTCCGCGGCGCTGCCGGTCATCGAAGTGGGCTCCGCATTCGACGTTCCCAGCGCGCCCGGTGAGCCGCGGCCATGGGACCCACACGTGCTCGAGGCGCCCGCCGCCAACCAGAGCCGTACCGGATGGCTCGTGGTGGCCGCGGTGGCTGTGGTCGGGCTGATCGCATCCGGCACGCTGGGCGCCGCGGTCCTCGTTACGATCGCTCAGCGAGACGCTGCCAGATACCAGCTGGCCAGGGCCGACCAGGAGCTCCAGGCGCGCAAGGCCACCGATGCGTACCTGACCCTGTACACCTGGCACAGCGGGCGCGTCGCCACCGAATACCAGAACCTAACCGCATGCGACGCTTACATTCGCTGCCGCATTGCCGCGGAGCACCACCTCGTTTACACGCTGGCGTTCCAGGCAGCGCGCTCGTCGGCCGCCGTTCCAGCCAAGCTCGCCATCGCGGACCGGCAAGTCGGGCAGGCGCTGAGCCTCTCGATCGACGCCGACGAGGAGCTGATCGCGGGGATGGATGCCGGGGACGCATCCATGGTGGCGGATGGCTTCAAGAAGCTCGATGCGGGAATGCTCGGGTTCGGCCAGGCGGAGACAACGCTCGCGGCCCTGCTTGCCTAACTCGGGTTCAGTAGGCTCTAATTTGTAGCCGACCATGAGCGACCACGCCCCCCCGCTGCAGCGTTTTGGATGTTGCAAGCGACGTAACCAGAGGGGGTAAGCGTTGGCAATCGTGATCCCAAGCCCGCTGGGGGGCGTACCGCAGTCTGGAGTTGGCCCCGCCCAACATCGGGCCGAGTATGAGATCCGCGGGCACAACAGGCGCGTGGCCGCTCTTTGCGCCCGGATCGGCCGCCAGCTGGGCATGACCGACGCCGAACAGCGCGTGCTGGCCAGGTCGGGCCTCCTGCACGACTTCGGCAAGCTCGTGATTCCCGGCGCCGTGCTGGGCAAGCATGAAGCGCTCGACGACTCGGAGTGGAAGCTCGTGAGGACCCACCCCGAGGTCGGCTTCCGGATTCTTCAGTGGGCGGGCAACTTCGAGCGTGCCCTCCTGGCGGTGCTCTACCACCACGAGCGCATGGACGGCACCGGTTACCCGCATGGCCTGGTCGCCGACGCCATCCCGATCGAGGCGCGCGTGGTTGCCGTGGCCGACATGTACGACGTGCTCACCACCGACCGGCCCTATCGCCGCGCCCCCGGGGAGCGGGAGGCCCGCCGCGTGCTCCAGCAGGAAGCCGGCCCGCATCTCGACCCTCGCCTGGTCGCCGCACTCTTGAAATCCCTGGACGAGGAAGCGTCTCGGCTGGCCCGCCCAGCGTTCGACTGATCGGGGTAACGTGGCGGGCATGGCCACCCGCCGAACGACCCGAATGCCGCAAATGGCAGGCAAATCCCTTCCCTTCATCCAGCTCGACTACCTCTACACGCCGTGCAAGGATGTCGCCGCTGATGCGCGCTACTTCACCGAGGTGTTGGGGGGCAGGCTGGCATTCAGCATCGAGGGCATGGGCGCCCGAGTCGCGAAGATCGAGCTCACCGCCGGCCCGCCTCACATCTTGCTGACCGATCACCTCGACGGCGACCGGCCGATCTTCATCTACCGGGTCGATGACCTCGACGAGGCCATGCGCGACCTGAAGCGGCGGGGATGGAAAAAAACACAGCCCCTCGAGATCCCCATGGGTCCGTGCTCCTCATTCGCGACGCCATCCGGCCATCGAATCGCCGTCTACGAGCTGACGCGACCCGAGGTTGCCAGTCACTTCGACGGGCGCTTCGACTTCTAGCGGACGTCGCATGGGCGGCCGGGTTTATCCCGGCCGCAACCAGCGCACCTGAAGGCAGCCAGACATGGCCAGGAGTACCCAATTCGGTAATCACATCGGCGGGAAAGACAGCAGCCCGTCCTCTGGGGCCCCCGCGATGCAATCGCGGGAGGGCGTGAGAGGGAACCGGTTCAGCGGACGTCGCATCGGCGGCCGGGTTTATCCCGGCCGCAACCAGCGCACCTGAAGGCAGCCAGACATGGCCAGGAATACCCAATTCGGTAATCACATCGGCGGGAAAGAGAGCAGCCGCGCGCGAAGCGCCCGGCGATGAGAGGGAACCGGCAGGTTCCCTCTCATACCTCTAGCCCGTGTTCTGAAGGCCCGCCGCCACACCGTTCACGGTGAGCAGGAATAGCCGCTCGGCGTGGGCACGCTCGCGTGCGGAGCTGCTCTTCGCACGCAGCGCCCTCAGCGCGCGCAGCTGTAGGTGTGAAAGCGCGTCCACGTATGGGTTGCGCAGCTCGACCGCCCACGACAACACGCGGTGGTTCTCCAGCAGGCGCTCGTGCCCTGTCACCGCGAGCACCATCTTCTTGGTGAGGTCGTACTCCTCGAGGACAAGCGCCACCAGGTCAGGGCGGTCGCCGAGGGTAAGGTATCGCCCGGCAATACGCCGGTCGGTTTTCGCGAGGCTCATCTCCGCGTTGTCGAGCAGGACGTTGAAAAGTGGCCACGTTGCGTAAGCGCGCCGCAGATCCGAGAGCCGTACGGCCGCGAGGCCGCTGCCGAGGCCGTACCAGCCGGGCAGGTTGAGGCGCATCTGTGACCAGGCGAAAACCCACGGGATCGCACGCAGGTCGTCCAGATCCCGGCCAGCCGACCTGCGCGCCGGCCTCGACGCGATGCGCATGTGGCCCAGCTCTTCGATGGGGCTGACCTTGGTGAACCATTCGGCAAATCCTCCCGCCTCGACCAGCCCGCGATAGGCGTCCCGGGCCGCCTTGTCGACCTCACGCGCCACGTTGTGAAAACGGCGGCCTGGCTCGGCGCGGGCGGGCGTGCTCGAAGCTTCCAGCACGGCTGAGGCCACCTGCTCCAGGTGCCGCCTGGCAATGGAGGCGTTGCCGTAGCGCGCGAAGATGACCTCTCCCTGCTCCGTCACCTTGAAGCGGCCGGCGACCGAGCCAGGCGCTTGTGCGCGGACCGCTCGATTCGCCGGCCCCCCTCCTCGCCCGAGGGCGCCACCTCGACCGTGGAACATGGTGAGCCGCACGCGGCGCCTCTTGGCCCAGGCAGTAAGCTCGGACTGCGCGTCGTAAAGAGCCAGCGTGGCCGAAAAGGGGCCAACCTCTTTCGTGGAGTCGGAGTACCCGAGCATCACCTCCATCGACCGGTTCGTCTCCGCCAGCCGGCGCTTGACCGGCGCGAGGTCGAGCATCTCGTCCATCACCCTTGGCGCCGCCCGCAGGTCTTCAACTGTTTCGAACAGCGGAATGACGTCGAGTGTCGGCACCTGGCCGCCAGTGGCGTGCCGGGCCAGCTCATACACAGCCGCGATGTCGCCAACGTTGCGTGTGAAGCTGACGACATAGCGGCGGCACGCGCTGACGCCAAACCGCTGTTGAATCGATGCGATCGCGGCCAGCGTGTCCAGGACCTCCGCGGCGGGAGGTGGCAGCTCTCGTTTGGCGCGCAGGGCGGCGAGCGCCTTGGCGTGGATCTGGCTGTGCTGGCGTATCTCGAGCTCCGCCAGGTGCAGGCCGAAGGTCTGCGCCTGCCAGATGAGGTGCTGGAGCTCGCCATACGCCTGTAGCGGTGCTCCCGACTCTGCCAGCGATTCCTGGACGCTGCGAAGGTCTACGACAAGCTCGTCCGATGTCCCATAGCCCGCGTCCCGAGGTCCCAATCGCGTCGCGCGAATGCGCTCGGCCACGTGCAGGAGGAATTGACGGTGTGGCTCGGCCGGCGACCGTTTCTCGATCTCAGCCCATCGCTGCGGGTCGGCGGCGTGCAGGGTCGCCAGGTGGCGACGAAGCTTCTTGCCAGGCGGCGTGGTGCCGGCATCAGAGGTCAGCGCCCGGCCGATGCGTGTGGTCGCCGCTTCGAGACCGAGCAGCGCGTGCTCGGACTGGACGAGCATGGTGTCGGCCGTCACCTGCGCGGTCACCGAGTCATTGCCATCGCGGTCGCCTCCAACCCAGCTCCCAAACCGGAGAAATGCCGGCGCCACCGCAGGGCGCGCCCCGCTGCCGGACGGCGCGAGAGCGCGATCCAGCGCGCGGTATATCTCGGGCACCACCCGAAAGAGCGTCTCGTCGAACACAGCCATCGTGGACCGGACCTCGTCCAGCGGCGTGACCTGCGATGAACGCAGCTGCCCCGTGCGCCAGAGAGTGTCGATCTCCTCTTTGAGCCGGCGCACGGACTCGGCGCGCTCCCCATCCGATGCCCTCGGGTCCTCGAGGCGGTCGAGCTGCTGGCCCACGCGGCGAATTGCGGTCACGACCGCGCGGCGGCGGGCCTCCGTCGGGTGCGCGGTGAAGACAGGGTGCACCTCCAGGTTCGCGAGCAGCCCGCCCAGGCGGCGGCCACCATGCTTGCGGCGCAGGGATGTCACCGTCGCGGCGAGCGACTCCGGCATCGGTTTCGGCCCATCGCGCTCGCGCAGCACCCGTGCGCGGTGATGCTCTTCGGCAAGGTTGACCAGGTGGAAGTAGACGGCGAACGCGCGCGCGACCTGCTCAGCGCGTTCAAGAGACCACGCGCCGACAATTTGCTCGGTCCTCCGCTCGTGCTCATCGGCGTCGCGCGCGCGGATCACCGACCGGCGCAAGGTCTCGACGTCCTCGAGCAAGCCGGCGCCGCCGTAGTCCTTGATGACCTGACCGAGCTGCTCGCCGAGCATGCGCACGTCGCGGCGCAGCTCATCAGGGATCGCCTGGCGAGCCGAAGCCCGGGTCGAGGTCAAGTCCTGGCTGAGCGCGACCGGTGCGCGTACTCGAAGGAATCGACCAGCGCTGCGAGCGACGCTTCGATGATGTTGCTCGAGCAGCCGACTGTCGTCCAGCGCTTGGCGCCTTTGCCAGACTCGACGAGCACACGAGTCGTCGCCGCAGTGCCGGCCCCGCCGTCGAGGATCCTCACCTTGTAATCGTGGAGGCTCACGCCTTTCAGCGCGGGGAACTTCGGGCTGAGCGCCTTGCGCAGCGCGGCGTCGAGCGCGTTGACCGGACCGTTGCCTGAGGCGGCCGTATGGTAGACCTCGCCGCCGACCTCGACCTTGACCGTCGCCTCCGCATGCACTGAATCCCCATCCTTGCGCACGTGCGTGGTGAAGTCCGCCACCTTCCACGGCGCCTCGTACCCGGGCTGCAGCCGGCGGAGGAGCATCTCGAACGATGCGTCGGCCGCCTCGTACGAGTAGCCGCGATGCTCGAGCTCCTTCAGGTGCTGAACGAGCCACTGGGTGTGCGGATCGTCGCGGTCGAGCTCGAGCCCGAACTCTCGCGCCTTGGCGAGGATGTTGCCGCGGCCGGAGAGCTCCGAGACGAGCACATGCGGCTCGTTGCCGACCAGGGCAGGGTCGATGTGCTGGTAGGAATCGCTGTGCTTCAGTACGGCGGCAACGTGCTGGCCGCCCTTGTGCGCGAAGGCGCCGTAGCCGACGAACGGCTGCTGCAGGGGCAGCGCCACGTTGGCTATCTCGGCGACGGTGCGAGAGAGGTCGGTGGCGCGGGCCAGCGTCTCGTTGGGCAGCGCGTCCATGCCCAGCTTCAACACGAGGTTTGCAACCACCGAGACGAGGTTCGCGTTTCCGCAGCGCTCGCCGTAGCCGTTGATGGTGCCCTGCACCATGTCGGCGCCGGCGGCGACGCCCTCAAGCGTGTTGGCTACGGCCAGCTCGCAGTCGTTGTGGCAGTGGATGCCCACCCGCGCGGGACTCTCCGCTTCTCGGAGCGCACGCCGCACTGCCTGGACTCCCTCGCGAATCTCCGCCGGGAGACTGCCGCCGTTGGTGTCGCAGAGAACGACCCAGCTCGCCCCCGCGTGCGCGGCCTCCAGGCAGACCTCCACCGCGTACTCCGCATCGCGCGCGAAGCCGTCGAAGAAATGCTCGGCGTCGAAGATCACCTCACGCCCGAGCCCGACGCCGTGGGCGACCGATTCGCGGACCATGGCCAGGTTCTCGTTCGGCGTGGTCTGGAGCACTGTGCTCACCTGCCACGGGTCGCTCTTGCCGACGAGCGTCCAGGTCGGCGCGTCACTCTTCGCCAGCGCCTTGAGGTTGGCGTCGCCTTCGCAGGTGCCGCCCGCCCGGCGGGTTGCGCCGAACGCGGCCAGCCGCGCTTTCTTGAGCGGGTGCGAGGCGAGCTCGGCAAACAGCTCCTCGTCCTTCGGGTTGGAGCCGGGAAATCCGCCTTCGACGTAGTCGAAGCCGAGCCCGTCGAGCGTGCGCGCGATCCGCAGCTTGTCGGCGGCCGAGAAGGACACGGCGGGACCCTGTGCGCCGTCGCGCAGGGTCGTGTCGTAGATCACGATTCGTCGAGCCGGGCCGTTGCGATTGGTGTGGGCGAGTTGATCGGGCATAAAAAAACCTCCAGGCCTTCTCTGGCCGGGAGGTCCCTCGACATCAGCGGAATGCGCTAAGTCGGGGAACCTCCCCGGCGAATAGCGATGCCGATGCCGATGATCGTGGGCTGCTTGCTCATTGGAAGTCGAAGTCTAGGGCAAGGGCTTGATCTGGGCCCTGGCTGCCGGCCCCAATTCTGGCCGGCCGATTTGGTATGGGGGAGACAGCGGGCCGGCTCGGTCGCCTGGCACCGACGGCGAACCTGGGTGCAGCAGCCAAAATTGCCTGTTGACAAACCAGCCGGGTGGGACTACGGTTTGTGAAATCAGTTCGACATTGTCGAACACCAGTCAGATATAGGGGGTCGGAGAAGAAATGCATTCGATGCCACAGCGTGCGCTCGCCGAGGCGTTCGGCACCGCGGCGTTGGTCCTCGTCGGACCGGGTTCGGTGATCGCGACCCTCAGCCTCGCCGGCAAGGCCGTCCCGGCCGTGACCGAGGCCGACCTGCTCGCGATCAGCTTCGCGTTCGGCTTCATCATCACGGCTCTCGTCTACGCGATCGGCAAGGTCTCCGGCTGCCACATCAACCCCGCGGTGACGTTCGCGCTTGCGGTCACCAGGCGGTTCCCGTGGAAGGAAGTTCCCGTCTACTGGGCGTCGCAATGGGTCGGCGCCGTCATCGGCGCGTTCGCCATCTGGGGCGTGTTCGGCGCGAATGCGGTGACGTTTGGGATGGGCCAGACGCACTTCGCCGCCGACGCTTCAACCGGCTACTACCTGCAGGCGGCGCTGGCAGAGGCCCTCGGCACGGGGCTGCTCCTCTTCGCGATCCTTGGCATCGTCGACTCGAAGTCGCCCACGCAGCTCGCCGGCCTCGTGATCGGCGGCGCGGTGGTCGGCATCATTCTGGTCTTCGGCCCAGTGACCGGCGCTTCGTTGAACCCGGCTCGCGCTTTCGGCCCCGAGCTCGTGCAGGCGATTGCCGGCGGCACGACCTTCTGGACCCAGTACATCCCTGTCTACCTCGTCCCCGGACTGGTGGGTGCGGCAGCAGCGGCTTTCCTCTACGACTTCCTGGCCAACCCGCGACTCGTCGCGCGACCGATCGTGGAAGCGGTCACCCTCGAAGAACCGAAGCGCGCAGCCGCCAACTAGATCCATAAAAGGACAGGAGAAAGACCAAAATGGCAGTCGAAACCAACCTGATGCGCAAGTTTCTCAACGAGCCGTCGCAGCTCGTGAAGGAGTCACTCAAGGGGCTCGCGGCGGCCCACGCAGACCTGCTCCGCTATGACGTCGCCAACCAGATCGTGGTGCGCAGGGACGCGCCGAAGCAGGGGAAGGTGGCGTTGATCTCGGGCGGAGGCTCAGGCCACGAGCCGCTGCACGGAGGCTTCGTCGGTCTTGGCATGCTCGACGCGGCGGCCCCAGGTGAGGTGTTCACCTCGCCGGTGCCGGGCCAGATGCTGGCGGCGACGAAGGCCGTCGACGGCGGCGCGGGCGTGGTTCATATCGTCAAGAACTACACGGGCGACGTTCTCAACTTCAAGCTGGCGGCCGAAGACGCCGCCGACGAAGGCATCAAGGTCACCTCGGTCGTCATCGATGACGACGTCGCGGTGCAGGACTCGCTGTACACGGCGGGGCGTCGAGGAGTGGGGGCGACTGTGCTGGCCGAGAAGATCGCCGGCGCGGCGGCTGAAGGCGGCGCCGACCTGGCCAGGGTCACCGACACGATCAAGCGTGTGAACGCCCGCGCGCGCTCGTTCGGCGTGGCGCTGTCGTCGTGCGTGCCTCCGGGAGCGGGCAAGGCCATCTTCGAGCTGCCCGAGGGACAGATCGAGCTCGGCGTCGGTATCCACGGTGAGCCGGGACGCCGGCGCGCGCCGCTGGGCACGGCGAGCGAGGTCGTGGATGTGATGGTCGAGGCCGTGATCTCCGACCTCAAGCCGAAGCACGGGAGCAAGTTGCTCGTCTTCGTCAATGGCATGGGCGGCACGCCCTTGATCGAGCTCTACCTTATCTATGGCGAGGTGGACGCCCGCCTGCGCAAGGCTGGCTTCGAACCGGTGCGCAACCTCGTCGGCGGCTATATCACCTCCCTCGAGATGGCCGGCGCGTCGCTGACCGTGCTCGAGCTCGACGAGGAGCTCATCAGCCTCTGGGACGCGCCAGTGCATACGGCTGCACTGCGCTGGAGGATCTGACACTAACCTTTGCAAATCGTAAAGGCTATGGACGCGGCCACGATCACCTCCTGGATGCGCGAGATCGAGGCGTCGGTGCGCGTCGAGCGGGACCACCTGGTCCAACTCGACGCGGCCATCGGCGACGGCGACCATGGCATCAACATGAGCAGGGGCTTCGAGGCCGTCGTCCAGGCGCTTGCAGCCGACGACGGATCGCCCCCCGGGCGGCTGCTGATCGTCGCCG
Source organism: Candidatus Dormiibacterota bacterium (assembly GCA_035473835.1). Taxonomy (GTDB): domain Bacteria; phylum Chloroflexota; class Dormibacteria; order Dormibacterales; family Dormibacteraceae; genus UBA10449. The sequence continues at coordinate 5,550 of DATINX010000103.1, read as the reverse complement.
GACGGACGCTGGTCTCGACGGTCGGCGGCGCGAGCGGACCACTGTGGGGTTCGGCACTTCGCAGCGCCGGCCGCACCCTCGGCGACCAAACCACCTTCGACGGCGCTCAGCTCGCCGAGCTCCTGGCCGCGGCGCTTGCCTCGGTCAAGGACCTCGGAACGGCCGCGCTCGGCGATAAGACGATGGTCGACGCGCTCGAGCCGGCGGTGGAGACCTTGCGCGGTCGCATCGCGGATGGCGAGCCGCTCGATCGCGCGCTCGATGAGGCGGCGTCGGCCGCCGAGGCGGGCATGCGCGGGACCATCCCGCTGCAGGCCAGGAAAGGCCGCGCGTCATACCTTGGCGAGCGGTCGGTCGGCCACCAGGACCCAGGCGCGACCTCGACCGCGCTCATCATTCGCGCTCTTCAGCGAGCCGTCACCCAGGCGTCCTGATGGGTGAGCGTGCCCTGGGCGGCGTCAGCGCCGGGCCGGGGGTCGTGTACGGACATGCGGTGGTGCTCGATCGCACGCTTGCCAAGGTCGCGACCACCGTTCCCGCCGGTGACCGTCCCGCGGAGCTGGCGCGGGTGCGGCAGGCGCTCGACGCGGTCGGGCACGAGATGGAACAGATCGCGGCACGCCTGCGAGATTCCGGCCGCGGCGCTGAGGCGGACATCGTGGAAACCGGAGCCCTGATGGCGAGTGATCCTGGGCTGGCCGTTCGCCTAGAAGCGCTGGTGATGGAATCCGGCCGGCCTGCTGCGGATGCGATGCTGGAGGCGACCGAGGAGGGCGCGCTGGAGCTCGCCCAGCTCGCCGACCCTCTGCTTGCCGAGCGGGCGGACGATGTGCGCAGCCTCGGCCGGCGAGCGGCCGCCAGAGCCAACGGGCTGAAGCCCGGCATCGTGAGCGGCGTGTTGATCGCGGGCAGCCTGGGGCCCGCAGACGTCGCCGAGCTGGCGACGAACGCCAAGGGCGTGGCGCTGGCCGGCGGCGGTGTAACGGCACATGCCGCGATCGTGGCCCGGTCTCTGGGTGTGCCGATGGTCGTGGGCCTCGGGCCTGACGTGCTTGACGTGGGGGATGGGGAGGAGGTCGTGCTCGACGGCGACGCCGGCGTGCTTTTCCGCCATCCTGGCCGTGCGCGCATCGCCGGCGCGCGCGTCGAAGCCGAACGGAGGCTGGCCGCGCGACAGGCCGCCGTGGCGCATCGCCTCGAGCCCGCGCAGACCACGGACGGTCATCGGCTGCAGGTCCTGGCCAATGCATCGAGCGTGGCCGAGGTGGTGGAGGCGCTGGCACAGGGCGCGGAGGGCGTCGGCCTGCTGCGCACCGAGCTGCTCTACCTCGATGCGCGCCGGTGGCCCACCGAAGCCGAGCAGGCGTCGTTCCTGAGCCTCATCCTCGCTCCGCTGGCCGGCCACGTCGCGACGGTGCGCCTGCTCGATTTCGGCGGCGACAAGACGCCGCCATTCCTCAGAGGACTGGAATCCCGAGGGATCGAGCTCCTCCTGGAGTCGCCCGAGGCGCTCAGGACGCAGCTCGGCGCGATCTTGGCGGCGGGCGCGAGAACAACGTTGAGGATCCTGATCCCGATGGTGACCAGCGCGGACCAGGTGATTGCCGTGCACCAGATGCTCGGGAGCGTGCTTGCCGGCAGACCCGCGCCACAGGTTGGGTCCATGATCGAGACGCCCGAGGCTGCGCAAAGAGCGGGCGATATCGCGAATGTTTCGGACTTTCTGAGCATCGGCACCAACGACCTGACGCAGCTCGTCCTCGGCCTCGATCGCGAACATTCGAAGTCGGCGCCAGTCACCGATGTTAAGGTCTTAAGGCTCATCGATGCGACGACCCGCGCTGCGCATGGGGCCGGCATCCCGGTTGACGTCTGCGGGGAGGCGGCCTCCGACGAGGTGGCGATGCCGGTCCTCATCGGGCTTGGGGTCGACGAGCTCAGCGTCGCCGCGGCGCGCGTGGGCGAGGTGAGGAGGTGGGTCAGGAACCTGGACTTCGCCGCCGGCCGCGAAGCCGCCGAGAAACGGCTACTCGGCCAGCCCGCTCACGCAGCTCGCAAGCGCCGCTAACGCATCGGGCGCATCTTCGCCCTCGGCGCTCAACCGCAGAACGGTGCCGCCGCCGGCTCCGAGCGAGAGCACCGCGAGGATGCTCTTGGCATCCGCGGTCTTGCCGTTGGAGCCGACCGTGACCCGCGATCGAAAACGAAGTGCCGTCTTCACAAACGTCGCGGCCGGGCGCGCATGCAGCGCTACTCCGGACGGCAGCGCTACGGTGGACTCAGAACTTGCTGGTGCCACGCGCTTCCTCCGCAGCTCTCGCCACGTCATCGAGCGATTGGCCCGCCGACGACATCACAGCGGCCGCCACCGCTCCTTCGACGAAGGGGGCGTCGACCAACCGTACGTGGCCGTTGGCCCTGCCCTCCAGGAGGTGGCGGACGGTGAGGATGGAGCTGCCGAGGTCGGCGAGGACCACGACGCCCTGGCCCGAGTCGGCCCGCGCGATCGCCTCACGCACGGCGTCGCCGCTCGTGCCCAGCGTCCCGCCCGGCCCGCCCCCGGCAGGCTCGACCTTGACCTCGACCCCGGCCACCTGGGAGGCCAGGTCGGCCAGTCCGTGCGCCAGCTCGTAGCTGTGGGAGACCAGTACAATCCCGACCAAATACGACCCTCCCCCGCAGGGCTCACAGGGCCCCGAAATCCATCTCCAGGACGACGGCCGTAGTCTACACTACCGACAGGAATTCAGCAATGCCGAATGAGTCCAAGAGCCGCAGATCTTCCATCCAGTCGATCGATCGCGCCACCGCGATCTTGAAAGCGCTGGCGAGCGGGCCGCGCCGCCTGGGTGTGAGCGAGCTCGCCGACCGTCTTGGCCTCGCCCGGCCCACCGTGCACGGGCTGCTCCAGACCTTGCAGTCGCACGGGTTCGTCGAGCAGGACCGCCACTCGGACAAGTACCAGCTCGGCCCCGGCCTCTTGCAGCTCGGGTACTCCTACCTCGACCTCAACGAGCTCCGGGCGCGTTCGATCCCGTACGCGGACCGGCTGGCGGCGCGCTCGAGCGCGGCGGTCCGGGTGGGGGTCATGCACGGATCGAGCGTCGTCGTGGTCCACCACGTGTTTCGCCCCGACACCGCCTTCGGGGTACTCGAGGTGGGCTTGCAGCTTCCGCTGCACGCGAGCTCTCTCGGCAAAGCGATCCTGGCCTTCGCGCCCGCGCAGCTGATCGAGGACGTGCTCTCCGAGCCCGCGCCTCGGTTGACCAAGCAGACACTGGACGCGGCTTCCCTGAGCACAGAGCTCGCAACGATTCGCGACCAGGGCGTCGCCACCGAGCGCGACGAGGCCGTGCTCGGTGAGTCGAGCGTGGCGGCGCCGATCTTCGACCACGCAGGATCTGCGGTGGGTGCCATCGGCGTGGTCGATGCCACCGAGCGCATCTTCCCGCGCGGTCTCGCGAAGGGCCTGGCCGCCTCGGTTGGGGAAGCGGCTCGCGGCGTGTCGCGCGAGCTGGGCGCGCCGCGCTGGCCGCACGCTGCTGAGGCATAACAAGCTCCAGCCCTATATTTCTCCGCATGCCTGACGGCGAGGTCCTCGGTTTGCTGGTCGCCACGCGCGACGAGCCTGGCGTGCTGTACCGGATTTCCGAGGCGATCTTCAAGCACGGCGCGAACGTCACCTACATCGCCAGCGGGGCTCAGCGCGACAACATCGCGGAGCTGCAGCTGGAGGTGACCGGTGCGGGAGACCACACCAGGCTCACCGCGGACCTGGAGGCCCTCGAAGGCATCACCAAGGTCAGCCGCGTGCCGACGTTTCAGCGCATCTTCGGCAAGCGCGTGATCGTGATCGGCGGCGGCGCCCAGGTGGGCATGGTCGCGCAGGGAGCGATCTCCGAGGCCGATCGGCACAACATCCGCGGCGAACGCATTTCGGTCGACACGATTCCCCTTGTCGGGGAGGAGCAGCTCGCGCAGGCCGTGCGTGCGGTGGCGCGTCTCCATCGCGCCCGCGCTCTGGTGCTGGCCGGTGCGCTGATGGGTGGTGACATCAGCAACGCGGTGAGGGAGATCAAGGAGGCGGGGATATTCGTCGTCTGCACGAGCATGGCCGGGTCGGTGCCGGATGCCGCGGACGTGGTCGTCAGCGATCCTGTGGAGGCAGGCGTCATGGCCGTGATGCTGATCGCTGACACGGCGACCTTCTCGATCGAACATGTGCGCGGCCGCCGCTTCTAGGGCCGCAGCTCCCGCGTCCTGACCCGAACGTCCATCGTCCCGGTGGCCGATCCCACATAAATGCCTCGCGTGGGGGCCGCATCGCTGTAGTCCCGGCCGACCGCGACCCGCACGTGGTGCGCGGTGACGCGCACTGGGTGGGTAGCGTCGTACCCGATCCATCCTCTCTGCGGCACCCATGCCTCCGCCCATGCGTGTGATGCGCCCATCACGCCATGCTCGCGCGGGTCGTGGATGTAGCCGCTGACGTATCGGGCAGGAACGCCCATCGCCCGCGCGACAGCGATGAAAAGATGGGCGAAGTCCTGGCATACGCCGGCGCGAAGCGCGAGCACATCGTCCACGTCGCTGTAGACGTTGGTGACCGCTCGGTCGTAGGCGAACTCCTGGCTGATCGCCACCGTCAGCTCGTCGAGCGCGCGCTCCACATCGAATGGGGACGTGAGATCGGCGACCTGGTGGCGGGCGGCGAGCTCGCGCCCCCCCGGCACGTCTTTCACCGGCGAGCGGAACCGGAGGAAGTCCTGGACGAGATCCTCACCCGGGTCGACGTCCGGCTCCAGTCCGGTCTCGACCGTGCTCCGGCTGATCACGCTCAAACGCGTGTGCGGGCGCACGAGGTTGAAGTAGTGGACCTGGTTCCCATAGCCGTCCTGATACGTGCGCGGCTGGATCCCGGAGCTGAGCCCGAGGTCGAATCTCAAGCAGCTCTGGCCGTTGCCGTCCATGGGACGGAGCCTCACCTCCATGACGGTCTCCGCGATCGGCCCCGTGTAGCGATATCGCGTCTCGTGGACGACGTCGATCTTCATGGCCGGCCTCCCGGGCATGCCGCCGGATCTAGGGCCCCCAAGCAGCCCATCTGCGTCGTCAACTCCTGCGCTCCTCGCTCATGCATCGACGATGCACTCGCTGCGGTGCTCGTCGTTTCCTAGCATCTGGACTGCCTGGATGGCCCGATATCTCGGCGTCATCCCGGGACGCCGGCCATGCTTCTGCTGTTGCTGCTGCTGCGGCATGGCCCGCCCCTCGTCTCCGACCACGTTGGCGGGGACCTTACTCGGATGGAAGTACGCCTCACGCATGGCGAGCTCCAGCTGCCGGAGCAGCCCGCTGCATTCGGCCTCGAACTCCCGCGGATGCTCGGCGACCGCGCGCGTGCCGGCCGCCACGTACATCGCGTGCAGCCGGGTCAGGATCCGCTTCGGCCGGGAACGGCGCCCGGGGCCGTCAATGCGCGCAACGGAATCGAGCGCCACCTGGGCCGAGAACCGAGTGGAGCGCGGCAGCGTCGCATCGAGGAGCAGG
>DATINX010000102.1:0-10155 GCA_035473835.1 Candidatus Dormiibacterota bacterium | reverse complement strand
TTCGCGAACTCGAAGTCGCGTTCGTCGTGCGCCGGGACAGCCATGATCGCCCCGGTGCCGTATGTGACCAGCACGTAGTCGGCGACCCAGATCGGGATCTTCTCGCCGTTGACAGGGTTGATCGCGAAGCCGCCGGTCGGGGCGCCGTTCTTCTCGCGCTCGGTCGATAGGCGGTCGATCTCGGTTTCCTTGCGCGCCTTGTCGACGTACTCGCGAACGCGAGCGCTGTTCTCCTCGGTCGCCACCGTCTCCACGAGCGGATGCTCGGGCGCGAGCACCATGAAGGTCGCGCCGAACAGGGTGTCCGGCCGGGTCGTGAAGATCCTGATTGTTTCGCCTTCGTGCCCGACGACGGGGAAGTCGACCTCAGCGCCCTCGCTGCGGCCGATCCAGTTGGTCTGCATGGTGCGCACCTTCTGCGGCCACTTGTCCAGCAGCTCGAGGTCGTTCAGGAGGCGTTCCGCGTAATCCGTGATCTTCAAGAACCACTGCTCGAGGTCGCGCTTCTCGACCTCGACGTCCGGGTGCCGCCAGCAGCGCCCGTTGACGACCTGCTCGTTGGCGAGCACCGTCTTGTCGACGGGGCACCAGTTGACCGGCGCCATCGCGCGATACGCGAGCCCGCGCTCATAGAACAGGAGGAACAGCCACTCAGTCCACCGGTAGTAGTCCGGCATGCAGCTGATGACCTCTCGATCCCAGTCGTACAGGATGCCCAGCATCTGCAGCTCGCGCTTGCCTTTGGCGATGTTTTCTAGCGTCCACGTCTGCGGGTGGATGTTCCCGCGCTTCATCGCGGCGTTCTCGGCGGGCAATCCGAACGCGTCCCAACCGAACGGGTGCAAGACCTCGAACCCCTGCATACGCTTCATTCGCGCCAGCACATCGCCCATCACGTAATTGCGCGCGTGGCCGACCGTGAGGTCGCCGGACGGGTATGGGTACATGACCAGGTCGTAGTACTTGGGCTTGGGCGATTTGTCCGACGCCTTCATCACCCCGCGCTCGGCCCAGACCTTCTGCCATTTGGGCTCGATCTCCTGCGGAACGTAGGTGCTACGCCGTGCGATGCTCATGTGAGCCTTCAATTCTATTTTTTCTTCGCCGGCGCTCGATCAGAGGCCCGAGCTCGTGGCCGACGATCGCGCCGAGCACGAGCGCCGCGCCGGCCGCCTGGACAGGGTTCAGCCGCTGGCCGGCGAGCACGATCGACGCGGCCAACGCCCACGCGGGTTCGGTCGCGAGGATGAGCGCGGTGCGGCTGGCGTCGAGATGCGCCTGCGCCCAGGTCTGGACATAGAAGGCGATGGCCGATGCGAACACGCCCGTGATGACGATCGCAAACCACACCTGCGCCGACGGCACGCGCGTCAGCGACGGGGTGCCGCCAATTCCGAACAGCACCGCGCACGTCGCCATCTGGACCATCGCCAGCGGCGCGGCGCGTAAGCCGGGCGACCACTGGCTGAGCAGCACGATGTGGAGCGCGTACAGGACGGCGCAGACCAGGACCAGCAGGTCGCCCAATCCGAAGCCGCCCCCGCCGCCGGCAAGCAGCAGGGTTCCGACGAGGGCGAGGACGACTGCGATCGCCGTCCGGCGATGGACCGAGACCCCAAATGCCCGGTCGATGAGAGGGGTAAACACGACGAACAGCCCGGTGATGAGCCCCGCGTTGCCCGGGCTGGTGGTCGTCTGGCCCACCGTCTGGAACAGGTACCCGCCGGCGAGCACCGTGCCCGCGACGACTCCCACCCAGAGCTCACGTCGCGACGGCAGCCTGCGCACGATCACGATCATCACGAGCGCCGCGAGCATGAACCTGAGTTCGAGGAAAGGCAGGACGGGGTACTGTGTGATCGCGTCCTTGACCAGGACGAACGTCCAGCCCCAGACCGCGGTCACCATCAACAGAAAGAAGACGTAGATCAATGGAGCGACTGTGGGCGCCGTGGCGCATGGAGTACATCACCGGCGAGCAGCGCCCCGGCTGCCTGTTCTGCCGCGTGATCGAGAACCCTGACGACCCGGACGCCGAGCTCGTCGTGTGGCGGCCACCAGGCGCGATTGTGATGCTGAACAAGTTCCCGTACAACGCCGGGCACGTCATGGTCGCCCCCGCCGCCCACCAAGGCGAGCTCGAGAACCTCGACGACCCGCAGACCGCCGACCTCATGCGCGCGCTCAAGAGAACGATCACGGTCCTGCGTGCCGAGCTCAAGCCGGAGGGTTTCAACATCGGCGCCAACACCGGCCGCGCCGCCGGTGCGGGAATCCCCGACCACGTCCATCTTCACGTCGTGCCGCGCTGGAACGGAGACACGAATTTCATGCCTGTGCTGGCGGAGGTGAAGGTGATCAACGAGCACCTGCTGCAGACCGCCGCGAAGTTGCGGAAGGCTTTCTCCTCCAGCTGACGCGACCACCCACGACCGTCGCGACGACCTGGCCGTCATCGACCAAGGTCATGTCGCAAAGCATGCCCTTACGGAGCGCCCCCAGGTCCTGCTCCATACCCACCGCGAACGCGGCGTTGGAGGTGTACGCGCGCAGCGCCGATGCTCGAGAGACGGCCAGCTGAGGGTGCCACCTCGCCTCGCGCCTCCACGACGTGGCCGCCTCGATGCCGAGCAGCGGGTCTGCGGTCTCAACCGGCGCGTCGGAACCGAAGGCGACGCGCGCACCCGCGCGCTCGAGCGCACCCCATGCGTACGCATTTCCAGCCACCTGCGGCCAGTACCGTTCGGCGAGCTCGCGATCGGACACGGCATGGATGGGCTGCATCGACGCGACTACGCCGATGCGCGCGAACCGCGGCAGGTCCTTGGGATCCACGCACTGCGCGTGCTCGATGCGTGGCCTCCATAGAGGCCACGCCGCACGCTTTGGCGCCAGGGAGTCGAGTGCCCTGCGCACAGCGCCATCGCCTATCGCATGCAGGCAGACGTTCAACTGAGCTCGCGCACATCGGTCGAGCATGTCGACAAGGTCGGACTGGCTCAGACGCGCGGTGCCAGACCCGTCGAGCATCTCCGCCGTCCGGCTGCCGAGTGATCCGTCCAGAAAGGCTTTCACGCCCCAGATGCGCAACCACGAATCTCCCCATCCAGACCGCACGCCCATACGCTCGGCGTGGTTGAGGTCGGCAAGGGGCAGGTTGTAGGTGACGCGCAGCGGCAGGCGACCTCGCGCATGCAGGCGCTGCACCGAACCAAAGCCCCGCGCGCTGTCCATCGAGTGCACCGACGTCAGCCCCAATCGGGTGAGCGCCGTCAGCGCTTTCGACATGGCCGCATCAAGGTCCGCTTCGCTCGGGGCCGGCAGGATGGCGGCGACGAGCTCCATCGCGGTTTCGCGCAGGATTCCGACCGGCTCCCTCCCGGGCGTGCGATCGATGATGCCGCCATGCGGGTCGTCGGTGTCACGGTCGACGCCGGCTCGCTCGAGCGCGGCGGTCGACACCCAAGCCGAATGGCCGTCCTTGCGGCGCAGGAAAGCGGGACGGCCGGTCCCAGCCTTGTCGAGGTGCTGTCGTGACGGAAATGCAGGGTCGGGCCAGGCGTCGTTGTACCAGCCCGACCCGATCACCCAACCGTCCCTGGGCAGCCGTGTCGACCAGGCGCGGATTTGATCCAGAGCCGCTTCGAGGCTCTTCGCGCCGGTCAGGTCGAGCGTCAAGTTGCGGGCGGCCAAACCTTCGAGGTGAATGTGCGAGTCGATCAGCCCTGGCCACGCCGTTCCGCGAAGTCGAACGATCTCGGAGTCGGGCCCCGCAGCGCCGCGTGCCTGAGCCCCGACTCCGATGATCCTTCCATCGGCCCCCACCGCAACCTCTGGCTTGCATCCCCTGAATAGGACGGCTTGCATCTATAGCCCGTAAGTCTTGGCGATGATCTCCTTCATGATCTCGTCCGAGCCGGCCCCTATGCGCCCGAGGCGCGCGTTGCGCCACGCCCGCTCGACTGGGAACTCGTGCATGTATCCATGCCCGCCGAGGATCTGGATCGCGTCGTCCGCGACGTCGCACGCGACCTGGGTGGCAAGCAGCTTGGCCTGCGAGATCTCCCGTACCGGGTACTCGCCTTTGTCCCATTGGGCGGCGGTCTGGTAGACGAAGGCCTGGACCGAGGCGATCCTGGTGCCCATGTCGACGAGCCGGTGCTTGATGACCTGGAACTGAGAGATCGGCTGGCCGAACGCCTTGCGGTTCTGGGCGTACTCCATCGCGTACTCGAAGATGCGCGCCGCGCCCGCGATGGCCCCGGCGGCGGCGATCATCCGCTCGCCCTGAAGCTCCCACATCAGGTTCTTGAACCCTTCGCCTTCCTCGCCGATCAGGTTGGCGACGGGGACGCGGCAGTCCTCGAACAGAAGCTCGGCCGTGTCCGACGAGTGCATCCCCAGCTTCTTGAGCGTGCGGGTGACCTGGAAGCCGGGCGTGCCCTTCTCCACGACCAGGAGGTTGTAGCCCTTGTGCCCGCGTTCGCGGTCCGTCTTGGTGACGACGAGGGCCCAGTGGCACCGGGCTCCGCTGGTGATGAAGATCTTGCGGCCGTTGACGACGAAATGGTCGCCGTCACGGCGCGCCACGGTGGTTATGCCGGCGACGTCTGAGCCCGCGTCCGGCTCCGTGATCGCCAGCGCGGCGATGTGCTCGCCGCGGATGGCGGGGACCACCCATTTCCGCCTCTGCTCCTCGGTCCCAAACTTGAAAACGGGCGGCGTCGCCATCTCGGTCTGGACGTCCACGGCCATCCCCAGCCCGCCCAGGCCGGCCCTCGCCATCTCCTCGGAGAGGACGACCGCCGAGAAGTAATCCCCTCCCTGTCCCCCGTACTCGGGCGGGTACCGGAGGCCGAGGAAGCCGAGCTCGCCGAACCGCTTGAAGATCGAGTCGGGGAACGTCTTCTCCTCCCACTCCTCGAGATGGGGCTGGACCTCGGTCGCCAGGAACTTGCGGATGTGGAGCCGGAGCTCGTCGTGGGCGTCCGTGAAGTACATCGGGATGGAGTGTAGGCCGGAACAGGCCGGGGCCTGCTTACGGTATGATTCGCCGCCTGGATCCCCTTCGGGAAATCACGCGCGCCTGGGAGATGGATTGGGCTCGGTAATCAAGAAGCGGCGCAAGAAGATGCGCAAGCACAAACACAAGAAGATGCTCAAGAAGACACGATGGGCTCGACGCGCCCACGCGTAGGATGAATCGCTGATGGGCTGGATCGTCCTTGTAATCGTCATTCTCTTGGCGCTCTGGCTGGTCTTCACCTACAACGGGCTGATCGCGGCTCGCAACCGCACCCAGGAGGCCTGGTCCGAGATCGACGTCGAGCTCAAGCGCCGGCACGATCTCATCCCGAACCTGGTCAGCACGGCGCAGGGCTACATGGGCCACGAGCGCGGGACGCTCGAGGCCGTGACCAACGCGCGGGCAGACGCCGTCGCCGCGGGCGCAACAGGCGACCCGACCAAGATCGGCGCTGCCGAGAACGTGCTGAGCCAGAGCCTGCGCAGCCTGTTCGCAGTCTCCGAGAACTACCCCGACCTGAAGGCGATCACGGCCTTCACCAACCTCCAGGAGAACCTGACCGCGACCGAGGACAAGATTGAGTTCTCGCGCCGCTTCTACAACGGCAACGTGCGTGACTACAACATCAAGCTGCAGACCCTCCCCACGTCGCTCTTTGCCAACACCCTCGGCTTCAAGGCCTTCGGCTTCTTCCAGGCGGATGATGCCGACCGGGCCGTTCCGCAGGTGAGCTTTGGCAACACGCCCCAGTCGGGGCCGCCCGGACCAGGGGCGCTGCCCCCGGCAGCAGGTTCGGGGCCGCCGCCGATGGGGTCGTCGGGACCTCCGCCCCAGAGCTAGCCACCGGCCGACCTCGCCCAGTCGGAGCTGAACCGGGAGGTGTAGGCGGCCAGAGCCGTGGGGTCCTGCGTTTCGATGTCCAGCTCGTGGTTCACGCCCAATCCCGAAAGCGTCCAGTTCGCCGATCCCAGCACAAGGACGCCGTCGAAAAGCCCGATCTTGGCGTGCAGTAGCGCGCCTTTGGGGATGGGATACCAGCGAACCTCAACCCCGCTCGAGGACAGCAAGGTGTAGGCACGGCGGTTGTACGGCTGGTTGGGGTCGAGCAGGACCCGCACGAGCGCGCCGCGGCGATGCGCGGCCGCCAGGCCGGCGATCACCTCCGGATCGGTCAGGGTGTAGACCTCCGCCAGCACTCGCGCACGTGCTTGGGCGAGCGCCCCTTCGAGCATGGCCCTGATCTCCTCACCCGGCGCCGTCTGGGCGACCTGCGATGCCGCAACCGCAAGCGGGACGGGGTGGCCGGCGGCGAGCTCCCAGTCCTGGTCGAAGATTCGGACCAGACGGGCAACTTCCCCTTGAGCTCTCGTCTCGAGCACGTAGTCGTGGTTGCGGTCGCTGTGCGCGCCCCAATTCATTCCGCCAACGGCCGCCTCGCCGTCAGCGATGAGCAGCTTGACGTGGTCGATCTGATGGCGGACGTCGTCGACCGGGTAGACGCGCTCGGGCACCCCAAGGGTGTCAAGGACAACGGCCGCTCGGCGGCTCGCCTTCACAGTCGGATCGGTGATCACGCGAACGGCCACACCGCGCGCCCGCGCGGCCCCCAGCATGGCCGTGATGTCTTTGCGGCCGAGCTCGTACATCTCCACCATCACGCGGCTGCGCGCCGAACCAATCAGTTGGGAAACGAGCCTGAAGATGCTCGCGTCCTGCCACAGCACCACGGGCTCGGGGCGTCCCGACCCGGAGGTCGAGGACGCCCCACCCACCGCGACCGCGAGCTGCGCTGCATCGGCCGCCGGCGTCACAGATGGGAGGGCCGTGCACGCCAGCAGGCAAAGGGTCAGCAGCAGGAGCGCAAATCGCGACATGGCGAGGCGGAACGGTACCGGCCGGAAAGACGATCACCAATCCTGCTTGTTAAGGCGGGATCAGGTCAGAGCAGGTCCACCCTCATGCCGGGCCGCGCCCCAAGCACCCTGTCGGCGCGAGCCTCGCGGATGCCCACCTCGAGGTAGCCCATGCTGCCGACATAAACGAAAGCCTCGTTCGGCCGCGCTTCGGCATAGGTCTTCGCGGAGGCCGTGATGTAGTGGTTGTGGATGCGCATCGGGCGCACCGGTGGCTTGAGGTTTGTCACGAGGTTGCCGAAACCATCGGTCCAGAGCACGCGCGGTCCGGAGTCTTCGAGCGGCGTGGGCGGCGACGTGGGATGTCCGAGAGACGCGAGCGGAACACCGGATGCGAGCGCTGCCGCGGCCGGCGCAAAGACGTCGCGCCCTTCGAATGTAGGCGCACCACCAGGGGTGGGCGCAAGCTCCACCGCCTGCTGCATGCCGACCTCGTCGATGACGATCCCGAACAGGCCGTTGTCGGGGCCGACATAGAAACGCCCGCCCGCGCTCAGCGCCAATCGCCGGCGCGCGCTGCCGACCCCGGGATCTACCACCGCGAGATGCACCGAACCCGCGCCGAAGTGCCGAGTGCCGGCGAAGAGCATGAATGCGCCGGCGGAGACGTCGAACCTCGGCACCTCATGGCTCACGTCGACAAGCGTCGCGTTCGGGCACCCGGCGAGGACTACGGCCTTCATCGCCGCCACGAGTGGGGAGCCAGACCCGAAATCCGAGGTGAACGTGACGAGCGGTGGCGCCGCGGAAGCGGTGTAACTACCAGTAGCGGGTCTCTTTCCAGGGATCTGCTTCATCGTGATATCCGCGCTGCTCCCAGAATCCGAGCCGGTTGCGCTGCATGAACTCTAGCCCGCGCACCCACTTCGCCGACTTCCAGAAGTATTTCGAAGGCACGAAGAGCCTCAGCGGCCATCCGTGGTCGGGTGTCAGGTCCTCGCCGTTCCACGCGTAGCACAGCAGGTTCTGCTCGTCATCGAGGACGTCGAGCGGGACCGACGTCGCGTAGCCGTACTCGCTATGCGCCATCACGTACTTCGCCTCGGGTTTGGGCTTGACGCGGTCGAGGATCTCGCGAATCGGGACGCCAGTCCACCTGTCGTCCAGGCGGCTCCATCCGGTGACGCAATGGATGTCGGCAGTGACGTCTTTGGACGGCAGCGCGCGAAGCTCGCCGTAGTCGAGCGTGATCGGATTCTCGACGGCGCCGAACACCTTGAAGTCCCACGTGGCGATGTCGGTCTTTGGCACTGGGCCGAAATGCAGGAGCGGCCAGCGGTCGGGGGCGGTGAGGGTCTGGCCGGGCGGGATGCGGGCCGGGTCGACGCCATCCGGCACGCGCTTGCTCTTGAAAAGGAAGGACATCTGGCGAGTATAGGAACGGGTGCGAGGGCGACGCTGTTCCCGGCCGCGGGACCGCTTTCAGGGCCCGGCTATACTGGCCCTTCCGCCCAACCAGTGGGTCCGTAGCTCAGTTGGGAGAGCGCGTGAATCGCACTCACGAGGTCAGGGGTTCGAATCCCCTCGGATCCACCATCGCAAACGCTCAAGAGACCTCCCGGTAGGCGGCGCCGACGCGCTTCGGCACGACCATCCGCCACGCATCGAGCACCAACTCGCGCATCTCGCGCTCATCGATCGCATCGAGGCGCACCAGCACCCAGTGGTACCGGAGGTCGCCCCTGTCGGGCAGCATGAATTTCTCCGGATCCCCGCCCACCAGCCAATCGCGCTGCTCCTTCGGAAACGCAAAGCCCATCACCCGCTCGTCGCGCGAAAACGACACGTAGACGATGCGGCCCACGCGGAACTTCACGCGACCCCCAACCAACCCTTCGGTCGAGAGCGGCAGCGTCATCACGAATCGCCGCACGTCGGCCACGGTGACCATCACGCGGATGACGAACGGGCCGCCGCATTTTCGGCTACAAGCGCGCGCGAGTTCCGGCTCGGGGCAACCAGGAACTGCCAGCCTAGAGCCATTCCGGTCGCCGTCCAGTCGGGCACAAGGGCATGGTGGCACAGGCGCCAGAACGTCTAGCCACTCAAACGGTGGGTCGGGTTAAGCGGTCTCCCGGCGGCCTTCTGCCACCTCCTCCGGCTGCTCCGGCCCGATCATCCGCGCGTACACCGCTCGATAGTCGAGCAAGGCCCGCCGCAGGTCTTCCGTCCGATGATGCCGCTGACCGTCCTGCAGCTTGATCTTCGCCGACCGCAACTGGCGCGGCAGGTGGTCCATGAGCAGCGGGTGGCCGCGCTCTCCCAGCAGAGCCGTAGTCAGCGAGTCGGCCTCCAAGACGGCCTCTTCAGGAGCGTCCACGAACCGCCCCTCGAGGCGATCCCAGGCCGATACGTAGCGGTTCCTCGTTTCAGGTGGCAAGGGCGTCAGCCGCGCCCGCGCGGCCTGGGAACGCCACGCTCGAAGCACGGACACGCCGATGGCGATGATCACGAGCAGGATCACGATGTCCACGATCAGGTTCAGATTCATGCGTTGATGCACACCTCCAATTGAGGTAACGCCAGAGGATCGCTCGGGACCCAGTCCATTCCGGGCGGAGAGCGGGACGGGCGCCCAGGAGTTACTGCCCTGCCCATTGGCATCGCCCGAGGCCCGGCCCACCATCGGAGACCTGAAAGGGAGCGGCAGGCTGACAAGGGCAAATGCATTCGTGAAGGGGCCCGGTGCGTGCGGGCACGCGCGAAAGTCCTGCCGTTCCCGCCACAGGGCGCGATTGGACTATGCGATTTTCATTGCTCCCGTTAACTGGCGCGTTTATGTTGAGTACAGCAAACGATGCCAATCGCACTCCGGTCTTCCAAGCGGTCCAAAGGGCAGCGTATGAACTTGCGCCACCGCTGGCAGAAGCTCGCCAGGCGGGCTGACATGCAAGGGCGGAGATTGGGACTCGCGGGTGCTGGTGCCGCCATCGGGCGGAGTCGCCGGGAGCTGATGGCGATCGGGGGCGCCATTGAGACCGCTTCCGCCCGACAACTCGTCCAGGCCCGAAGGAGAGTCAGCCTTGCCGCCAACCGAGGGCGGGCCCGGCGCCTAGGCCATGGCTCCCGCGTGGGTTCGGAGCGCTCGGCGCAGCTCACTCTCGAGCCGCGACAGCGGCGCACGCTCGAGGTGGGGTCGTGCGTCATCTTGAGCGGCCTCGGCCTGGGCTACCAGCTCGGCGGCTGGCCGACGTGGAGCGTGTTAGCAGCGGCCGG
>DATINX010000101.1:0-5828 GCA_035473835.1 Candidatus Dormiibacterota bacterium | reverse complement strand
GCAGGACCAACTCGACGACGATGGCCAGCACACCTGCCACCAGCAGCCAGATGCCGATCGTGCCTAGCAGTTCCTGCGTGGCCTCGGTCACTCTTTGGTGTCGCCCTCCTCGAGCGCAGCGACCGGTGCAATCGCGACCACTTGGTCGTCGGCCGCGACGCGCATCACGATCACCCCTTGCGTCTGCCGGCCGATACGTGAGATGGCCCCGACCTGCGTTCGCAGCACCATGCCGCTCGCGCTGATGATCAGCACTTCCTCTTCCGGGTCGCTGACCACCCGCATCGCGGCAAGCTTGCCCACTCGATCGGTAACCTTGAGCGTGAACACGCCCTGGCCGGCCCGATGGTGCATCGGATATTCCCCGACAGGAGTCCGTTTGCCATAGCCGCGTTCGGTGACGACGAGAAGGTCTCCGCCGGGGGTGGCGGTTGCGCTGCCGACCACGGTGTCGCCGTCGCCCAGCTTGATGCCGATCACGCCCTGCGTGTCTCGACCCATCGCACGGACTTCCTTTTCGCTGAATCGGATCGCCTTGCCCAACGCCGTGGCGATGAGGATCTCGTCTGAACCGGTTGTCGGTGTGACCCAGTTCAGCTCGTCGCCCTCCTGGAGGTTGATCGCGATGAGGCCGTTGCGGCGCACGTTGGCATATTCCGCCAGTGCCGTCTTCTTTATATATCCGTTCTTGGTGACCATCAGCATGTAGTGCGCTTCGGTCTCCGACTCAGGCCGCACGAACACCGCGCTGATGCGCTCGTTCTGTCCGATATCGATCAGGTTGTTGACCGGCACGCCCTTCGCCTGGCGCTCGCGCTCAGGCACCTCGTGCACGCGCAGCTGGAAGACCCGGCCGCTTTGCGTGAAGAAGAGCATCGACGCGTGCGTGTGGGTGGTGAGCAGGTGGACCGCGTAGTCCTCCTCGCGGGTGCCGCTCGGCGCGTCGCTGCCGGCGGTCGGCCGCGCTCCCTTCAAGCCGACCCCTCCACGCTTCTGGGCCCGGAACACGCGCAGCGGCTGTCGCTTCACGTATCCGCGGTGAGTGAGCGTGACGACGACATCTTCTTTCGGCACCAGGTCTTCGGCGGACAGCTCGTTCGGCTCCTGATCGGTGATCTCCGTGCGGCGGTCGTCGCCGTACTTCTTCATCAGGTCGTCCATGTCTTCCCTGATCAACATCCGCACCTTCTGATCGCTCGCGAGGATGCTCTCGAGGTAGGCGATGGTCTTGATGACCTCCTCATACTCCTCGTCGACCTTGCTGCGCTCGAGCCGCGTCAGCCGGCCCAGCGTGATTGCGAGCACCGCGCGCGCCTGGCGTTCGGAAAGGCCGAACTTCGTCTGCAGGTCGGTCGCGGCGGTATCGGTGTCCTTGGCCGCCCGGATCGTCTTGATCACCTCGTCGAGATGGTCGAGACAGATCTTCAAGCCCTCGAGGATGTGCGCGCGCTCTTGCGCCTTCTCGAGGTCGAAGCGTGTCCGCCGCAGGATGACGTCGCGCCGGTGATCGATGAACAGCTGCAGCGCCTGCTTGAGGCTCAGCACCACCGGGCGGCCGTCGACGATGGCGAGCAGGATCACACCGAACGTCTGCTGCAGCGCCGTGTGCTTGTACAGGTTGTTCAAGACCGTGAACACCTGGGCCTCGCGCTTCAGCTCGATGACGATCCGCATGCCCTGGCGATCCGACTCGTCCCGCAGGTCGGCGATCCCTTCGAGCTTGCGGTCTGACACAAGCTCGGCAATCTTCGCCACCAGGGTCGCCTTGTTGACCATGTATGGCAGCTCGTCGATGATGATCCGCTCACGGCCGTTGGGCGCCTGCTCGAATGTGTGCCGCGCGCGCACGACGATGCGTCCGTGACCCGTCGAATATGCGGCTTTGATGCCGGTGGTGCCCATGACGAGCCCGCCGGTCGGAAAGTCCGGACCCTTCACGAACGACAGAAGGTCTTCGCCCGTAGCCTCGGGGTTTTCGACCAGGTGCTTCACGCCGTTAGCGATCTCTCGCAGGTTGTGCGGCGGGATGTTGGTGGTCATGCCCACCGCGATGCCGGTGGCACCATTGATGAGCAGGTTGGGAATCCGCGACGGCAGCACCGATGGCTCTTCTTCGGAGCCGTCGTAGTTCGGGGTCATGTCGACCGTCTGCTTCTCGATGTCCGCCATCAGCTCACCGGTGATGGCGGAGAGGCGAGCTTCGGTGTACCGCATGGCGGCCGCCGGATCGCCATCGACGCTGCCGAAGTTGCCCTGCCCATCGATGAGCGGGTAGCGGAGCGAGAACGGCTGCGCCATGCGCACCAGCGCGTCATAGACCGCCACCTCGTTGTGCGGGTGATAGAGCTTGAGCACGTCGCCCACGAACGCCGCGCACTTGCGATAGCGGCTGGCCGACGTCGCGCCGGCGCGATGCATCGCATACAGGATCCTGCGCTGGACCGGCTTCAGCCCGTCACGCACATCGGGCAGAGCCCGCGAGATGATGACGGACATCGCGTACTCCATGTAGGAGGTCTGCATCTCCTCCTGGAGGCTGCGGCCGAGGACGGTCCCGATGTTGTGTTCGTCAGTCATTCGTAAGTGCTATTCCTCGTATTTCTTCAGGACCACGACCGCGTTGTGCCCGCCGAACCCGAAGCCGTTGGAGATGGCGAGGCGCACATCCTTGCGGCGAGCGGTGTTGGGCACGTAGTCGAGGTCGCAGTCGGGATCTGGGTTCTCGTAGTTGATGGTCGGGTGGATGAGACCGTGGTTGATCGTCAACAGGGTCGCGATGGCCTCGACCGCGCCAGCGGCGCCAAGAAGGTGGCCGATCATTGACTTGGTGCTGCTGATCGCCACCCTGTATGCGTCATCGCCGAGCGCGAGCTTCAACGCCTTGGTCTCGCCCGCGTCATTGAGCGCGGTCGACGTGCCGTGAGCGTTGACGTAATCGATGTCCTTCGGTTCCACGCCCGCGTCCTTCAACGCGAGCTTGATCGCCTGCGCCGGCGCCTCGCCGGTCTCGTCGGGTGCCACCTGGTGGAAGGCATCGCACGTGAGTGCGAAGCCGAGCACCTCGCCATAGATGCGGGCGCCTCTGTTGATCGCGTGCTCGATCGACTCCAGCACCAAGGTGCCGGCGCCCTCCCCGGGGACGAAGCCGTCGCGGTCGCGGTCGAAAGGCCGGCTGGCCTTTTCCGGTGCGTCATTGCGCGTGGACAGGGCGCGGATGGCGTTGAAGGACGAGATGCCCACCTCGCACAACGAAGCCTCGGTGCCGCCCGCGAACATGACGTCGGCATCGCCGTGCTGGATCATCCGGGTGGCGTCCCCCAACGTGTGAGTCGACGCGGCGCACGCGGTGGTCACGGTCGAGTTCGGGCCCCGAAGATGGAATGCCATCGCGACCGACGCCGCCGCCATGTTGGGGATGATCATGGGCGCGTATAGAGGGTTCAAGCGGCCCTTGGTGGCATACGAGATGGCGCCGCCCGTCATCTCGATGAAGCCGCCGATCCCCGTGCCCATATCGACCCCGACGCGAAAGCTGTCTTCCTTGGAAAGGTCGAGGCCGGAGTCGGCGAGCGCCATGCCGGAAGCGGCCACGGCCATCTGCGAGAACCGCGCCATCCGCTGCGCGGCCTTGCGATCCATGTACAGCTGCGGGTCGAAACCGCGCACCTCGCACGCGAATTTGGTCGACAGCTTCTCGGTCGGATACGACCCTTCGACCATGCGCGCTGTACTGCGACCTTCGATCAAACCGTCCCAGTATTCGTCCAGGGTTTTGCCCAGCGGGTTCACCGTCCCCATCCCTGTGACGACAACACGCACCTGGCCGTTCTTTTTCACTTCCCCACCTCAGCCCGAATCTTACCCACGAGTTGATTCTCCGCCGCTTCCTTCGTGACGCGGATCGCGTTCTTGATTGCGCGCGCGTCCGACCGCCCGTGCGCCACCACAGCCACCCCGTCGATGCCAAGCAGCGGCGCCCCTCCGAACTCACGCCAGTCGATGCCGGCGCGCAGCCGGCGCACACCATCGCGGATGAGCAGGCCGCCTAGCTTGCCGGTGATCGTGCGCGGAACCTCCTCGCGCATGCTTCGAAACAGGAACTCCGCGGTCGCCTCGGCCATCTTGATGGCGACATTGCCGACGAAACCGTCGGCGACGACGACGTCGACCTTACCCGCATACAGGTCCTTGGGCTCGACGTTGCCGACGAAGCCGCGCATCGAGCTCTTCAGTCGCCGGCCCGTTTCCCGCACGAGCTCGTCGCCCTTGCCTTCCTCTTCGCCGTTGCTGAGCAATGCGACGCGTGGTTCAGGACGACCCATCATCTCTCGCGCGTAGACGGCGCCCATCGCCGCGAACTGGACCATGTACTCGGGTTTCGAATCGACGTTGGCGCCGACGTCCAAGAAGTAGGCGAAGCCTCCCTTGACAGGCACGATGGACCCCAGCGCCGGCCGCTCGACACCCCGAATGCGGCCCTGGATGAACAGCGCGGTGGCCATTATCGCGCCCGAGTTGCCCGCCGAGATCCAGCCGTCGGCTCTGCCCTCTTTGCACAGGCGCGCGCAAACCGCCATCGACGAATCGGGCTTCGACCGCACCGCCTGGGCCGGGTGTTCGTTCATCGCGATGACCTGGGTCGACGGGCACAGGACCAGGCGCGGGAACTTGTCGAGCAAGGGCTGAACGATCGACGGGGAGCCGACCACGGTGACCTCGATCCCGTATTCGGAAGCCGCCTGAGATGCTCCGTCTAGCACTTGCAGAGGCGCATTGTCGCCGCCCATGGCGTCGACTGCGATTCGCATCAGGACGGGCCCTAAATGTCGAGGTTGCGGACGCTCTTGGCGTGCGCCTGAATGAACTTCTTGCGGGGCTCGACATCAGGTCCCATGAGCTTTTCGAAGGTTTCGTTGGCGGCAGCGGCATCCTCGACCTCGACCCGCAGGAGCACCCGCGACTCGGGGTTCATGGTCGTCTCCCAGAGCTCGGTGGCATTCATCTCACCAAGACCCTTCATCCGCTGGACCTCGCCGTTCTTCCCAAGCTGCTTCAACGCTTTCTCGCGCTCGGCCTCAGACCGGCACCAGATCACCTGCTTGCCCTTCGACACTTTGTACAGCGGTGGCTGCGCCATATAGAGGTAGCCCTTCTCGATGACCATCGGGAAGTAACGGAAGAAGAAGGTGAGCAGCAGCGTACGAATGTGACTGCCGTCCACGTCCGCGTCTGTCATGGTCACGATGCGGTGGTACCGCATCTTCTCGATGTTGAAGTTGTCTCCGATGCCCGCTCCCATCGCGGTGATGAGGTCGCGAATCACCTCGAACGTGAGCACCTTGTCGAGGCGCGCCTTCTCGACGTTGAGGATCTTGCCGCGCATTGGCAGAATCGCCTGAAACTTCCGGTCGCGGCCGCCCTTCGCGGTGCCGCCGGCCGAGATGCCCTCCACGATGTAGAGTTCGCAGTTCGCGGGATCCCGCTCTGAGCAGTCCGCGAGCTTGCCCGGCAGCGTGCTCGACTCGAGCAGGCTCTTGCGCTGCACGAGGTCGCGTGCCTTGCGTGCTGCTTCGCGCGCTCGCGCGGCTGTGAGCGACTTCTCGACGATGCGCCGGCCATCGGAGGGGTTCTCTTCCAGGTACTGCGTCAGACCTTCGGTCAGTGCGACCGAGACGTGACCCTGCACCTCGGCATTGCCGAGCTTGCCCTTCGTCTGGCCTTCGAACTGCGGCTCGGTCAGCCGGACGCTTATGATCGCCGTCAGGCCTTCGCGGACATCGTCGCCCGAGAGATTCGGGGCATCGTCCTTGAGGATTTTCTGTTTGCGG
>DATINX010000100.1:0-8846 GCA_035473835.1 Candidatus Dormiibacterota bacterium | reverse complement strand
TCGATGCCTCCTAGGTGGTTGCGGCGAGTGTTCTACGTCGTGGGTTTGAGGTCAACGTCGTCTTAACAAGCCGTCCGCACATTATCGAACAAGTGTTCGTGATCGTCAAGGCACCTCCCATCACGCCGGCGCGCTCTTCTGCCGGCCTGCCCTGGACTTCGCCTCTTCGACCAGGAGCACGAGGGCCTGGACCGCGGCCTGACGGCGGTTCGACCATCGGTCGCCGGTGAACGTGTACTCCTCGCACCGCCTCCCCCACTCCGAGGCGATCGCGATGTAGGTGAGGCCGACCGGCTTGTTGGAGCGGTCGGCGCCCGGACCGGCGATGCCTGTGGTCGAGGCCGCGAGCCTAGTGGCGAATCGCGTCCTGGCCCCTTCCGCCATCGCCAGCGCGACCTCGCGGCTCACCGCCCCGAATCGGGCGAGCAGGTCGGCGGGAACGCCAAGCTCGTCGCGTTTCACTTCGTCCGAGTACGCGATGACCCCGCCCAGAAAGTAGGCGGAGCTCCCCGGTCGGTCGGTGATCATGGCCGCAAGCAGCCCGCCGGTGCACGATTCGGCCACGGATACCGTGAGGCCACCGCGCACCAGCACGCTCCCGAGCTCCGCCGCCAGCGGGTCGACGTGGGTCTCGGCGCCGGGTTCGCCTTCGCCAAGCCCGATCAGATGGCGGAACCGAACCAGGTAGTCGACGCCGCTGACGATCGTGAAGATGACCGCCACGGCGACGGCGATCGCGGCGATCGGGCCCAACTCCGGGTACGGTCGCTGCAGGATCAGCAGCGTCACCGCGGCCATCTGCGTGACCGTCTTCGTCTTGCCGAGAGGGGCGGCTGCGATCACGCGGCCCTGGCTGGCCGCCACCGAGCGGAGGATCGTGATCAGCAGCTCGCGCGAAAAGATCACCACCACGACCCAGGCGGCGACCAGTCCCTCCTGGACCAGGACGATCAAGACCGACAGCACGAGAAGCTTGTCCGCGAGCGGGTCGAGGAACTTGCCGAGGTCGCTGACCAGGGCGCGCCGGCGCGCGATCTGGCCGTCGAGAGTGTCCGTCAACGAGGCGACGATGAAGAGGGCCGCGGCGACCTGGTCGTGGCCTGGGAAGCTCACGAGCAGCAGGGCCATCAGCACGGGGATCGCCGCCAGCCGGCTGAGAGTCAGGAGATTGGGGAGGTTCACGCCTTCTAAATCGAAGTTTGCGACGCCCAGGTCACCGCTGCACGAGCCTCATTCGAGACCGATCTTCTCGAGCAGCTCGTCGACGTCCGGCAGGTTCATCAGCACCTCGCGGGATTTGGACCCCTGGTAGCCACCGATGACGCGGTGCTCGGCGAGCTGGTCGACGATGCGGCCCGCGCGCGAGTACCCGACGTTGAACTTCCTCTGCACGAGCGACACCGAGGCCCCTCCCTCCGCCGCCACCGCCCGCGCCGCCCGCGCGAAGAGCGGGTCCAGCTTGCGCTCGGGCGTGTCACGCCCCTGCCATTCCGTGCCTGCACCCTCTTCGAGGATCTCCTCCATATAGCGGGGATCGCCCTGCGATCGCCAGAAGTTGACGACCGACTCGACCTCGGGGTCGCTCACGAAAGCGCCCTGGATGCGCGTCGGCTTGCCGGCGTCGACCGGCTGGTAGAGCATGTCGCCTCGACCGAGCAGCTTCTCGGCGCCGCCGGTGTCGAGGATTACGCGGCTGTCGACCTGGGAACCCACCGCGAACGCGATGCGCGACGGGATGTTGGCTTTGATCAGGCCTGTGATGATGTCGGTCGACGGTCGCTGGGTCGCGATCACGAGGTGAATCCCGACCGCACGTGCAAGCTGAGCGATGCGGCAGATCAGCTCCTCGATCTCTCCGGCGGCGACCATCATCAGGTCGGCGAGCTCGTCGATGACGATCACCACGTATGGAAGCTGGCGAGCGCTGCGCTGAGTGGCCTTTTCGTTGTATGCGGCGATATTGCGCACCCCTTCCGCGCTGAACATCTTGTAGCGCCGATCCATCTCCGCCACCGCCCAGCGCAGGGCGGCGGCCGCCTGGTGCGGCTCGACGAGCACCGGCAGCGCGAGATGCGGCAGCCCGTTGTAGTTCGTGAGCTCGACGCGCTTCGGGTCGATCAGCAGCAGCCGCATGTGGTCTGGCGTGACCTGGAACAGCAGGCTCGTGATCAGCGCATTGATGCACACGCTCTTGCCCTGCCCGGTGGCGCCCGCGATGAGAAGGTGCGGCATGCGGGTGAGATCGCCCACGATCGACTGGCCCGACACGTCGTTGCCGAGCGCAAGCGCAAGGGTGTGCGTGCCCTCGCGAAACGCTGCTGTTTCCACGACCTCACGGATCGTGACGAGGCTCGCGGCCTTGTTCGGCACCTCGATGCCAACCGCGGCTTTGCCGGGGATTGGCGCCTCGATTCGCAGCGGCGCCGCGGCGAGCGCGAGCGACAGATCGTTTTGCAGCGCTGTGATCCTCTTCACCTGGATTCCCGCGCCAGGCTGGAGCTCGTATTGCGTCACGGCCGGACCGGGGTTGACCCCGATCACCTTGGCGGGGACCCCGAACGTCTCGAGCGTGCTCTCGATGATCTTGACGTTGCGCTTGATCTCGTCCGCCATGCGTTCGCGCTTCGCGGTCACGGTGTCGAGAAGCTGGATCGATGGGAGCTTCCACTCGATGTCGGGCAGATCGTCCTCGGACTCGGCGACGACCCTCAGCACGGGCTTCGCCGGTGCTGACTCCTCATCTTCGTACTCGTCGGGCTTCGCCCGCTCCGGTGGTTCGGGGGCGTCGCGGGGGGAGTCCTCCTCCCACGTCCGCAGAGACGCGGCGACCGGCGGGTAGGCCGGGCCGACTACTTCTTCGATGGCGACCGGCTGGGTCTTGCCGGCCGGCTTCGTCTGCGAGGGCGGCGCCGCAACCAATCGCTCCAGCCGTCTCCGTTCGCCGTACGCGGACTGCACCGCATTGACGGCGGTGGCGATGAGCGCGCCGGGGCTGAAATGGATCGTGACGATCAGGCCGATCACCAGGCCCGCCCCCAGGAGCGCCCACGCGCCCCAGTATCCGGCCAGCCCCAGCACGAGATTGTCGATGGCTCGCCCCGCGGCTCCGCCGGCATGAGCCGCCAGGCCGAAGATGCCGACCAGGGCGATCACGGCGACCGTGCCCGCGAGCACGTCGAGCAGGCGAGGCCGTGGGGCCTGCGGCCACAGCATGTACGCGCCCAGTGCGACCGCGCCGGCGACCGGTACGAACCACGCGCGGCCGAAGGAGTCGACCAGCCATCCCTGGAGCCCGGCGAGAATCGACCCCGCGTGGCTCGCGACGGCCAGGAGCCCAAGCAGCCCCGCGAGAATGAGCAGCACGCCGACGATCTCCCGAGCCTGGCGCTTCGTGAGGTGTGGCTTGCTGGAGCGCTTGGACCGGGCGGATCGAGAGCGCGCGGATGAAGCGCGCCGGGCGCCGTTCGCGTGTGAGCGTGAGCTTCGTGAGTTGGTGCGACGCATGCTGGGAGCCCGCGATGGCGGGCTCAGCGGATTCTACACCCGGTTCTGACCACCTCCTTGCGGGCGTGGGTCTCCCCACAGGGGTGGGGAGGCCAGCGATACTCTGCGCGTGGCTGTAGATCCATTTGCCGACGCCGAGAATCGCTACAAGGTACTCGTCGAAGAGCGCCGCAGCGGCGAGCTTCATGCACGCGCGTTCCGACTCGCGGTGCGCGACCTCGCCGTCCTCGATGGAGAGGGACGGCGCTGGATGCTCGGACCCGAAGACGGCATCTGGTATCGCCGCGAGCGCGAGCGCTGGCTGCAGGCGGACCCGCCGAGGCGCCTCGTGTGCGCATCCTGCGGCCACCACAACCTCGGCCGCCACAGCTTCTGCGTCGAGTGCGGCCAGCGGCTGAACCGATAACCCCTTTCTGCGACGTACGGCCCCTCTCCCCTGGGGGAGAGGGAGTTACCTCACCGCGTGTGTTTCTGCCCACCAGATGCCGCCGGTGAGCGCCGCCGCCAGCGGCACCAGCGCGGCAATGAACCAGAGGCGCCACCAGATCGGGCGCTGCATCCCCCGCACCAGCTCGTGGCCGCAGAAACCGCAGTACCTGTCGAACGGGCCGGCTATGCCGCGGCAGTTGCCGCACTGGTGCAGCTGGAGGCCGCAGTGCGCGCATCGCGCCTCCTCCGCATGATCGAGCACCATGGCCGGTTGGTCGCAGCGTGGGCAGAGGCTGGGTGCGACAAGCGCCAGAGGCGGAAGCTTCATGCGATCTCTACCAGCGTGGCAAGGGCGGCCGGGTTCAACCCGGCCGCGACCAGGTCCTTAATGCCACAAAACGTCGCGCGGAGAAACGTTCTGATAAACCAAACAGCGGGAAAGAGAGCAGCGTCGGCGTAGCCGCCGCGATGAGAGGGAACCGGCAGGTTACCTCTCATATCCCACAGGCTGGGTGCGACAAGCGCCAGAGGCGGAAGCTTCATGCGACGAGCGCGAGTGGTGGGAGCTTCATATCTCTGTGATGACCGGGATCACCATGGGGCGCCGCCTCGTCTGCTTGTAGACAGTTCTCGACACTGCGTCGTGGATCGCTTCCTGGAGAGTGTTGATGTCGGGGTGTGTCTCCGCAAATCGAGCGATGCTGGCGGTGACCGCACGGCGCGCGTCCTCCATCAGCTTGGATGAGAGCTCGGGCTCGATGACTCCACGCGATACGAGATCGGGTCCGGCACGCGGGATCGCGGTGTCACGATCGAGGACGACCGTGACGACAAGGATCCCGTCCTCCGCGAGGTGGCGGCGGTCGCGCAGCACAACCTTTTCGACGTCGCCGACGCCGAGCCCGTCGACAAACACAAGCCCGGTTGAGATCCGGTTGCCGCGCCGCATCGACTCCTGGTCCAGCTCGATCGTATCGCCATCTTCGACGACGGCGATGCGGTCGTCACTTATGCCGGCCTCGCGCGCGATCTCTGCATGCAGAAAGAGCTGGCGGTACTCTCCGTGAACCGGAATGAAGTGGCGCGGACGAACCGCGTCGATCATCTCCCGCAGCTCCTCCTTCTGAGCGTGGCCGGTGACGTGAACGTGGCCGACTTCCGAATAGAACACGTTGGCCCCATGGCGGTACAGGTTGTTGACCGTCTGGTGCACCATGCGCTCGTTCCCGGGGATCGGTCTCGCTGAGATGACCACCCAATCGCCTTTCAGCACGTTCACGAGCGGGTGGCGCTGAGCGGCAAACCGCGCGAGCGCCGACATCGGCTCGCCCTGGCTGCCAGCCGTCAGGAGAAGAAGCTTCGACGGCGGAACTTTGTCGGCGTGCTCGAGCTGCACTGTGAGGCCTTCGGGCACCTCGAGGAAGCCGAGCTCGCGCGCGGTCTTGAAGTTGGTCTGCAGGCTGCGACCGACCACGGCGACCTTGCGGTCGAACTGCACCGCCATCCTCACGAGGTGCTGGATGCGATGGATGTTGGAAGCGAAGTTGGCCACAACGATTCGTCCGGGCGCCTCGCCGAATATGCGCTCGAACGGCGCATGCAGGTCTCGCTCGGAGCCCGACCGGCCGGCCCGCTCCGAGTTGGTGGAATCGCTGAGCAGCAGATGCACGCCCTCGTCGCCCAGCCGCCGGAAGCGCTCCATGTCCGTGGGATGGCCGTCAGGTGGCGCCGGGTCGAGCTTGAAGTCGCTGGTGTAGATCACCCGGCCGACCGGCGTTTGGATCGCCAGCGCGACCGCGTCCGGGATCGAGTGGCACACCGCGACCGTCTCGACGCGAAACGGCCCCAGCTGAACCGTGTCGCCGACGCGCACCTCTCTCAGGTCGGACTCGCGCAGGATGCGGTGCTCCTTCAGCTTGGGCTTGACGAGCCCGAGAGTGAGCCGTGTGCCGAAGACCGGCACGTTGAGCCTCTTCAAGACAAATGGAAGGCCGCCGATGTGGTCTTCGTGCCCATGGCTGAGAAAGATGCCGAGGACCTTGCGACCCCTTTCGAGCAGGTACGAGATGTCCGGCAGCACGAGGTCGATCCCGAACATGTCCTCCTGGGGGAACATCAGCCCGGCGTCGACGACCAGGACCTGGTCCTCCCATTCGAGCGCCCACATGTTGATTCCGACTTCGCCGAGGCCGCCGAGGGGCAGGTACCTGAGGCGCGATTCGCTCACAACAAACGGAGCTGCTCGGCTTCCTGTTTGGGAATCGGCGCAGGCTCCGGTGGCGGTGGCGGCGCCAGCACCCTGTCGAGATACGCCTTGACCCGGTCGAAGTCTTGCTCGAGGTCCGCGACCAGGGAGCCGTTGTGAAGCGCGGCCGCCGGGTGATAGAGCGGAACGTACGCGACGTCGCCCCGGCGCACGAGGCTGCCATGGACTCGCGTGATGGAACCCTGGCCAGGGAGAAGGCGCTCCAGCGCATGGCGGCCGAGGATGAGGACGACCTTGGGTTGGATCATCGCCAGCTGCCGCGCCAGGTAAGGCGAGCACGATTCTGCCTCGTTGGGCATCGGGTCGCGATTCTGCGGCGGACGGCACTTGAGCACGTTGGTGATGTAGACATCCGCACGGGCAAGGCCGATGCGAGCGAGCAGCGTGTCGAGCAGCTTGCCCGCGGCGCCGACGAACGGCTCACCCTGTCGGTCCTCGTTGAATCCGGGCGCTTCGCCGACGATCATGATGTCCGCCGGAACGGGGCCCACTCCGGGCACGGCCTGCGTGCGCGTTGCGTGGAGACCGCATTTGACGCAGGCGCGGATCTCGGTGTGGAGCTGTTCCAGGGAGACGTCGGGGATCATCGCCGAGAGACTCGGCGCACAGGTGGCTCAGATGCAAGGAAGCGCGGAGCAGCACAGCGAGCGCATCCGTACGATGCGTAAGCGAGCAGCGGACGCGCTGACGCCGCAGATGGGCCGCATGGGCGCCGAAGATCCGGCGATGACTTCCCCGACGGCTTCCTCAACTCCGTGACGCTAGCCGACTTTCACTCCTGACTTGAATGTGATCAGGTCCCCCGCCTCGCGGATCGTCTGCATAACCGACTTGAGCTGGTCGTCGGTCAGCGGGACCAGCGGCAGGCGGAACGGCCCAGCCGGGAAGCCCATCGCGTTGAGCGCCGACTTGAGCGGCACAGGGTTGGCGGCCGTCGTCATGAGCGTCTTGATCACCGGGAGCAATCCGAGATGGATGTCTCGCGCGGTCTCGATGTCGGCTTTCGCGTACGCTTCGATCAGCCTCTTCATCGAGCGGCCGGCGATGTGCGAGACGACACAGATCACGCCATAGCCTCCGACCGCAAGCAGAGGCAGGGTCCAGCTGTCGTCCCCGCTCCACACCCTGAAGTGCGCCGGCTTGCCTGCGCACACCAGCCCGATCTGGTCGAGGTCGCCGCTGGCCTCCTTGACGCCGATGATGCCAGGCAGCTGCGCGCATCGCAGCGTCGTTGCGGCCGTCATGTTGACGGCGGTGCGGCCCTGGATGTTGTACATGATCGTGGGGCCGACCTCGGAGATCGCCTTGAAGTGCTGGTACATGCCCTCCTGCGGGGGCTTGTTGTAATACGGCACCACGGCGAGCAGCGCGTCGGCGCCGGCTTTCATAGCGCGCTCCGAAAGCTTCACCGAATGATGCGTGTCGTTGCTCCCGGTTCCGGAGACGACCGAGCTGGCTGGAATCGCTTTCTTGACCGCTTTGAGCAGCTCGATCTTCTCGTCATCGCTGAGCGCCGGGGATTCACCCGTCGTCCCCGAGACGACTACACCGTCCGAGCCGTCGGCGACGAGCAGCGCGGCCAGCTTCTCGGCCGCCTGGTAGTCGACCGAGCCGTCGGGTTTGAACGGCGTGACCATGGCGGTGAGGAGACGTCCGACTTCTGCAGCCATCAGAGAACTCCTAGCTCGAGCGCATGCTCGGCGATCTGAACCGCGTTGAGCGCGGCGCCCTTGCGAAGATTGTCCGACACGAGCCAGAGGGCGAGGCCTCGGTCGGATGACGGGTCATTGCGAATACGGCCAACATACACCTCGTCCTTGCCCTCGACAGTGTGTGGCGTGGGATAGAGCTTCGCGTGCGGGTCGTCTTCGACGATCACGCCAGGCGCATTGCCGAGCAGCGTGCGCACGTCTTCGGCGGAAATCTTCTCGCGGGTTTCGATGAATACCGATTCCCCGTGGCCGACGGGAACGGGCACGCGCACACAGGTCGCGACGATGCGCAGCTCGGGCATGTGGAGGATCTTCCTCGTCTCGTTAACGATCTTCACCTCCTCCTCGTTGTAGCCGTCCATCTCCGGACGCCATCCCCCGGGCACGACGTTGTACGCGAGCTGATACGGATAGGTGACGGCTTGAGGTTCCTTGCCTTCCGCGATCGCCTTCGTCTGTTCCTCGAGCTCGTCGACCAGAGCCCTGCCCGCGCCGGACGCCGACTGGTACGTGGAGACCAGGACGCGCTCGACGCCGACGGCGTTGCGCAGAGGATGGAGTACGACGGTCAGCGGAGCCGCACAGCAATTTGGGTTGGCGATGATGCCTTCGTTGTCGCGGATGTCCTCGGCGTTGACCTCCGGGATGACGAGCGGAACGTTGTCCTTCATGCGCCACGCCGAGCTGAGGTCGATGACAAGCGAACCGGATTCGACCGCCAGCGGTCCGTACATCAGGGCGATGTCAGTGCTGGCGGCGAACAGGGCGACGTCAATGCCCTTGAACGCCTGCTCGTCGAGCGGTTCAACGTCGACCGTGCTCCCGTTGTAAGAGATCGTCATGCCCTTCGATCGCTCCGACGCGAGCGCTTTCACCTGCGCGGCCGGAAAACGGCGCTCGGCCAGGATCTTGAGCATCGCGTGTCCGACCATGCC
>DATINX010000099.1:0-2639 GCA_035473835.1 Candidatus Dormiibacterota bacterium | reverse complement strand
TATTACAAGGACGACCTCACCGACACCTACCTGCTGCCATGGGTGCGCCTGCGCTCGGCCAAGGACTACTTCAAGATGCCGGCCCTCATGGACGCGTACCCGAAGGTGCGCGCCACGTTCAACCTCGTCCCCTCGCTGCTGGCGCAGATCGAGGACTACGGCAAGGAGGAGTCGGTCGATCTGTTCCTCAACCTGAGCAAGCGCGATGCCGCCGAGCTTACCGCCGAGGAGCGCGCCTTCATCATCCGCTGGATGCGCGAGTCGCCTCGCGCGCTACGCGTTCAGCAGTCGCCGCGCTATCTCGAGCTTGCCTCACGCGCCGCCGACGCCCAGTTCACGACCCAGGACATGCGCGACGTGCAGGTCTGGTTCAACCTCGCGTGGTGCGACCCGGCCTGGGCCGAGTCGGATCCCCGGCTGGCCGAGCTGAAAAGGAAGGATCGAGACTTCGCCGAGGCCGACAAAGGGCCGCTCTTCGAAGCCCAGATGGAGATCATGCAGAAGGTCATCCCGAAGTACCGCGAGCTGGCCGATCGCGGCCAGGCCGAGCTGACCTTCTCGCCCTACTACCACCCGATCCTGCCGCTGCTCGTGCATGTCGACTCGGCGCGCACGGCCAATCCTCAGATCGAGCTGCCGCAGCATCACTTCTCCCATCGCGAGGACGCCGAACGCCAGATCGAGCTGGGGCAAGGGCTCTTCGAGCGCCTGGTCGGCCGGCGGCCGACGGGCATGTGGCCGTCGGAGATGGCGGTGGGGGAGAGCGTGATCGGGCTGGCGAGCAAAGCCGGCCTCGACTGGATGATCAGTGACGAAGAGGTGCTCGCCCGCTCCCTGGACACGCACTTCTACCGCGACAACGAAGGTCGGGTCAACGCCCCGGACCAGCTGTACCGGCCATTTCGCGTGGAACGCGAGGGACGCCACGTGGCGATGGTCTTCCGCGACTCGGCGATCTCGAACTCGATCGGCTTCGACTACCAGCGCATGCCCTCGGTGGATGCGGCGCGCAACCTGGTCGGCCGGCTGAAGCGAATTCGCGAGCAGCAGGGCGACAAGGACTACCTGGCCGTCATCGCCCTCGACGGAGAGAACGCATGGGAGTTCTACCCGCGCGACGGGCACGACTTCCTGAACGCGCTCTACACGGAGCTCGAGGCCACGCCGGACGTCGTTACGACGACCGTGTCGGACTTCCTCCGCGAACACGAGCCGCAGCAGAATCTGCACCACCTCCATACGGGCAGCTGGATTGGGGCGAGCCTGGATACCTGGATCGGCGACCCTGAGCACAACGTCGCCTGGGAGCTCCTGGCCGAGACGCGGTCGTGGCTCGAGGAGCAATCACGCCAGCGCCCGCAGCAATCGGACGCGGCGGCGCTCGGCTGGCGGGAGATCCTGATCACGGAAGGAAGCGATTGGTTCTGGTGGTTCAGCCGCAAGCACGACTCGGGCATGGACACGATCTGGGACAACCAGTTCCGCTTGCACCTGAGGAACGTGTACAAGTTGCTGGGCCAGCGCGCGCCCGCGCGCCTCTTCCAGCCGATCATCCAGCGCACGCCCACGCCGGAGCGCAGGGCGCCGGTTGAGATCATCAGCCCGAAGTCGCGCACCGACCCGGCCTGGACGCAGGCCGGCTTCTACATCGTCGGCTCCGGATTCGGAGCACTGCACAGGCCCGCCGGCGTGGTCGAGAAGATCTTGTACGGCTGCGACGCGGAGCGCGTCTACATCCGCATCGACAGCCCGCGGCCGCCGGCTGAGCTCGAATCGCAGAAGATCGAGTTCTGGCTCTACTGCTCCGGCGTGCCCGCCGACAAGCGGGGCGGGAAGCTCCAGCTGCCGGTCGCGGTCACGGCGACGGCGGAGTTCGGCTTCGATGCCGCGCATGTAGTTCGCGTCAGCCCGCGCGCGCACGGAGCCTCTGTAACGCTGGCCCGGGTCGACGCCGAGCAGGCCAGGGCCGAGCCGATCGCCGAATATGACGAAGCCGATCCCTTCTTCATTTCGATCCCACTGCGGCTGCTCGCGCGGCGAGGCGGCGAATCAATGGAGATGGCCCTCGTGGTCAGCCGCGAAGGCCGAGACATCGAGCAGATCCCACCGTCTGGGTCGCTCGGGCTGCGAATCCCCGGTGAGGCCAACGGCGCTGCCATGCCGGGCCAACAGCACCTCAAGGTGCTCGTCGCCACCTCAGAGCTGGCGCCGTTTGCCAAGTCCGGTGGCGTCGCCGACGTCGCCGCCTCGCTGTCAAAGGAGCTGCGCCGGCTCGCGCATGACGTGCGCGTGGTGATGCCGCGCTATCGCCAGGTCGACGTCGGGAAGCACGGGCTCAAGCCGGTGGTCAGCGACCTCCAGGTGCCGCTGGGCGCCCAGACTGTGTCGGCGACGATCCTCGAGGGCCGCCTCGGAGAGATGGTCGTCTACTTCGTCGACTGCCCCGCGCTGTACGACCGCGACGGCATGTACGGCTTCGGCGACGACGACGCCCGCTCGGTGTTCTTCTCTCGCGCGCTCCTCGAGATGCTGCCGAAGCTCGCGTTCACGCCCGACGTGATCCACATCCACGACTGGTTCGCGGCGCTGGTGCCCGACCTCATCGAGCACGTCTATACGCACGGACCGGCCGCCGAGGT
>DATINX010000098.1:0-1997 GCA_035473835.1 Candidatus Dormiibacterota bacterium | reverse complement strand
CTCTTCATTTCAGATGCGGACGAACCGGCGCACGCCGATGTAGCTGCCCAGGGCGCCGAGCAGAGCGCCTCCAAGCAGCAGGTCGCGGGCGAGGCTCGTCAGGAAGGTGGGGTCGTATGAGAGCGGGATGAAGGCGATGTCCGAACGGAACTGCTGCACCGCCGGTGGATACGCGATGACGAGCAGTGAGAGCGCGATCGACGCAGCGATGAGCCCGGTCATGATCCCTTCGATCACGAACGGCCCGCGCACGAACCATTCGGTGGCCCCGACCAGCTTCATGACCTCGATCTCCTTGCGCCGGTGGTAGACGGCGGTGCGGATCGTGTTCATGACGATCACGATCGAAACCACCACCAGGATCGCCATGAGTCCGACTCCCGCATAGCCAAGCCACTGCGACAGCTGCAACATGCGGTTCACGAACTCGCCCTGGTAGTTGGTGGGATTGGTGGGATCGACTCCGGGCCACTGACGCGCGAGGCTGTCGACGGCCGCCACGTCGGTCAGGCTGCGGACATGCACCTCGAGCTTCGCGTCGAGGGGATTACCGTCCAGCTGCTGCGCAAGGACCGCGTTGTTGGGATCTTTCGTAAAGTTCGCGAGCGCCTCATCCTTCGTGATGAATCGAACGCCCGCGACGCGAGGGTCGCCCCCGAGCTGCGTCTGGAAATCGGTCACGTTGGCGAGGGGCGTTCCGTCGGCAACGTTGATCGAGATCACGCTGACCTTCTCTCGGAAACCATCGAGCACTTGCGAGAGCGCATGCCCGACCAGCAGGTTGATGCCGCCCAGAATCAGGATGAGCGTGATCGACAGAACCGCGGCCAGGCTCACGGCCAGGTTCCGCCAGAAGCTCTGCCAGGCGCTACTGAGCGCGAATCTGAGGTTTCGAAACATCATCATGGTATCGGCCAGAACGGTCGTCTCTGGCAATCTGCCCAGCATCGATCGCAACCACGCGGCGGCGGAGAAGATCGACGATCTCACGGTTGTGCGTCGCCATCACGACAGTGGCGCCTCGCGCGTTTATGCGCAGGAAGAGCTGCATGATCTCCCACGCGGTCGCCGGGTCGAGATTGCCCGTCGGCTCGTCGGCGATGATCACACGCGGCGCATGCACGAGGGCTCGCGCGATGGCCACGCGCTGCTGCTCGCCACCCGAAAGGTTCGCGGGATAGGTCTGCTCCTTGCCCGCAAGGCCCACTGTGTCGAGGGCCTCGGCCGCACGCGAATGCACCAGACGGTCGGGCTCGCCAAGGACGCGAAGCGCGAACGCCACATTCTCGTAGACCGTGAGGTTCGGCAGCAGCTTGAAGTCCTGGAAGACCAGGCCGATCTTGCGGCGGTAGAACGGCAGCTTGCGTCGCTTCATCCGTCCGAGCTCGACCCCTTCGACGAAGATCTTGCCCTTGGTGGGCTTCTCCTCCCTGATCAGGAGCCGAACGAGCGTCGACTTGCCAGCGCCGGATGGGCCGACCAGAAAAAGGAAGTCGCCCTCGGGGACGACCAGGTTGACGTCGCGGAGCGCCTCGGTCCCGGTCGGGTATGTCTTCCAGACGTGCTGGAAGCTGATTACCGGCCGACTGTCGAAGTCCGGTGTTAAAACCATAGGCTGGATCTCTTGCAGTGACGTGTGGCGCCGGCGGGCGCACCTGGCTAGGTCGCGGGCAGTATACCTCATGCCCCCGGATGCTCCAAATATCACCCGATGAGTTCAACCAGCTATGTAACGGAGGCGGGAATCGATGCTTGCGGCGCTTGCTTGAGCGCCCTCTCAGCTAGCTTCCGGCTCCGTTCCTGGCGTGGCTCAAGCGCCAGCGCAGCCAGCTCTCGATGAACGGGTCAATCTCCCCGTCGAGCACGGCCTGGGCGTTGCCGACCTCGAGGCCGGTGCGGACGTCCTTCACCAGCGTGTAGGGCTGCAGTACATAGTTTCGAATCTGCGAGCCGAACTCCGCCGGCAGGACCTGGCCGCGGATCTGGTCGAGCTGGGC
>DATINX010000097.1:0-2664 GCA_035473835.1 Candidatus Dormiibacterota bacterium | reverse complement strand
ACCCGCCGAGAGAATCGTTCTCACTGCTCCGGCGAGCGGCAGCGTCGCGAGCGGAGGCCGGTCAATCGACTGACGTCCTGGACGTCCTCATCCATGCGGGTGGTCTCATGTTTGTGTGCTCCACACCCGCTGCGGTCGGTTGGAGTCAGCGTAGGGGTCGAACGACTTCTTCGCGGCAGATTCTGAGATAGCCGTTTTGCGCTTGGGCACAGGCGCATGGTAGTGGGTGCACTGCCCATCTCATCCCGGCCGACCAGGGCCTCCGTCCTCGAGGTAGAAGCACGCGCGCATGAGCGGCGGGCGCCAGGCAGGTCGCAAGCTGCTCGAAGTCGTGGCCTTTGAGCGCCTCGAGGAGGCGGTCCACCGCAGTGGTGGCATCCGGCGCGATGGGCTTCATCACCCACCGAGCTTTACGGCGCGGCCGGCGGGTGCGTCGTGCGGCACGGGGTGCGCGCGGGCGGTGGCCTCGGCATCCTCGAGGAGATTTCGAAAACCTCGACCGGCAAACATCGGGATGCCTACCCGCCACATCATCTGCCTGATCACCGGGAGCGCAAGCCTGAGGAACGGGTTGGTGATCTGCTGCTGGGTCATCGTGTAAGTCACGGTGGATCCGCCTTCGACCGGGGCGAGTTCGTATCGGTGTGCGTAGCGCGCCATCATCGCCTTGGGCCCGCTCCCGACCTTGCCCTGGGTCACGAACTCAAACGTTGAAGGGCGCACTGCCTCGCACACGGTCGAGCTGTCTTCCCAGCGCTTGCCCGACATTGGAATCGTCCCCGTGGTGGCAAAGATCGTCCCTACACTGGCAGGGCCGTCCGGCGCGTTGAGGGAAAGCAGCCGGAAGTCGGCGCGCTGTTTCGCACCACCCCATCGGAGGTGCGAGCGCAAGTCCGCGAGCATGTCGTACACCACCTCGGGTGGTGCGGCACAGGTCCTGGAAAAGCGCGCCACCGGTAACCGCTGCTGCATTGTCCTGACTCCTGTCTTCTGAAATTTCGGGGATCCCGTGACGGGTCCCGCAATGGGCCAAGGTTAGGAGCATGTGATCAGCAGGGCATCAACCGTTCAGTCGATCTTTCCGCCCGGGGACACCTGGATCAGGTCGTGCTCGAGGGCAAACAGCGTGGCTCCCGCCCTAGTGCTCACGGCCATCTTGCCGTACAGGTTTATGACGTGGGTGTGAACCGTGGCCTCCGATATATAGAGCCTGCGGGCGATCTCCTTGTTGGTGCCACCCCGGGCCAGCAGCCTCAGAACGTCCACTTCGCGGTCGGTCAGACCGGCCGGCCAGGAGCGCGCGGCGCGATTCGCGGCGGTCGGGTGGCCGGCGGCATCGAGCACGGCGTCCACGGCGCGGCGGTCAAGCTTGCCAACCGCCACTTCGCGGCGTAGCTCGGCGGCCGCCTCGTCGCGATTCAGGGCAGGTCTCCACGAGCGATCTTCGGTCATCGATTGGTACGCCTCGGCAACCACCAGGATGCGGGGAGGAAACGGAATCGCCGCGGCTCGAAGACTTCGGTGGTAACCGGATCCATCCATGTGCTCGTGGTGCAGCCCTGCAACGTCCCCGGACGGCCGCATAGGCTCGCAGACGCTCATGATCCTTTGGGTGTGGTAGGCGTGCAGGTGTACGCGCGACCACTCAGCCGGATTCAGACTCCCGCGCTTGATCCAAACCTGATTGGGAAGGCTGAGGTTTCCCAGGTCGTGGACCTGGGCAGCCCGCCGCAGGGTGGTGATCTCGGCGGCGCCAAGCCCCGCGGCCGCCCCGGCATCCTCCACCAAACGCGCGAGGCGCGCCGAGTGTCCGTGCGTATAGGTGGACTTGAGATCGACGAAATCGGCCAGCGCCCCGCTCACGTCATCCAGGTGAGACCTTGCGACTCGCCGGTGGGGTTCAGGCTCGGCCGCCAGGGCCTCTTCCCAAACCGAAGGCGCTGCGATTGACTGAACAACGTCACGGCTGTTCCGCAGCCATAGCCTCGCCAGCTCGGGATCGAACTCGCTTCCGCTCCGGTCACGCACCACGGCGTCCGCCGCCTCGACTCCACCGACGTGGTGATAGGTCTGGGCCACGTGCACCAGATGGACAAGCCGCGAAATGGCGGATTGGGTCTCCCCGCTTGGCACGCCGGGAAAGACCTTTCCGTCCCATCGTGCATACGAGTAGCCGAGCGAGGACGAGACCTGGGTGGTAGCACCAAGTCTTTCCGACAATCTGACCGCGACTTCAGCGACGTTGGCGAAGGCCTCGGGGACGCTCTGACCCGTGGCCATGAACGCGGCCAAGCCTCTAGCCCAGTCTGCCGGCCCCCATTGGCGGGCGAGCTTGGTCACCGCGATTCGCATGAGCTCAGGCCGATTGGCGAAATCTGCCTCCGAGAGCCAATGCCGCACGCTAATGTCGTCGCCGGCCCCCATGCGGCTCTGAGCGTCGACCGCTCCGGTACAGCCAACGTGGTAAAGCAGCGCAAGGTAGAAGACGTCGGAGAGGTCGTCAGCTGACCAGCCTGCCAGCCGACCCAGCTGGACCGCAAGCAAGGCATCCCGCAGGGCACTTTCGGCCGGCACGTCATGGGCGAGATCGGTGGCCAGCGAAACCGTGGCCAGCAGCTCTGCGAGCCGCAGTCCGAGATTGGAGTCGACCGGGTCACGAGGCAA
>DATINX010000096.1:0-6352 GCA_035473835.1 Candidatus Dormiibacterota bacterium | reverse complement strand
GCTGACAGGCCGGTCTCCCCCACCGCGGGTGGCGACGAGGGCCGGCTCGTCCGCGAAGTCGGGATCGCGGCGGATGAACGCGGTGGCGCAGTCGAGGATCTCCTGGAACGAGCGGCGGTTGTGTGTGAGAGGAAGCCGCTTGCCCCCGAATCGGCTGCGGATGTTCTCGATCTCAGCATCGCGCCAGCCATAGATCGACTGCTTGGCGTCGCCGACCACGGCGACGTTTCCAAAAGCCTCCGCCGACAGCAGGCGGATGAGGTCCAGCTGGATGCGATTGGTGTCCTGGAACTCGTCGACGAGCAGGTAGCGAAAGCGCTCGCGGCAGCGCCGGCGGAATTCCGGCACCTGTTCGAGCGCGTCGATGACGTCGAGAATGAGGTCGTCGAAATCACGCAGCCCTTCGGCGGTCAGCGCTTCCTCGTAAGTCCGGTAGATGAGGTGCAGCACCTCGATGGCCTCCAGCTCCGCGGCCGCAGCCTGGCGGGCGGTCGCATCCACCGGCGAATCCCAGTGCTGCGCGTGCAGCTCCAATGCGCGTTTGTGGAAGCGTTCGGGAGTGATCCCTCTGCCTTTTAGCTTGAGCAGGAAGCGGAGCCCCGAACGAAGCAGTTCGTCCAGGTCGTCGACGCTCAGCGCGGTGAACGAATCCGGGTCGAGCGGCGCTGCCTCGCCGCTGCGCAAGCGCGCTACGAGCCGCTGCTCGAATAGCCGCTGGCCGGTTTCGTCGAGCACCCTGACCTCGCGCGCCGCTCCGACCAGATACGCGAACTCATCGAGCAGCCGCGAGCAGATGCCGTGGAACGTTCCGATCCACGCCCCGTCGAGCACCTCCGGGCCGAGGTCAGGGCGGCGTGCCCGCAGCTCTTCGGTGATTCGCGACCTGAGCTCGTCGGCAGCCCGGTCGTTGAACGTCACAGCGAGGATCTGGGTGGCGGGAACGCGGTGCTCCACCAGCCAGCAGAAGCGCTCGGTGGCGGTCGCCGTCTTGCCAGTGCCAGGCCCCGCAGCGATCAGGAACGCTCCCTCGGGACCGGCGTGCGCGGCCGCCGCCTGCTCGGGACTGAGCGTCCGAGTCGGCCCGGCAATCATTCTTGGGGCGCCCCGCCGTACGGGCAGATCGCGGAGTGAGGGCACGACCCGAATCGCGTGATGCAGGTGCCCGGGAGATCCGCTCGCGGCGCCGGCTCAAAGTGGCCGGCCTTGATGCGGGAGATCGCCCCCATCACGATGTCGCGGCTGCGCTCGAGGTCCGCGGCATCGAGGACCCTCTCGCGGTATTCCTTGAGGCCGGCCGGTCGGCCGACCGTGAAGATGTCCTGCCGCATCGAACCCCACACCCAGTCTTTTGGATACCAGAGCGACAGGAACCGCGGATGGAAGCCGAGGGGCTTGCCTTCGTCGTCGAACCCGTACTTGCAGGCGAGGTAATAGAGGGCGAGCTGCACGTCGTAGAGCTCCGGACCGAAATAGGCTTCGTAGGCCCATCGCATCGGCTTGCCCGCGCCGGTCTTGTAGTCGATGACCTCGACCTCGCCATCGCCGACGTCGTTGACGCGGTCGATCTTGCCGACGATCTCGGCCCCGTCGAGCTGCAGGTGAAAGCGCCGCTCGAGCGCCAGCGTGCCGAGCCGGCGGATCGGCTGCATGCCTGTGGCGAAGCGGATGTAGTTGCCCAGCAGGGCGCGCACCTGCTTCTCCTCGCGGCGGCGGTCGAGCACGGCCTCCATGCGCGACAGGTAGCCATCCAGGTGCTTCTGGAGAACCAACTCGAGAAACTCCCTCTGGCCATCGACCTCCAGGGTCTTCCAGTCGGGCTCGTTCGCGTGGAAGTCCTCGAGCACCTCGTGCAGGAAGCCACCGCGCTCCATGGCGACCGACCTCGGCTCCTCGGCCAGGCCGGGGTGGTGGTTGTACCAGTAGAGGCGGGGGCACTTCAGGTAGTCGTTGAGCGTCGTCGGGCTGAAGTGGTCGATCAGGACCACTTCCGGATTGCGATCGCGGCCGTAGGGCTCGAATGGCTCGCCGGCATCGCGATCGGCTATGAACGTTATGTCCAAGCCCAGCGCAGCGGCGCGCGCGGACATCGCCTCGGTCACCATCTCGCGATGGGCGGCGATCAGAACCTCCGCCTCGCGCGCCAGCAGCACGTCGGCCGGCTCCAGCCGCGCGGATGCGCGAGTCAGCTCTTTCAACTCGGCGTCGGGCGCTGCCATGTCGAGGAACACCGACGGGCCCGCCTGGCGCAGGTATGCATCGGCGTAAGTCAGGTAGACGCGCTTGGCGCGCGTCATCGCCACGAACGCGAGCCTCGCCTCCTCGGCGAGGTGACCGTCGGGGTCGGACGGCCACGACGGCATGAACCCGACCTTGAACTTCTCGAGCCACGACCGATCGCCGACGTCGAGCAGCGGGTGTGGACGCGCCTCCGACGGGAACAGGCCGTGTGCAAATCCAGACGCGAAAACGACCTGGAACTCGAGGCCCTTGGCCTGGTGGACGGTCATGACCTGCACGGCGTCGCGACGAGCCGTGGCGGGTTCGGTGTCGTCGGCCGCTCCTGACAGCAGCGCATCCAGCGATCCGCTGATGTCGGAGAGGAGCGGTTTCGACCCATGCAGCCGCTCAAAGACTTCCTCCACCGCCTCCAGGCCGTCGATGGTCGACCGCAGGTCGGACATCGCCTCGGTTCGCTCGCTCGCGCGGAGCCCGAGCTCGAAGAGCTTGCCGATCGCTCCGTCCTCGATGAGGACCGAGTAGGCGAGACTCGCCAGGGGCAGACGTTTCGCGCGGTCGAGCAGCTTGTACCGCGCGAC
This sequence comes from Candidatus Dormiibacterota bacterium, assembly GCA_035473835.1. GTDB lineage: Bacteria > Chloroflexota > Dormibacteria > Dormibacterales > Dormibacteraceae > UBA10449. The sequence goes on along the minus strand of DATINX010000096.1, from coordinate 3,536 downwards.
CATCGCAGCGTGCAGGGCATCGAGCTCGGCCTCGGTGAGGAACTCGTAGTAATCGGGCGGGGCCGGCGGTTCGCTGGGGGCGTCGCCACCCCACGGCAACGGGTAACGCTGAGGGTCCTTGGCGGCGAGCACGTACATAAGGCGTCGCATCACGCGCGTCAGCGGCCTCGACTGCTCGAACGAATGCGCTCGAAGGCGGCTCAGTGTCCTCGAGCCGACGCCGCCAAGGCTCGATGCGAGGGCGCTTCCGAATGCGTCGGCGTCGTCCGGTTTGCGCAGAGATTCCAGATAGCCCACCAGAAAACGCACGACCTCGTTGCGAGCGGTGGCTCCGGATCCGCGCACCTCATAAGGAATGTCGAGCGCCCGCAGCGCCTCTTCGAAGGGCGCCCCCAAAGCGGTCGTGCTGCGCAGGAGGATCGCAAAGTCGTCGTGTCGGAGCTCCGGATACGCGCCATGGATCCGCTTGATCTCGCGCGCGCAGTAGAACGCCTCGTCGAGCGCGTCGCCTTCGTGAGCGACAACGACGGCGGGCGGCGCCACGCCCGCCACTGAAACGAGGTTGCGGCGCGCCCGTCCAGGCTGCGTCGCGCCGAGCAGGCGCTCGCCCGCATCAAGGACTTCCTGCGAGCATCGCCAGCATTCGTCGAGCGAGACGGTGGCGGCGCCGTAGGCGGCGGGAAAGTCGACGCCGAGCAGCCGCGGCACCGTGCCACGAAAGCCGTAGATGGACTGGTCTGGATCGCCGACGACCACCAGGCGGGGACGAGATTCGGGCGGCGCGATCAGCTGCAAGAGCTGAAACTGCGCCGGGTCCACGTCCTGGAACTCGTCGACGAGGATGAGCGCGTACTTCGCGCGCAGTCGCTCGCGCAGCTCATGCCTCGACTGCAGCAGCTCGATTGCGCCGATGATCAGGTCGCGGAAGTCGACCATCCCGGCCGAGCGCAACCGCTCCTGATACACCCGGTATGCGGCCGCGAGCGCGCGCAGGCGATCACTGCCTCCCGCCTCGGTGGCAAGCATCAGCGCGGCGGGATGGACCAGGTTCTGCTTCATGAGGGCGACAAAACCGAGCAGGTCGCGTGAGAAGGCCTCCGACCGCCGCACGCCGACGAGCGCGCCCAGTACGTCCGGCTCGATCTCGGCCAGCACCTGGCGCATCACCATCGATTCCTGGAAGCCGTTGATCAGCATCCGCCTCGGGTCTGGCGCGTGGTCGCGCAGGATGCGCCAGCAGAAGCTGTGGAAGGTGGAGATCCAGGCCTCCCCGTAGTCGTCCTTCAGCCGCTCATCGATGCGCCTCGCGATCTCGTCCGCGGCGCCCGTCGAAAAGGTGAGCGCGAGGATCTGGTCGCGCCCGGCGGCATGCTCGAGCACGGCCTGCTCGTACAGGTCGACCAGCGCGCGCGTCTTACCGGTCCCCGGCCCGGCGAGCACTCGAAGCGGTCCTTTGATGTCGTGGATGTCGATTGGCAAGGCGTATTCCTCTGCTTGGCGGGCCCTTGGATTATGCGGTGGCTGGTTCTCCGAGGTCAGCCCTGCCTGTTAATGCGACCTCCCGCCGCCTGTTCGGCCGCCACGCTTCGAGGACGAGCGCAGCGAGCAGGACGAGCTCAACGAGCGGCCACTGATGTAGGTTCGGGCTGAGGTTGGTCGACACCAGGAAGGGGCTGGCGGCGAGCCAGCCGGCGGCAAGCGGCACCCGCCATGCCAGGCCCCGCCGTTCCTGCCACACGATCCACGCGGCCGCGCTCAGCAAGCACAGATCGGAGGCATGCAGGTAAGGCGCGACGAGCAGCGAACCAAGCATCGCGGCCGCGATGGCCAGCCCTGGTGATTGGCGCAAACGAAAAGCGGCCGCGAGGGCGGCGGCGACGATGGCGAGGCGCAGAGCGAGCGCGACTGGCCCGCTCACGCCGAGCGCGCCTTCGAGCGTGAGGGAGTCGGCCCCTGCCGGCAGCGATCCGGAGATCTGCTTGATATAGGAGGACATGCCGTCCAGGCCCACCGCGGCCACGGCGGCGACCGCGATGATGATGCCCGCGATCCCCCAGGCGGCAAATGCGCGAAATCGACCGGCGACGAGAACGCCAAAAGGAACCAGAAAGGCGGTATTCGGCTTCAACGCCACGAGCACGAGCGACAACCCAGCCAGGACATCGCGGCGCTCGCGTAGCAGCCGCCACGCGAGCACGACGCCCGCGGCCACGAGCGGAACGACCTGGCCAAGGTGCACCGCGTGAAGGACCCACCAGGGCGCGACCGCTGCCACGGCGACCACCCAGCGGGTGAGGCCCGTTTCGGTCGAAGCCCAGAGGAGGGCCAAGGCTAACGACAGGAACGTGACCGCGGCCCATAAGTAATAGGAGGGCCAGAACGGGAGCGGCGACAGCAGCGCGGCGAGCCATGCCGTCGGTGGCGGACTGAGGAATGGCTGCGCGACCTGGCCCGGGACGAGGTCCTTCTGCTCGGCCGCGACGAGCTGCTGGTCGTAGATGTGCGACCACCCATCTCGCAGCCCCACGCGGGCCGCAGCAGCATACGTATGGAAATCGATTCCGATCGGTTCCGGACGGTTCCAGAAGTCGAGCGCGAGCGCCAGCAGCACGATCGCGAGCGCGATCGGCACCCCAAATCGCCGAGCGGTGGTCACGCTCCGACCGTACAGCAATATAGGTAGGCCCAATGGCCACGACATCTGTGACGCGCCGCGCCCCGAGCGCCCTGCTGTGGGGGGCGGCCGCCGCGGCCGCGATCTTCATCGCGCACGTGCCCTCGTTCTTTCATCGCCTGCTCGACGGCGATGAGGCCATATACGGATCGATCGCGGCGCTCATGAACCTAGGCGGGCCGCTTTATGCGGAGGGCGGCGTGGACAACAAGCCGCCGGGGATCTACTGGGTTTACTCGGCCACGTTTCGCGTATTTGGCACGTACCAGATGACCGCGGTGCACGCGGTCGGCCTCCTGGTCGTCGCGGCCACTTGCGTGCTCATCTTCGTCATCGGCCGCAATCTGGCGGGCGCCAGGGCGGGCGTGCTCGCCGCGATCTTTTACGGGGTCATGACGGGCGCCGGCAACCCCCGGCTCCTCGCCGCGAACACGGAGATGTTCATGATGCTGCCGCTCACCGCATCACTCCTCTTGATGCTGCGGCGGCAGTGGCTTTGGTCGGGATTGCTGCTCGCCGCGGCAGGGGCCTTCCGGCAGTCGAGCGCAGTCGATGTGCTCCTGCTGCCGCTCGCGATCGTTTATCTCGAACCGCGCGAGACACGCATCCGCGCCGCCGTCTCGTTCGCGGCCGGGCTGGCAGCCGGGCTCATCACCGGTGCGATCGTCCTCGCGCTGACGGGCTCCCTGCCAGGCTTCTGGCGCTGGACCATCGGAATCCTGACCCAGTACGCCAGCAGCAATTGGACACCGGCCCTGGTCTGGAGTCGCGCGAGGGACAGCGTGATCCCGTTCGTGATCGACATGGCCGTTCTGTGGGTGGCCGCGATCGCGTGGGCGCTGCGCTGGAAGCGCCTCGAGTC
>DATINX010000095.1:0-3164 GCA_035473835.1 Candidatus Dormiibacterota bacterium | reverse complement strand
GGCATCACCATCCTCCAGCTCAGCGACGCGCTCGCCCACTTCGGGCTCGCGATGGAGAACATGGGCGACGTCGGCTACCAAACGATCAGCGGCGCCATCTCGACCGCAACCCACGGCACCGGCGAGCGCTTTCGCAATATTTCGAGCCAGGTCGTGGCGCTGTCGATGGTGCTCGCCAACGGCGACGTCGCACGCTTTTCGCCCGACCAGGACCCCGAAGCCTTCAAGGCCGCGCAGGTGGGACTCGGCGCCCTCGGTGTGCTTTCGACCGTGACCCTGCGCTGCGTCCCTGCCTACAACATCCATTCGGTCCAGGAACCGCGCAAGATCGACGAGCTGCTCGATCAGTTCGACGAGCTCTCCGCGAAGAACGACCATTTCGAGCTCTTCTGGTTCCCGCATACGGAATGGGCGCAGGCGATCACCAACACGCGGACGCTGGAGCCACCAGCGGAGAACCAGCGGCGCAGCGGTGTCGGCGCCTATGTCAACGACGTCCTGCTCGAGAACCACGCGTTCGGCCTGATCCAGCGCGCGGCCCAGGTCCGCCGCAGATGGATCCCAGGGCTCGCCGCCATCACCGCCAGGACGATGTCTCGCAAGGAGATGAGCGACCGCAGCGATCGCATCTTCGCCAACACCAGACTGGTCAGGTTTGCCGAGATGGAATATGCGGTTCCGCGCTCTCAGCTGACAGCGGCCGTACGCGACATCCGCGCGATGATCCGGCGCAAGGGCCTGCTGATCAGCTTTCCGGTCGAGGTGCGCGCGGTCGCGCCGGACGACATCCCGCTCAGCCCCGCCTACGGTCGCGACACCGGCTACATCGCCGTCCACGTCTACCACAAGTTCGAGTACGAGCCGTACTTCCGCGAGGTGGAGGCGATCATGGATGCCCACGACGGCCGCCCGCACTGGGGCAAGCTCCATTTCCAGACCGCCGAAACCGTCCGGCCGCGGTACCCGCTGTGGGACCGGTTCATAGCGGTCCGCGACCGCCTCGACCCTCATCGGGTGTTCGGCAACGCCTACCTCGAGCGTGTGCTCGGGGACGCCACATAGATAAAGGAGAGGAGACGGATGTCCGAGCAGGCGGCGGCAACCGACGAGGGCATCAACCAGTCATTTGGCTACAAACAGGAGCTCCGCCGCGCGCTGCGACTCTTTTCGCTCTACGCCGTCGCGTTCTCGATCATCTCGATCACCACCGGCCTCTTCGCCAACTACAGCTTCGGCCTCGCCCACCTCGGCGCGGCCATGATCTGGCTCTGGCCGGTCGCCGCCCTCGGCCAGATCCTGGTGGCGCTGGTCGTCGCCGAGCTGGGGACACGCATCCCGCTCGCCGGTTACTCGTACCAGTGGGGCGCCCGGCTGGTGAACACGACCTACGGATGGTTCACCGGCTTCGTCGGGCTGGCCTATCTCGCGGTCGGCGCGGCCGGGATCAACTTCGTCGTGATGGCTCCGATCATCGCGACGATCCTCAACCTCGACGCGACCAACCCGACCGTCAACCTCATCATCACCGTGATCGTCTTCCTGGCCGTGCTCGCGATCAACATCATCTCGATCGCGCTCGCCTCACGCATCAACAACGTCGCGGTCTTCACCGAGATCGTCGGCATGGTCGGCTTCGGCCTGGTCCTCTTCGTGCTGTGGGCGATCAAGCCCAACCACTCGATCACGTTCCTCGGCGACACCGGCGGCGTTCATGGCGGGGACATCTTGCTGGCCCTCCCGTTCGCGGCCCTGATGGGCATTTTCACCATCGTCGGGTTCGAGCTCGCCGCCGACCTTGGCGAGGAAGCTGTCGCGGCTCGGGTCACGGTGCCCCGGGCCGTGATCTGGTCGGTGGCGAGCTCGGCGGTCCTCGGCATGGTCGCCTTGATCGGTTTCACCATAGCAATTCCCGACCTGGCCAAGATCACGTCCTCGCCGGTGCCGCTCGTCGACATCGTCGCCTACTGGATGGGAGACGTTGCGAAGGACGTGTTCGTGGTGGTCGTCGTCTTCTCGATCTTCGCGCTCGACGTCGTTGGGCTCGCGGCGACGGGGAGGCTGATCTTCTCGTTTGCGCGCGACAACATCATTCCTTTCTCGTCATCTCTGAAGAAGGTCAACCCGCAGACCCAGACGCCGATTCGCGCGCTCGCCACCGCTTCGACGCTCGGTCTCGTCTTCGTCGCGTGGGGTTACATCAGCGCGGTCACCGGCAAGGGCAACGCAGCTTTCCTGCTGCTGATCACCGCCACGGCTACGCTGCCTTTCGTCGTGTACTTCCTCACCGTGCTCGCCTACGTGACGCGGCGGCACCGCATGGACAAGCTGCCCGAGGCGTTCGACCTCGGCGTGTGGGCAAAACCGGTCATGTACGCGGCGCTCGCGTGGACGGTGATCGCGCTCGCCGCGCTGATGATCCCCAGGGATTTCTGGGGCGCGGATCTGATCGTCGTCATCGTGCTTGCGGTCGCCGCGGTGTGGTACTTCGCCGCGCTGCGAGGCCGTCTCGCGCGCGGCCAGGCAGGCGTCGAGCAGCTGAAGAGCTGAGCGAGCGGCTGCCGGGCGACGGTCCTTCGCGGAGCCCCGTCCTACTATGTGGGAGGTGGCTACGGCTCTGTCTCTTTCGCACCTCGGGTCGCTGATGCGCGGCGTGCGCAGCGTGGACGAGGTGGGCGCCGACGAGAGGGCGGCGGCGCTTGCCAAGCGCTCGATCAAGAAGTCCTCGAAGCTCTGGGCGCTCGATCTCGCCATCCGCTGCATGGACCTGACCACGCTCGAGGGTTCCGACACCCCAGGCAAGGTGGCGGCCCTGTGCGCCAAGGGCATCCGGCCCAAGCCGGGCGATCACACGATCCCCTCAGTGGCCGCGATCTGCATCTACCCAGCCCGTGTCGCCGACGCGAAGGAGCACCTACGCGGCAGCTCGGTGCGCGTGGCTTCAGTGGCCACCGCCTTCCCTTCTGGGCAGAGCTTCACCTCGGTCAAGATCGCCGAGACCAAGGAAGCGGTAGAGGCCGGCGCCGACGAGGTGGACATGGTGATCGATCGCGGCGCGTTTCTCTCCGGCGACCATGAGAAGGTCTACGAAGAGATCATCGCCGTCAAAGAGGCGTGCGGTCCCGCACATCTGAAGGTGATCCTCGAGACCGGCGAGCTCGGCACGT
>DATINX010000094.1:0-4800 GCA_035473835.1 Candidatus Dormiibacterota bacterium | reverse complement strand
CTCGCAGCGGCGGCGGGATGAATGAGCCCGACGGCCAGACGCGGCAAACCGGTCTGCCTGAACAGGCGGCCTTTGTTGATGGATCGTTGACGGCCATCGACCTAGAGTCGAAACCATGCTTGATGTTTGGGTGCTGGGCCTGGCCCTGCTGCTCGCGGTAGTCAGCTTCCTCTACGTCAAGGGCCTGGAGAGGCTTCCCTGATGACGGCCTACATAGTCACGGGCATCGTCGCGGTTGTTGTCACGCTGTATCTCTTCGCGGCCCTCCTCTTCCCAGAGCGCTTCTAGTGGTCCTCGACGTCATCGGCATCGTCGTCACCTGGATCGCCGTCGCGATCGGTGCGTGGTTCCTCGGCCTGTACATGGTCAAGGTCTTCAACGGCCAGCGAACCTTCATGAGCCCTGTGCTGCGCCCGCTGGAGCGCGGCGGTTACTGGCTGATGGGGGTCAAGGAGGACCAGGAACAAACCTGGATCCAGTACACGGTCTCGGTGCTCATCGTTTCCGCGGTGAGCTTCCTCTTCACCTACCTGCTGCTCAGGTTCCAGGGCAAGATGCCGTTCAACGACTTCGGCCTCAACCCGATGGGGTTTGGGCCGGTCGCCCCCGACCTGAGCCTGAACACGGCCATCAGCTTCACGACCAACACCAACTGGCAGAACTACACCGGCGAAACGACGATGTCGTACCTGTCGCAGATGCTGGCCCTGGTCATCCACAACTTCCTCTCGGCCGCGATCGGCATCGCGATGGCGGTGGCCCTGTTCCGCGGCATCTCGAGCCGAACGCTGAAGACGCTCGGCAATGCGTACGTCGATGTGACGCGGGCGACGCTTTACATCCTGCTGCCGCTCTCCGTCGTCATCGCTTTCGTCCTCCTCTCGCAAGGCGTGGTGCAATCCATCTCGAGATACCCCGTCGCCCACACCGTGTCGGGTGCCGTGCAGACGATCGCCGTCGGACCATTCGCTTCACAGGAAGCGATCAAGGACCTCGGCAACAACGGCGGCGGTCCCTTCAACGCCAACTCATCGCATCCGTTCGAGAACCCAAACGGGTTCACCAACCAGTTCGAGCTGTTCCTCGAGCTGCTGATCCCGTTCGCGCTCTGCATCACGTTTGGGAAGATGGTCGGCCACATCCGGCAGGGGCTCGCCATCGGGGCGGCGATGGGCATCCTGCTCATCAGCTTCACGTTCATCTCCGCCTATTCAGAGCAGCAGGGCAACCCCGCGCTGACAAAAGTGGGAGTCAGTCAGGCGAACACGGCTACGCAAGCCGGCGGCAACATGGAGGGCAAAGAGGTCCGCTTCGGGCCGAACTACTCCGCCATGTTCGAGGCGACCACCACCGGTACCAGCACCGGCTCAGTCAACTCGAGCCACGACAGCTTCACCCCCATCGGGGGCCTGGTCGCCCTGATCCAGATGCAATTGGGCGAGGTTGACCCGGGCGGCATCGGCGCCGGCATCTACTTCATGCTCGTCTTCGCGGTCCTTTCGGTCTTCATCGCCGGCCTCATGGTCGGCCGCACGCCCGAGTACCTGGGCAAGAAAATCGAGTCGAAGGAGGTCCGCCTAGCGGCGCTGGCAGTGCTCATCGACGTCGCCAGCATCCTGGGCTTCACCGCGGTTTCAGTGATCGTTCCTGCGGGCCTCGCCGGTCCGCTCAATCCCGCCGCGCACGGCTTCAGCGAGATCCTGTATCAATTCTCGTCCGCCACCGCGAACAACGGCAGCGCATTCGCGGGCCTGACGGGCAACACGATCTACTACAACACCACGGGCGCGGCCGCGATGTGGATCGGGCGGTTCCTGGAGGTCATCCCGATCCTCGCCCTCGCCGGCGCGCTGGCCGGCAAGAAGGTCGTGCCCGCGAGCGCCGGCACTTTCGCCACCGACCGACCGCTTTTCGTCGGCCTGCTCATCGGCGTGGTTCTGATTGTCGGCGCCCTCACGTTCTTCCCCGCGCTTGCACTGGGTCCGATCCTCGAGCAGTTGCAGCTGGCTGCAGGACACCTCCACTGATGGCGACACAAGAGAAGATCCAGGAACGGCAGCGACGGCGCGGACGCGGAAGCAGCCTCACCGACCGCACCATCCTGGTGCCCGCGATAGCCGACAGCTTCAAGAAGCTCGACCCGCGCCGGATGGCTCGCAACCCGGTCATGTTCGTCGTCGAGGTCGGCTCGGTGATCACGACGATCGTCTTCGTCGCCGGCCTGTTCAACGGCGCGCCGTCCACGAGCGGCAGCAACAACGAGCTGTTCGTGGGCCAGATCGCCATCTGGCTCTGGTTCACTGTGCTCTTCGCCAACTTCGCGGAGGCGGTGGCGGAGGGTCGTGGCAAGGCACAGGCCGCGGCGCTGCGCAGGACTCGCTCGGAGACGATCGCCCGGCGGCTGCTCGACGGCACGGAAGAGCGCGTGCCGTCCACCGCGTTGCACAAGGGTGACCTCGTCGTCTGCGAAGCGGGCGATGTGGTGCCGGGCGACGGCGACGTCGTCGAAGGCATCGCGTCGATCGACGAGTCGGCCATCACCGGCGAGTCGGCGCCGGTGATCAGGGAAGCGGGTGGAGACCGCAGCGCTGTGACCGGTGGCACCAGGGTGCTGTCGGATCGCATCGTGATCCGGGTCACCGCCAACCCGGGCGAGACATTCCTGGACCGCATGATCGGCCTTGTCGAGAGCGCCTCACGCCGCAAGACGCCGAACGAGATCGCCCTCAACATCCTGCTCGCCGCCCTGACGATCATTTTCATGTTCGCGACCGTCACGCTCGAACCGTTCGCGATCTACGCAGGCACCACGGTCACGATCACGGTGCTGATCGCTTTATTGGTCTGCCTCATCCCGACCACGATCGGGGGCCTGCTCTCGGCGATCGGCATCGCGGGTATCGACCGCCTGTTGCAGCGCAACGTCGTCGCCCTCTCCGGCCGCGCAGTCGAAGCCGCGGGGGATGTCGACACCCTGCTGCTCGATAAGACCGGCACGATCACGTACGGCAACCGCCAGGCATCAGAGTTCATCCCCGCACCGGGCATCGCTATGGAACGCCTGATCGAGGCTGCGGAGCTCGCGAGCCGGGCCGACGAGACCCCGGAGGGCAAGTCGATCATCGCCCTGGCCGGCCGTCTCGGCACCAACAGCCACACCCATGACACGGCCAAGATGACGTTCGTCGCCTTCACCGCGACCACTCGTATGAGCGGCGTCGATTTCGACTCCCGCTACATTCGCAAAGGGGCGGACGACGCGATGGCGGCCTGGAGCGATAGGCCTCTCCCGGCGGAGGTTCGCGAGCGGGTCGACGCCATCGGCCGCTCGGGCGGCACACCGCTGGTCGTCGGCGAGAACCGGGTGATCCTCGGCACCATCCACCTCAAAGACATCGTCAAGCCCGCCATCCGCGAGCGCTTCGCAGAGCTGCGGCGCATGGGCCTGCGCACGGTGATGATCACCGGCGACAACCCTCTTACGGCGGCCGCCATCGCCAAGGAGGCCGGCGTCGACGACTTCCTCGCGCAAGCGACACCGGAGCACAAGCTCGAGCTGATCAAGAACGAGCAGTCGCAGGGACGGATGGTCGCGATGACCGGCGACGGCACCAACGACGCGCCGGCGCTCGCTCAGGCAGACGTCGCCGTCGCGATGAACACGGGCACTCAGGCGGCCAAGGAAGCCGGCAACCTCATCGACCTCGACAGCGACCCGACCAAGCTCATCGAGATCGTCGAGGCAGGCAAGCAGATGCTGATCACTCGGGGCGCCCTGACGACCTTCAGCATCGCCAACGACGTGGCGAAGTACTTCGCCATCATTCCGGCGATTTTCATCGGCACTACCGTCGGTGACCTCAAGGCGCTGAACGTCATGCAGCTGCACACTTCTAACAGCGCGGTGCTGTCCGCGGTGATCTTCAACGCGCTCATCATCGTGGTGCTCATCCCGCTCGCCCTGCGCGGCGTGCGCTACCGGCCGATCGGTGCGGCCGCGCTGCTCCGCAACAACCTGCTCATCTACGGCCTCGGCGGGATCATCGCGCCGTTCATCGGCATCAAGTTGATCGACCTTCTCATCACGGCTGTGGGCCTGTCCGCATAGGAGTTTGCGAAAGAAATGCTGAAGTCACTACCTCGAGAGATCCTGGTCGCGATCAGGTTGACGATCGTTTTCGGGGTCGTCACCGGCCTCGCCTATCCGCTCGCGATCACGGGCGTCAGCCAGGTGTTGTTCAAGGACCAGGCGAACGGCAGCCTCATCAGCGGCAAGACCGGCCAGGTGATCGGCTCCAAGCTGATCGGGCAGTGGTTCGATCCCAACGACTCCCGTTATTTCCACCCGCGCCCATCGGCGACGACCGACCCCAACACGGGCCAGCCTCTGCCCTACGCCGGTAACAACTCAGCCGGGAGCAATCTCGGGCCGTCCAACCAGAACCTGATCAATCGTGTGCAGGCGCAGGTCCAGCAGATCGTGAACACCGAGAAGAACATCACCGACGGCGTGCCTGTCGACATGGTCACCACCTCGTTCAGCGGCCTGGACCCCGGCATCTCCGTGGCCAACGCCAAGATCCAGGCCCAGCGGATCGCCTCCGTCCGCGGCCTGAACCCAGACAGGGTGCAAGCCCTCGTGGACAAGTACACCCAGGGGCGGATCCTGGGCGTCTTCGGCGAGCCGCACGTCAACGTCCTCCTGATCAACCTGGCGCTGGACAACGGAGAGGCTGGGTAGAAAGAAAGCACGAAAGACACCGATAATCGGCCGGCCACGGCCGCCGATCACCACCCCCA
>DATINX010000093.1:0-3677 GCA_035473835.1 Candidatus Dormiibacterota bacterium | reverse complement strand
GTCTTCGTGCCCGAGTTCGGGGACGACTGGCTGGACTTCGAGGTGGTCCTGAACGAGAGCATGCGGCTGTCCGAGGACGAGGCCTGGGCCCCGGACGTGGCGGACCGCCAGGAGCGGGTCGAGGCCGCGTTCGAGCACGCTTTCGAGCAGCTCATCGGCTCGTCCAAGCAGCAGCCGAAGCTGCTGCCGACTTATCACCGGTTCCGGAACCACCTGCTGCGCATGTGGAGCGCCTTCCAGGAAGCGCAGGCCGAGCATGACAAGGCAGAACGTGAGTCCGCGGAGCGGTTCTGGGCGCCCCTACGTCTGGTGCGCAGCACCCGGGGACAGGCGGCCGAGGCCTGGTCGATCGTCAACACCGACGACGAGCGGCGCGGCGAGGTGACCGTGATCTGGGGCGAGCCCCACCCGTACTGTCTGGTCGTCCTCGACGACGCGATCGAGGCGGGCGGCTGGGAGCAGGTGATCTACCGGCTCGAGCAGGAGATCCTGGTCGAGGAGCCGGGGATAGTCAGCTACGCGGTGTGGCACAAGGGATTCGTCGGCGAGTACTATCGCTGCGCCGACTGCGGAGAGCTCCACAGCCAGTTCGACGAAGACGCGGGCAACGAGCTCCGCCTGGACGACCTGGAACCGCCGGAAGAACGCTAACCGGATTTCACCTCCCCGCACCGCGGGGAGGGTGGCGCGAAGCGCCGGGTGGGGAGAGCCACTTTGCTACCGGGTGAAGAGAAATAGGTTTCTAATCGACAGTGAGCGAGAAGTTCTTCCCCTCCCACCCGGTGACGTAGTGCGCGGTCCAGGCGACCTGCGAGCCGGCCGGCAGCTTGTTGCATGGAATCTCCGCGACCCAGACCCCCAACGTGGTATCGGTTGCTTCCGCCTCGCTGAAAGTCTTCCAATCGTCGAACGTGTAGTGGACGGCGCCCGGGCGCGGTAGCTGCACCCGCAAGCGCCGGCCGGCGGCGATGTGTGAGATCTGGTGCCGGTGCGACCAGACGAAGGCGGGCGCCGGTGGCGTGCCCTCCGTATAGCGGTGGCGGGCCGGCATGACAATGTCGGGGAAGCCGGCCAGGGCGATGGTCACGAGGAGCTCGAGATACTCGGCGTGGGCCCAGCCCAGCGGCGACACGGAACCGGTCGCCTTGCCGAAGAACAGGCCGCGATTGGGGATGTCCTGCGCGTCCCAAACCTGCTCGGGCAGCATCAACCCAGGACCCGCGAAACCCTCGAGTGTGCGTACCAGCTCCGACGCCGGCAGGCCCATCGAGAAGAAGTGGCGAGCGCGCTCCCCCGTGAGCACCGGCCACGGGCGGCCCCGACCGCTGCCGTCCCACGCCGACCCGTCGTCCTTCTCCCCGTAGCGGTCGCCGACATAACGCCGCCACGACGGACCGGTCGGGAGGCTGACCTTGAGTGTTGCATCGACGCCTTGCAGGCTCCGCAGGATGCGTTCGTCTTTGGGCCGGCGCAGGCCGTATCTGACCAGCTCCAGAAACTCCGGCGCGATCGCCCCTTCGGTCGGGCGGCGGTCCGGGTCGCCGGCGAGGCGCACGTACTGGCCGGCAGGCGTCGAGCACCAGGTTTCTACCCGATCGTTCCAGTAGTCCGCGACGGCGCGCAGGTGGCCGGCGGCAACGTGCTCGCCGGCTTCGTGTGCAAACTCAGCGGCGACGATCAGGGCTGCGATGCATGCCGCCAGGGTGGAAGGCGACAGGCCGCCCAGGTCTTCCCAGCGATCGAGCTGCGTCTGCGGGCCTTCCCGGATGATGAACTGTGCCGCCTGCCGCACCATGACCGGATATGGGTCGTGGTCCAGGCAGCCCGCGACGCCAAGGCGCCATGCCAGCAGGATGGGCAGCGCGACCTGGTCGAGCTCGGTCGAAGTCCAGTGCGGCGTCCCGTCAACGAACCAGTTCTGGAACCACGCACCGTCCGCGCGCTGGCGTGATTGCAGATGGCGAAACGCGCGAAGCGCGGCGGCCTGGTCGCCGGCGTCGAGCAGGGCGGTCGCGATCCGGCAGAGATCGCGTGGCCAGACGAGGTGATAGATCTGGTTGCCGTTGTGATTGGACTCTCCCCATGGGGCAGCGGGCGAGGCGACGAAGGCGCCGGCGTGCGACTTGTCCTCGAGGCACCGCAGGACTGCCAGCGATGACTGGGCGAGCATGCCCTCATCGCCGCTTACCTTGCTGAGCGCAGGTGGGAGGTCGGGCAGTCCTCGCCACGCGCGTTCGAATTCGTGGCGGACATGGCCCGCCCCTTTCTGGAGAACGGTGCGTGCGACCTCCTCGGCGTCCGCTCGCGAATGGGCAAACCCGATGGCGATCTGAAACGTGCCTGCGCGGATGCCGATCTCGGCGCCGACCGCGACATTGCCGGGTCCGGCGTGGTCGTAGTTGGTGGTCAGAAATCCGTCGCCGTCATGGAGGTCGATCTGCAGATCTGAGCTGCGGTAGTAGCCGACTGTAGCTTGGCTGAAGGGACCGACGATGCAGATCCAAACGTCCTGCTGGCGCATGAGCAACGCCGGCGGATGCGTGTCGAGCACCTGCCCGAAGTTGCCCTCGCTGCCGGGCTGCCAGTGCGCCGAGGCCTGCATATAGAGGCGGACGTCAGGCAGCTCGGGTGTGAATGTCGCCGCGAGCAACACGGCGTTCTCTTCGGGATCGGTGAACACCTCTTTCGTGAGTCGATATTCGTGATGGGTGCTGTCGACGGTGAAGGCGGGAATCCCGGGAGCTAGCCAGGTGACGCGGTGCTGTCCGTCGACAGCGTCATCGACCGGCGGAGCCCCTCCCGCCGAAGCGAAGAAACGGAGCTCGTGCAGCGCGACGCGGTCGATGGTTGGAAAGAAGACCTCGCTCAGTGCGCCGTCGGCGATCGTGTACCAGAGCTTGCTCCTCGGACCGGGCGCGGCTCCGAACGCCATCTTTCGGCCTGGGCCCCACATCGGGGGCGCGCCGGGACCTCCTGGTGCTTCCATTGGGTGCTAAGTATGAAAGGGGTCGTGACGGATAGAATCGAACGACGGCGCGGACTCCCCGGGGAGGTGGCTGAGTGGCCGAAAGCACCCGCCTGCTAAGCGGGTAGGGGGTGTAAAGCTCCCTCGAGGGTTCGAATCCCTCCCTTCCCGCGTATACCGTTAACTTGGAGCCGGGAGGTCCGGCGATCGCGCCGGGTTTCCGTAGTGGCCGCTTACGACCAGTCCCGGAGCTTCGCGGTAGCTGCGGGCGCGCTCAGCGCCTGTTAGTGCCACGCTAAGCCTGATTCAGGCCGCAATCGGCGATGAGCCGATCAGCGTCGGTTAGCGCCCGTCGTCGCCTGATTGCCAGATCGGTAAATGACTCCACGTTTAAACGCAACCTCCTCCAGAAATGAGCAAAGCGCCCGGCCCGAGGACATTTTCTCGGTGGACGCTTCTGAACACGACTATATCCGAAAGTATGTGGTCAGTCGAGAATCAGCCGGTACCCGTCAGGTGGTCCTGGGTTTAGGTGCGGTGCGAAATCCCTCCCGCCCCGCTCCACTCAGAAATCTGCCCCTGGCCCGTCTGTCACGCAGGGACTCCGATAACCCTCAGAAGATCGCGGATTGACGTGCGATCAGTGGCCCACTTTGTGGTGGCTCGTTCCGGCGATTGTCTTGATGTATGCTTGCGCCGCAAGTTCAATTCC
>DATINX010000092.1:0-5937 GCA_035473835.1 Candidatus Dormiibacterota bacterium | reverse complement strand
GTCTCAGGGTCGAGGTATGTGAGGTCGACCTTCGAGTGCTCCTGATGGACGCGCAGGTCGAAGTCGGTCCGGTCGGCAACGCCCTCCAGCTCACCCCACCCGAAGGGAAAGTCGTACTCGATGTCGGTCGTCTGCTTGGAGTAATGCGACAGCGACTCTCGAGGGTGGTCGTAGTGTCGCAGCCGATCGGCTGAGAGGCCCAGCTCTTCGATGTACCAGCGCCGTCGCTCCTCGCGCCAATACTTGAACCACTCGTCGTCCTCGTCCGGCTTGACGAAATACTCCATCTCCATCAGCTCGAACTCGCGTACCCGGAACACGAAGTTCCCAGGCGTGATCTCGTTGCGGAAAGCCTTGCCCTGCTGCGCGATCCCGAACGGCACGCGCACTCGCGTCGAATTGATGACGTTCTTGAAATCGACGAACATGCCCTGCGCCGTCTCTGGCCTCAGGTAGACCTCGGACGAGGTGTCCTCCACCGGGCCGACGTGGGTCTTGAACATGAGGTTGAACATGCGCGGCTCCGAGAGCGGACCCCCGCACTCAGGACACTTGTCTCCCTTCACGTGGTCCGCTCGCCATCTTTTCTTGCACTGACCGAGGCACTGGCGGAGGGGATCCACGAAGTTCGTCAGGTGGCCTGAGGCCGCCCACACGGTCGAGGGCATGATCAGGGTCGATTCCAGCCCGACCACGTCGTCTCGGAGCTCCACCATGTGCCGCCACCAGAGGTCGCGGATCGCCCGCTTCATAGCGACCCCATACGGGCCGTAGTCGTAGAAGCCCGACACCCCGCCGTATATCTCGCTCGACGGGAAGATGAAGCCGCGCCGTTTGGCCAGGGCGACGACCTTCTCCATGAGCTGGTCGCGATTGACCGTCACGCTAGAGGGTCATGCCCCACCCGGCGAGCTCGCTGCGCGAGCTGGCCGTCCTCCCCGCGGTGCGGGGAGGTGAATAAGAACTCACCCTTCCTTCAGGACGGAGAGGATGTTGCCGGCCGGGTCTTTGAACCAGGCTATGTCCGGACCCCGATTGTGGGCTATCCCTCGAGCAATACCTTTCTCGTCGGTCACGCCTTTGTAGTTCTCGAACGCGACACCCTTGCCATTCAGCTCGCTGACCGCTTTTTCGATGTCGTCAACTCGAAAGTTGAGCATGGTGTAAGTCGCCGGTACGTGGTCTGGCTTCGGATAGACAAGAATGCCGTTCCCAATCTTCAACCGTAGGCCTGCAGGAATTTCCTCGAGCGGCACGCTGAGCACCTCGCCGTAGAAGTTCTTTGCCGCGGCGAGGTCGTTGACCGAAAAACCGCTGAAAGCCTTCGATTCATTGAGCATTCTCAAGTCTCCTCATCTGATGAAGAAACTGTAGCGACTTCAGGCGCCGGTCCAGGTGATGCTCCAGCTGCGACGTGAGCACTCGCTCCACCGCATCCATCAGCTCTCCATCAAGCTTCAGCCGGCGATATGTGGCCAGGTCGCCGCTCGCCATCAACCTCAGCACCTTGATCGCGGAGAGCGGGACTACATCGGGTGAGGCGAGCGGGGCCGCGCAGTCATCGCACAGGAACCCGCCCGCGGCCGGGCTGAACACGGCCGGCCGCGCCGCGAGCGGCTTCGAGCACGTCGCACATTCGACCAGCTGCGGCGCATATCCGAGCAGGTCGAGCGCGGCCATCAAGAAATAGGCAGACGCACGTCGCGGATCGGTCTCGCGCGCCAGCTCGTCCAGCGCCATCACGGTCAACTCGTACACGCCGTCGACAGGGTGCCGGTCCTCACAAACCCGCTCCGCCAGCTCGGCGATCAACGCCGCGTGTGACATGCGCTCGACATCGCCCGTGATCCGCTCGCCCGGCATCCGCTGCACCTGCGCCACCACGTCGAGCTCGCCACGCCCCTTGGCCAGGAGCACGTCCACATGCCCGTACAGCTCGAGCGACGGACCGAGCTTGCTCTCGGGACGCCGCACCCCTTTGGCGATCGCCCCCACCTTTCCGTGGGTGCGCGTCAGCAGTGTGAATATGCGGTCGGCCTCGCCGTAGTCGAGCTTGCGCAGCACGACCGCCTGGTCACGATATGTGGCCAGTCGGTTCCTCCATAGCGTTCGTATCCTGCGCGCCTGCGCGCCCGTCCTGGGACGGGTGGGCGAAGCCCGACGCCACGAGAGTGTCCTCGGGCCAGGGCTGGTCGGCCTTCAACCGCACCATCTCGATGCGGCGGCCCTTGACCTTCTCGACCGTCCAGAGGGCACGCCCCGCCCTGAACGAGTCGCCAGCCGCGGCGATCTTGCCCAACATCGCGTGGACGTACCCGCCGACCGAGTCATAGTCCCCCGACTCCTCGATCGCCAGCCCGAGTCGTGAGTTGAGCTCCTCGAGAGGGAAGCCCGCGTCGACGCGCGCCTCGCGTTCGTTGAGGATCGTGAGCTCTTCCTCTTCGGCGGAGTCGTACTCGTCGCGGATCTCGCCGACGATCTCCTCGAGCAGGTCCTCCATGGACACAAGCCCGGCTGTGCCGCCGTACTCGTCGACCACGATCATCATGTGCACCTTCTCGGTTCGCATCTCGAGCAGCAGCTCATCGACCTTTTTCTGCTCAGGCGTGAACTTGATCGGGCGCAGGATCTGGTCCATGTCGAACTTCTCTGAGCTGCTGAGCGTGTAGTAGAGCAGCAGGTCCTTCGCGTGGAGGAGCCCGACGATGTGGTCGAGGTCGTCCTCATATACGGGCATGCGGGTATGCCGGTGCTCTTTGAAAACTTTGACGATGTCCTTGAGCGTCGACGTCCGTTCTATGCCCACGATCTCGGTCCGCGGGATCATGATCTCGCGCACGGTCTTGTCGCCGATCTCGATGATCCCGTGGATCATCTGGTGCTCCTGCTCCTCGATCACGCCCGCCTCCTCTGAAACGTGGAGAAGGGTCAGCAGCTCTTCTTCGGTGAGGAACGGGGCGCGCGCCGCACGGCCGCCGGTGAGGGCGCGCGAGATGATGGTGACCACCCAGAGGATCGGGCCGAGGAAGCTCGCCAGCGTGTCGACCGGACCCGCGGTGGCGAGCGCGACGCGCTCGGCGTATCGGATCGCGAGCGTCTTCGGCGTGACCTCGGCGGCGATGAGCAGCACTACCGACAGCACGAACGACACCAACAGCGCAAGCCACAGCCGCCATTGGCTCGGGACACCCCAATGGGTGAACAGCGAATCCGTGAGCAGAGTGGTCGCGGTCGAGGCGACGATGAGCGCGAGGGTGTTCGTGAAGAGGACGGTGGAGAGGTATCGGTTGGGGTCAGAGCGCAGCTTCTGCAGGATCGCGGCGGACTTGCTCCCCTGCTCGGCGAGGAAGCGCACGCGAAGGCGGCCGACCGAAGTGAGCGCGGTCTCCGTCCCGGCGGCCAGCGCGGCGGCCAGGAAGCAGACCACCAACACGATTACTTCGGCCCATTCTTGAGCATCCATTACGGCTGGACTATCTGAAGAGCTCTGAGACGCTCCGGTTTTCGTGTACCCGGATGATCGCCTCGGCGAGCAGCGGCGCGACTGAAAGGACGGTAAGCGGCGGACCGCTGTTCTGCGACGTGATCGGCACCGAGTCCGTGACGATGACCTGTTCGACGTCGGCCCTCTTCAAGCGCTCGAGGGCGTCCCCGGTCAGGACCGGGTGTGTGGCCGCGATGAGAACCCTCCGCGCTCCCTGGCTGTGGAGCGATTGCGCAAGCTTGGAAATCGTGGTGCCGGTGGTGATGATGTCCTCGACGACCACACAGTCCCGGCCCTTCACGTCACCTGAGACCGCGATCACCTCGACCTCATCGTCGCCCGACCGCCGTTTGTAACCGAACGCGATGGGCGCCGACAGCTGGTTGGCGACCGCCTCGGCTCGGCGTCCGCCGCCCGCGTCCGGGGCGACGATCGTGAGGTGCTGCAGGTCGAGGGTCCGCAGGTGGTCGGCGATGATCCGGTGGGGCGTCAGATGGTCCGTTGGCACGTCGAAGAAGCCTTCGATCGCTTCCGCATGGAGGTCTAGGAGGAGCAGCCGGTCGGCGCCGGCGAGGGTTATGAAGTTGGCGACGAGCTTCGCCGAGATCGGCTCACGGGGTTGGGTCTTGCGCTCTTTGCGGGCGTAGCCGTAGTAGGGGATGACCGCCGTGACCCTGCCGGCCGAAGCGCGCCGAAGGGCGTCGAGGATGATGAAGAGTTCCATCAGGTGCTCGTTTACCGGCGGCGACGTGGGCTGGATGACGAAAACGTCGTGCCCGCGCATCGAGTCCTCGATCTTCACGTTGATCTCGCCGTCGGGAAAGTGACGCAGTCGGGGGTCGGTTAGGGGAACGTCGAGTGTCTCCGAGATCCGGGCGGCCAGGTCTGGGTTGGCGCTGCCCGCGATGAGTTTGAGGGCGCCCCACGGCGAGGACTCCTCTCCGGCGAACTCGACTGCTGTGGTCAATCTTCCGATCAATCTTGGTGCTTTAAGCCCCTCTCGCTGTCCCTCTCCCCTTCGGGAAGAGGGGATTTTCTACGTACCACCCTAGCTGGAACTCCAACGGCTGTCGCGCCTTCGGGGACGTCCTTCGTGACCACCGAGCCGGCCCCGGTGCGCGCGCCCTTGCCAAGTTTGACTGGAGCGACCAGCATCGTATCCACCCCGACGAAGGCGCCGTCGCCGATCTCGGTCCGGTTCTTGTGGGAGCCGTCGAAGTTGGCCGTGATCGTGCCCGCGCCGATGTTGGCGTCCGCGCCCAGGTCGGTGTCGCCGAGATAAGAGACGTGCGGAACCCTGCTCTTCCTCCCCACTTTCGTCCTCACGAGCTCGGCGAAGCTGCCGATGTGGACGTCCTCGGCGATCTCGGTGCCGGGCCTGAGCTTGGCGAAGGGGCCGCAGTCGGAGCGGTCTCCGATCGTCGCGTCCTCTATATGGACGTGGGGGCCGATCCGGCATTCGGCGCCGATGGCGGTCGCGCCCTTGATGACGGCGAACGGCTCGATGACCGTGTCCTGGCCGATGGTCACGCCCGCGTCGATGAAGGTCGAATCAGGGTCGACGATCGTGACACCGGCTTCCATGAGCCGCTCGAGGATGCGCCTGCGCATGATGCCGGTCGCCATCGCGAGCCTGGACCGATCCTTGACGCCCATCGCCTCGTCGGAGTCGTCGAGGTGGACGATGTTGACCGGCCGCATGTGGAGGAAGACGTCGGTCAGGTAGTACTCGCCGGCCTGGTTGTCGTCGGATATCTTCGCGAGCGCCTCCTGGAGGCGGCCGCCGTCGAAGCAGTAGACACCGACGTTGAACTCGTGGACGCTCTTGCGAAGCTCCTCGCCGGCGTCTTTGCGCTCGACGATCTTCTCGAACTCGCCATCGCTGCCGCGCACGATGCGACCGTCATCTCGTCGCGGATCCATCACGCTCGCGAGCGTGGCGGGCCGCCCGGCCTGCCGGTGGGAGTCGATGACAAGCTTCATGGTCGCGGCCGTGAGCAGGGGCGAATCGCCGTTGACGACCAGGACGTCGCCGTTGAGCCCTTCGACCTGCTGGAGAGCGTGGGCTGTGCCGCGCGGGTCTCGCTGGTACACCACCTCGGCCCGGCCGTCCAGGTGGGCGGCGACCTCAGCGTGGTGCGGGTTGACGACCACCTTGATCTCGTTTGCGCCGGCCTCGGTGACCGCGGCCATGACCCAATCGATCATGGGACGGCCGCAGAGCTCATGCAGGACCTTCGGAGTCCGCGACCGCATGCGGGTGCCGTGTCCGGCGGCCAGGATGACGGCCTTTAGCGATTGGCTCAAGATTTGGCCCTTGCGGGTTGACGGGAATTATACGGAGGGGGGTTGCCGGCTTCTTGGGTGAGCATCATCACGAGGGCGACTTCGAGCAGGGGGTCATGGTCGACGTGGGGCCTGGCGTGGGCGCACTCGTCATCTATACGGGCGAG
>DATINX010000091.1:0-3232 GCA_035473835.1 Candidatus Dormiibacterota bacterium | reverse complement strand
CTGCCGCCGCGAGGCGAGCGCCGGATGAGCGCGAATCCACACGCGAACGGCGGCCTCCTGATGCGCGACCTGCGCCTCCCGGACTTCCGCACCTATGGAGTCGACGTACCCAAGCCGGGTACCGAGACAAGCGAGGCCACGCGGGTCCTCGGCGGCTTCCTGCGGGACGTGATCGCGCGAAACCCCGACAACTTCAGGCTCATGGGACCTGACGAGACCGTCTCCAACCGCCTCACCCCGGTGTTCGAGGCGACCAACCGCGTATGGGAGGCGGAGCTCGAGCCAGGCGATGACCACCTCGCACCTGACGGCCGCGTGATGGAGGTGCTGAGCGAGCACATGTGCCAGGGCTGGCTCGAGGGCTACCTGCTCACGGGCCGCCACGGGCTCTTCAACTGCTACGAGGCGTTCATCCACATCGTCGACTCGATGTTCAACCAGCACGCGAAGTGGCTCAAGGTCACGAGGGGTCTCCCTTGGCGCCGTCCGATCGCCTCGCTGAACTACCTGCTCACGTCGCACGTCTGGAGGCAAGACCACAACGGGTTCACGCACCAGGACCCAGGCTTCATCGACCTCGTCTTGAACAAGAAGGCCGAGGTGATTCGCGTTTACCTGGCCCCCGATACCAATACGCTCCTTTCCATCGCCGATCACTGCCTGCGCAGCCGCAACTACGTGAACGTCATCGTCGCCGGCAAGCAGCCTGCGCTCACGTACCTGTCCATGGAAGACGCGGTTGCGCACTGCTCTCGGGGCGTAGGCATCTGGAAATGGGCCAGCACCGACTCGGAAGGCGAGCCCCACGTCGTGTTGGCCTGCGCCGGCGACATCCCCACGCTCGAGGTCCTTGCCGCCACCGACCTGCTGCGCAAGCATCTGCCGTTTTTGCGGGTGCGTGTGGTGAACGTTGTCGACCTGATGCGCCTGCAGCCGGCCAATGAGCATCCACACGGCATGGCAGACGCGGAGTTCGATTCGTTCTTCACCGTGGACCGGCCGGTTGTGTTCGCCTACCACGGGTATCCATGGCTTATCCACCGCCTGACGTATCGCCGTACAAATCACGACAACATCCACGTGCGCGGTTACAGGGAAGAGGGCACGACGACAACCCCGTTCGACATGGTGATGCTCAACGACCTCGACCGCTTCCACCTCGTCATGGACGTCATCGACCGTGTTCCCGGCCTGCGCTCGAAGGCAGGGCACGTCCGCCAGCTGATGGAGGACGAGCGGCTGCGAGCCCGGCTCTACACGCGCGAGCACGGCGAGGACGCTCCCGACATCCGCAATTGGACCTGGCCCTATTGATCGCGATTTGACCCGAGTCCTCGTGGTGAATGCCGGGTCGAGCTCGCTCAAGGTGAGCCTTGTCGGCGCGGACGACGCCGAGCTCGCGAGCTACGAGCTCAAGGCCTCGTCCGGCC
This sequence comes from Candidatus Dormiibacterota bacterium, assembly GCA_035473835.1. Classification (GTDB taxonomy): domain Bacteria; phylum Chloroflexota; class Dormibacteria; order Dormibacterales; family Dormibacteraceae; genus UBA10449. The sequence goes on along the minus strand of DATINX010000091.1, from coordinate 1,802 downwards.
GCTTCAAGAAGTCGGACCTGGAAGCGGCCGTCGAGCAGATGGGCGGCGTGGATGCGGTCGGCCATCGCGTCGTCCATGGGGGACCCCGCTATTCGGCGTCGGTGCCGATCGACGCCAGGGTCGCAGCCTACCTGCGGTCGATCACGGATCTCGCCCCGCTGCACATGCCTGCCACGCTCGCCGGCATCCTCGCCGTCAGAAGGCTGATGCCTCGCGTGCCGGCGTTCGCATGCTTCGACACGGCGTTTCATTCGAGCATGCCCGCGGCGGCTGCAACCTACGCGATCCCGGCGACCTGGCGGCAGCGCCTCGGCATCCGCCGGTATGGCTTTCATGGGTTCTCCCACGCATACTCGTCGCGGCGCGCGGCTGAGCTGCTTGCGCGACCTCAGGCCGTTCTTCGAGTGGTCACGTGCCACCTCGGCTCGGGCGCTTCGCTGGCGGCGGTCGACGGCGGTCGCTCGGTCGACACCACCATGGGTTTCACGCCGCTGGAGGGCCTCGTCATGGCCACGCGCTCCGGCAGCGTCGACCCCGGCATGATGCTTTGGCTGCAGAGACACCAACGGTTGTCGGAGCGCGAGCTGACCGAGACGCTCGATGGTCGCTCGGGCCTCCTCGGCCTTGCCGGCACGAAGGACATGCGCGAGGTGCTCGAAAGACGGTCGTCAGGCGATGAACGCGCAACGCTCGCAGTCGACGTCTACATCCACCGCCTTCGCGCCTGCATCGCCTCGATGGCGGCGGCGATGAACGGCATGGATGCCATCGTCTTCACAGGCGGTGTGGGGGAGAACTCCAGCCCGATCCGCGCTGAGGCGGCCGCCGGCCTGCGGTTTCTCGGCGTCGAGCTCGATACGGAGCTCAACGAAAGGATCAAGAGTGACGGCGATATCAGTGCGAAGAAGGCTGTCGTACGAACTCTGGTGGTCCTTGCCCACGAGGACGTCGAGGTCGCCCGCGACGTCCGCCGACTGCTGGCGGAGCCTGCCTAGCGGATCTGGAACTCGTTCCCTCGGAGGATCGGCACCCAGGATCCGCCCGGCTCCATCGCGTCGATCTCCACGTCGGGGCCACCGACCATGAAGTCGGTGTGGACGTTCGAGACGTTCATCCCGGTCTGACGGTCGTTCTCGTCGTCGATGCAGAACGACAGGCCGCTGCCATATGCGATGTGGCAGGTCGCGTTCTCGTCGAACAGGGTGTTGTGGAACGTCAGCCCCAATTTGCCAACCTCTGACGAGCCGTCCACGAACGAGACCTCACCGAGCCGGACGGCGTTGGGATCGCTCGCGAGCTCCGCGCGGACCACGTCGGCCCCCTTGCTCGCCTTGACCTCGACGATCTCGCCGTCCCGAAACTCGAATTCGAGGTCGGTGATCGATGCGCCCGGTCGGTGGAGCGGACGGGTCGAGCGCAGCCTGCCTTCGGCCCGGCGCCGATCCGGAGACGTGAAGACCTCCTCGGTGGGCAGGTTGGGAATGTGCGGCTGGCCGTATATCGTTTGGAACTTGCCGCAGACCCATCGGGAGCTGCGGAGGAGGCCCACCGTGAAGTCGGTGCCTGGGCCGCGGTACCGCACGGAATCGAAGCGCCTTTCGGTTAGAAGGGAGGCGATCGAGTCGAGCTTCGCGATATGCGCCTGCCACTCGGCGACGGGGTCCGCCCGATCCAGGCGCACCGCCTTCTCCACGGCCGCCCAGAGCGCGTTCACATCCGGCGTGCCGAAGACCTGCTCGGCCCAGCCCGCGGTCGGCGCCGCCACGATCGTCCAGCTCACCGCTCGCTCGCCGACCATGCGC
>DATINX010000090.1:0-3943 GCA_035473835.1 Candidatus Dormiibacterota bacterium | reverse complement strand
TCCGAGGCGACGGGCTCGAGAAGGTCACCGGCCAGGCCCGCTATGCCGCGGATCTGCTCCTGCCTGGGATGCTCGAGGGTCGCTTCCTGCTGGCCGGCCGCCCGCACGCACGAATCACCAGGATCGACGCGAGTCGAGCAGAAAGTCTCCCGGGTGTCGTGGCCGTGATCACGCAGGCGGACGTGCCTCAGCTTCGATACGGGAGCGCTGTCAAAGACCGCACTCTCTTCGCCGACCAGGTCGTCCGCTTCGAGGGTGAGGTGGTCGCCGCGGTGGCGGCACGATCGGCGGAGACAGCCGCTGCCGCCATCGAGCTCATCGACGTTTCGTTCGAGCCGCTGCCTCCGGTGACTGATCCGGAGACGGCCCTCCACCCGGCGAGCCCGCTGGTCCATCCGGATTGGCACTCATACAGCGCGTACGACGGGATCGTTCGCAACGGCAACGACTGCGCATACGTGACCATCGCCAAAGGCGACGCCGCCGCCGGGTTCGCGGCCGCCGACCATGTCATCGAGGAGAGGTACACGTGCGATCAGTCGCATCCCGTGCCGATCGAGCCGCACGCGGTCGTGGCGCAGTGGCAGGGCGAGAAGGTCACGATCTGGTCGACTTCGCAGGTGCCGTTCGCGGCCCGTTCCGGGGTGGCCGAGACGCTCCAGATGCCCGAAAGCAATGTCCGCATCGTCGTTCCGCACCTCGGCGGCGGCTTCGGCGGCAAGTGCGAATTCCATTTCGAGGCACATGTCGCCGCCCTGGCGCGAAAAGCTGGCCGGCCAGTGCGCGTCGTGTTCACTCGGCATGACGAGTTCGTGGCGCCGGACAAGGTCAATCACCCGATAGTCATCGACTTGAGGACAGGCGTCACGAAAGAAGGACTGATGACCGCGCGGTCAGCGCGCATCGTGATGGACACGGGAGCCTACGCCTCCGACGCGCCAAGCATTGCCGAGATCGCAACCATGATGGCGGCAGGTCCCTACGACATCCCGAACCTGGACATCGTGGCGCACACCGTCTACACGAATAAGACCCCAGCGGGCTCCGTGCGTGCGCCTTCGGGCCCTCAAGTCGCCTGGGCGGTGGAGCAGCACACGGACGAGGTGGGGAAGCGGGTCGGCCTCGATGGCTACGACATCAGGATCCGCAACCTGCTGGAAGACGGTGACGAAGGCCCCACTGGTCAGCGGATGAAGGCGGTTGGCGCCAAAGGCTGCCTGGAGAAGGCAGCCAGTCTCATCGATTACAAGAAGACGGCCGAATCCGGGGAAGGCGTCGGGCTCGCCTGTGCCTGGTGGTTCAGCTTCCCGGCCGCATCGTCGGTTTCGCTGAAGGTGAACACGGACGGATCGGCGACGATCGTGACCGGCGCCCAGGAAAACGGATCGGGAGCAGTCATGGGGCTGGCGCTGATCGTTGCGGACGAGCTTGGGATCGATCCCGACCGCGTCTCGATTCTGTATCAGGACACCGACGCCGGCTCCTGGGATATGGGCAGCTCGGGAAGCCAGACCACTTTCAACAACGGACGTGCGCTCATCGCGGCCGCCGTGAAGATCCGCGCGCGACTTCTGTCGCTGGCGGCAGAGACGATGGAGGTCTCGCCTGACGATCTGGAGATCGTCGAAGGAGTCGTGCGAGTCCGCGGCGTTCCAGCGACTGCCGTCTCAGTCGGCGACCTGGCCTCGAGGGCGTTTGGTCGAGGCGAGCTGCTCACCGCGCAGGGCGACGCGATCGTCGAACCTTTGCCGGAAAACTTCGGCGCCTCGTGCTCCGGGCGGGTGGTGTTTCCGGCATTCGCCGACCCGACGTTCACATGCCAGGCGGTGCGGGTCGCGGTTGACCGCGACACCGGCGTCGTTCGTGTCAAAGAGCTCGTGGCTGCGCATGACTTCGGGCGCGTGCTCAATCCCGACGGTGCGCGGGGCCAGGTCGAGGGCGGCGTCCTGCACAGCATCGGGATGGCCCTCACCGAGGGCAGCGTCTATCGAGAGGGCCGGCAGGTCAACCCGCACCTCCTCGACTACAAGCTGCAGACGGCCGCGGACGCGCCCTCGATTCGGGTTGATTTCATCGAGACCTCAGGCGCGACGGGGCCACGGGGAGCAAAGGGAGTCGGCGAGCCGCCCATCATCGCAGCCGCAGGCGCGGTCGGCAACGCGATCACAGCCGCTGCCGGCGTACGCGTTCGCCACCTGCCGATGAACGCTCCGAGGGTTTGGGCTGCCCTCAACCTTGAAAGTGAACCGTGATCGAGCGGACCTACTTTCAGCCGGAGGACCTGAAACAAGCCCGATCGATCCTCGCCAAGCATCCCGATGCCGCCATCGTGGCCGGCGGCACCGACCTCGTCGTCGCCGCACGCAGTGGCAAGAGCCCGCTGCCCGCGAGCCTGATCGCGATTCATTCGCTGCGGGAACTCTCGGGCATCGAAGCCAATCGCGCTGGTGTCAAGATCGGCGCCCTCACCACGCACGGCGACCTTGAGGCCTCGGACACCATCCGGAGGTTCTGGGCCGCACTCTCCGATGCCGCGGCGCTGGTCGGTTCACCCGCCACACGCCACCTCGGCTCGATCGGCGGAAATATCTGCAACGCTTCGCCGGCGATGGAGCTCGGAAGCCCGCTGCTGATCTTCGACGCGACGGTCGAGCTGGCATCGAGCGGCCGTCCTCGCCGCGTTCCGTTCAGCTCGTTTGTGGTCGGCCCCGGACTAAACGACGCCCGCCCGGGCGAGCTGTTGACCTCGGTTCGGCTGCCGGCACTCAAAGTTCGTGGTCGCGCCGGCAGCGCGTACCTGCGTCTCGAGTACAGACAGTCGATGGAGATCGCCATTGTTGGTGCGGCCGCGATGATCGCGGTCGACAAGCGTGGACGGTGCACCGATGCGCGAGTCGCGCTGACGGCTGTCGCACCCACGTGCGTCCGCGCTCCCGGGACCGAAGAGATGCTGCGCGGCAAAGCGATCGAGTCCGAGGTGATCGAGCGTGCGGCACAGGCCGCTTCGGATTCGGCAAGACCGATCGACGATGTTCGCGCGACGGCCGATTATCGGCGTGCGATGGTGTCGGTCATAGTGCGGCGTGCGCTGGTCAAGGCGTTGGAGCGCGCAACCGCACGACACGATTCATGAGGTATCCGCTCAGTCTCGACGTAAACGGTCTTGTCTTCCGCGAGGAAATCGAACCACACCGCACACTGCTGTCTCTGCTCAGGGACGAGCTCGGCCTGACCGGAACCAAAGAAGGCTGTGACGACTCAGAATGCGGCGCTTGCATGGTGCTGGTCGATGGCAGACCTGTGAACTCATGCAGTTTCCTTGCGCTGCAGGCCGGCGGCCGATCCATTCAGACTGTTGAGGGCCTGGGCGTGGGCGGTGTGCTGCATCCGTTGCAGACCGCCTTTCTGAATGAGGGTGGCGTGCAGTGTGGGTTCTGCACGCCGGGAATGCTCATGAGCGCGAAAGCCCTCCTCGACGCGAACCCTCATCCAACCGAGGCTCAGGTGAAGCGCCACCTCGGCGGCAACCTGTGTCGTTGCACCGGCTACGCGGGAATCGTGCGGGCGGTCCTGAGCGCTGCGGGGGATCCGTAGCCGGAAATATTTCGGGGCTACCAGCGGCCTGGATCGTCGCTCCAGCTGATGGCCTCTGGCCTGCGCCGGGAAGCGGTCACCTGAACCTCCAGGCGAACCTCATTGGTAGGTAAGAGCGCGTTCACAGCCACCACGGTGCCGGCGGGCGGGTTCTCGGGCCAGAACACCTGCCGAACGCGATTGAACGCTACATAGTCGTTCATGTCGGTCAGGAACTGCTCCATCCGGATCACATTCTCGAGCCCCAATCCTTGACGCTCGAGAATGTTCCGAATCTGATCGAACACAAACCACGCCTGGGCGACGATCGGACCTTCGCGCGCGTCGGTCACGAGCAAACCGGTGCTCA
>DATINX010000089.1:0-13593 GCA_035473835.1 Candidatus Dormiibacterota bacterium | reverse complement strand
CAGGAAGTAGGCGAGCAGCATCACGACGAGGTAGGAGAGGTCGATGCCGGAAACCGGCGGGATGAACCGCCGCACCGGAGCCAGGACCGGTTCGGTGACCTGCCAGGCCAACCTCGAAACCGGGTTGGTCGGCACCGGGCTCACCCAGGAGAAAAGGGCACGAATTATCAACACGATGATGAACGCATAGAGCACGTAGATCAGAAGACCCGCGATTGACATATCTCACACAACGATAGAACGAGTCACGCTTTGGGGCGGGGACCGAAGAGGACCTGGCCCAGACGGAGCATCGTGCTACCGGCGGCCACGGCGGCCTCGAAGTCGCCGCTCATGCCTATCGACAGGATCGGCAGATCCTTGCCGAGCCGCTGCTCAGCGTCGTCTCGCAAGCGGCGCAGCTCGCTGAAAACCGCCGCCGGATCGCCGGAAGTCGGTCCGATGGCCATCAGCCCCTTGAGATCGAGGAGGCCGTTCGCGCTTGCAACCAGCTCCAGCGCGTGCTCCGGATCGACCCCGGACTTCTGCGGCTCGCGCGAGACGTTGACTTCGACGAGGACTCGCTGCGAAGGCTCTGTTCGCGCGATGGCCTCCGCGAGCCGCGCCGAATCGACCGACTGGATCAGCGCGAAGCGACCCGCCGCCAGGCGAACCTTGTTCGTCTGCAGGTGGCCGATGAGATGCCACTCCGCATCGGGAAGCTGGTCGATCTTCCCGATAGCCTCCTGGACCCGGTTCTCGCCCAGCATGCGGAGACCTGCCCGCAGCGCCTCGCCGCAGGCGGAGACGTCGAAGCCCTTGGTGACGGCGACGATCGCGACCTCGTCTGGGTTGCGGCCGGAGCGCGCGATGCGCTCGCGCACCCGAGCGAGGTTGGCGGCGACGCTCACCTGATGGCGACGATCGCGGCGAAACGCGTTCCGTCAGGGCTGCGCCGGTGAGATGGCAGATACTCGGTCTCCTTCGTGCACACGCCGATCATGTTGACGTCGGCCACCCCTTCCGCCTCGAGCTGAGCCTTGTTCGCGGCGGCCAGGTCGAGCAGGTACCGTCCACCGTCGCCGGCGCGCGTGAAGGCCGCATCGAACTGACCCGCGACGTCCTCACCCACCTCGTAGCAGCGGCCGCAGATGCCGGGCCCGATTCCCGCCTTGACCCGCGCTGGATTCGTCGCGTACTCGTCGCGCATCGCCTTGAGCGCGGCCGGGCCGACACGGGCGAGCGTGCCACGCCATCCGGCATGTGCGAGTGCGGCGCATCTGTGCTCCGGGTCCCACAGCAGGATGGGGTAGCAGTCTGCATATGTAGCGAACAGGGCCACGCCGCGGCGATTCGTCACGAGCGCGTCCACGCCTCGGATCACGTCCTTGTGCTCGTCGACCCGGGCGACTGCGGCGCCATGCACCGCGCCGGCCACCGTGAGCGGCTCGGCATCGATGCCGAGGACGCGCGCGAAATGGCGTCGTGACGCCATCACCACATCGGGGTCGGGCGCTTGCGTCAAACCCATCGAGCCGAGCGACGTGGTCGAGAAGCCGTGTACCAGACCTGGCTCCGCCTCGAGCGCAGGGATCTTCAGGACCTGCGGGATTGCGCTCACGGCAGTGAGCTTACGGGCGGGACGACTCCACGCGAGCGTGGCCAGGGGGCCGGGTTTCACCCGGCTTATGCATCTATCCAGGTCGACGGGAGCTCAGGACCTGCTCTATCTCGCGCTTGACCTGCTGAAGGTCCATGAATTCCCGGTAGACGGACGCGAAGCGGATGTACGCGACCTCGTCGAGGTCGCGCAGCCGGTCCATGACCATCTCGCCGATCTCCCCGCTGGGGATCTCGACGCGCCCCGACCGCCGCAGCTCCGCCTCGATGTCGTCGACGATCGCGCGGAGCCGCTCTGGCGAGATGTCCCGCTTCTCGGTCGCCTTCTTCAGGCCAGTGAAGAGCTTCTGGGGATCGAAATCCTCGCGCCGGCCGTCCTTCTTGGTGACGTAGAACGGCACCGCCTCGATGCGTTCGTACGTGGTGAATCGCTGCCCGCACTGCAGGCATTCACGCCGGCGGCGGATCGCCTCACCGACCTCGGAGTCTCGGGAGTCGACCACCTTCAGGTCGTGGTGACCGCAGTACGGGCAACGCATGGGTTAGATATGAGAGGAAACCTGCCGGTTTCCTCTCATCGCAGCGTCGGCAAAGCCGACCCCGCGGCTACGCGGCGGGGCAAGCGCTGCTGCTCGCTTTCCCGCGGTTCGGATTCTCATTTGGGTTGTTATTCCTACATTCGGTTGCGGAGAAACGCGGGGATGTTGATATCGCCCAGGTCCTCAGCGCCGTATTCCGGCCGGTCGAAGGTCGTTCGGCGAACCTCCTGCTTGGCCTCGGACTGCGTCTTGCCTCCGAAACCGGTGGCGATGACGGTGATCTTGATCTCGCCCTGCATGGTGTCGTCGCGGACGACGCCGAAGATTATGTTGGCCCCTGGGTCGGCCGCCGACCGCACGATCTCGGCCGCCTTCTGGACCTCCTGCAAGGTGATGTCCTTGCCGGCCGTGATGTTGAACAGGATGCCCTTGGCGCCGTCGATGGACGTCTCCAGCAGCGGGCTGGATACGGCCTGCTTGGCGGCATCCTCGGCACGCGTGTCACCTGCGCCGTGCCCGATGCCCATGAGCGCCTCTCCAGCGTTTTCCATGATCGCCTTCACGTCGGCGAAGTCGAGGTTGATCACACCCGGCTGAGTCACCAGGTCGGAGATGCCCTGGACGCCCTGGCGGAGCACGTCGTCCGCCATCCGAAAGGCCTCCTCGAGTGTGGTCTTGGAGCTTGCGACCTGGGCCAGGCGGTCGTTAGGGACCACGATCAGCGCGTCGACCTGGCTCCGCAGCGCCTTGATGCCCTCCTCGGCCGTGTCGTTGCGGATGCGGCCTTCGAACGCGAACGGCCTGGTCACCACGCCGATGGTGAGGGCCCCCGCCTCCTTGGCCAGCTCGGCCACGATGGCCGCCGAGCCGGTGCCGGTGCCGCCGCCCATGCCGGCGGTGATGAAGACCATGTCAGAGTCCTGGACCACGGCCGACAGCTCCGTACGGCTCTCGTCCGCGGCGTCGCGGCCTCGCGTCCAGTCGCCACCGGCGCCGAGTCCGCGGGCGACCTTGTTGCCCATCTGGACTTTGACGTCGGCCTGGCAGCGCTCCAACGCCTGCTTGTCGGTGTTGACGGCGATGAACTCGACCTTGATGGCCTTCGAGATCATGCGATTGACCGCGTTCCCGCCGCCGCCACCGCAGCCGACGACCTTGATGCGCGCTCGCCCCTCGTGCAATTGGCTTTCCTTCATTACGTCCTCCTGGTGATGTGCTTTCGCTATGGCGAGCTCCAGCTGGTTTCGGGTCTCTTCTCTAGAAAAAATCTCGCAGCCACCTCACTGTTTTCTGACCGAACGTCGCCTGCTGTCGGGCGTTGTTGAAGCTGCGCCCGTGCGCCTTCAGGCCCCACTTCACAAGCCCGACGGACACCGCGTATGACGGTCCCTGCGCCCGGTCGGCAAGACCGCTCACGCCGGATGGAGTGCCCAGACGCACCGATGTGTCGAACACCAGTTGAGCGGCGTCGGTGGTGCCCATCAGACGCGCCCCGCCGCCCGTGACGACCACGCCCGCCGGCAGCAGGCCGTCGAAGCCGCTCTTGCGCACCTCTTCGCGCGCCATCTGGAAGATCTCCTTCATGCGCGGGCCGATGATCTCCGCCAGGAAGCGCCGGGGCAGCGCATTGATGCGGTCGCCGCCGACCTGGCGGACCTCGACCTTCTCGCCGTGGTCGATCACCTCAGGCAGCGTGTGGCCGTAGTTGAGCTTCAAGCCCTCCGCCTCGTCGAGCGTCGTGCGCAGGCCGATGGCGATGTCGCTGGTCACGTGGTTGCCGCCGACCGGCAGAACGGCCAGGTGCCGCGCGGCGCCGTCGTTGTAAACGACCACACCGGTGGTGCCGGCGCCGATGTCGACGATGCAGACGCCGAGGTCGAGCTCCTGCTCCGTCACGACTCCCTCGCCGGCCGCGAGCCCGGCGCAGACCACGTCGTCGATGTCGAAGCCGGCACCGTGGACGCATTTGATGACGTTCTGGACCGCCGTCTGCGCACCGGTGATGATGTTGGTCTCCACCTCGAGGCGGTGGCCCATCATGCCGATGGCGTCGCGCACGCCCTCCTGCCCGTCGACCGTGTACGCACGCGGGATGACATGGATGACCTGGCGGTCGGACGCGACGCTCACCGCTCGCGAGGCTTCGACCACGCGCTGGACGTCGTCCTCGCCGATCTCGCGATCACCGCCGGCCACGGCGACGACGCCCATCGAGTTCTGCGACCACAGGTGCGTGCCGCCCAGCGAGACCACGACCGTTTCGATTCGCTGGCCCGCCATGCGCTCGGCGCCTATCGCCGCGGCCTGGATGGATGCGATCGTCTTGTCGAGGTTGACAACCACTCCCTTGCGCAGGCCGTCAGACGGACTTTCGCCCACGCCGATGATGCTCACGGGTCCGTTGGACTCGTCAGACTCGGCGATGACAACCGCGACCCGGCTCGTGCCTAGGTCAAGACCGACGGCTCGTTTCCGCCTTTGCAAAGCTGTGCTGGGACGCCTCCTGGAACGTAGAGAGATACGGGCGGGTTGCCGGAATTATAAGGGCATCCGGGGTTCTGCGGAACCAGATTTTGTGGGTGGGTCGCAGGCCGGGACTAGCTCTTGTGCCTCCAGTTGATAACCAGGCCTACAGATAATGTCTCCGTATCGCTCCCAGGTTATTGAAGATGCGGACCCCGAACGCGACGATGGCGGCGATCGACAGGTCGACGCCGAGCTTGTCGCCGAAGTAGGTCAGGCCGGCGGCCAGCGTCATGTTGGTGAGCAGGCCGCTGAAGAAGACTCGTGGCTCGAACGTCCCCGCGATGTAGGCCTTGAACGCTCCGAAGATGGAGTCGAGCGCCGCGAGCAGAGCGACCGCGGTGTAGCGCGCATAAGTGATTGGAATCGTGAGCGGCGACATGAGTCCGAGCACGACGCCGAGGAGCGCGAACAGGATCGCGACGACGATTACTTGCATTGCGGCATCGGCGATGGCGACGGCTGCGGCGCACCGGGTGCTGGAGACGGTGTTGCCGGTTCGCGAGCCTTGTAGCCCGCGGCGGGCTCTGCAGGGTTCATGACGTTGACGTACTCGAGGTCGACCGAGCTGTAGTCCACGTTGCCGTGGCCCGCGATCGCCTTTAGAGCGGCGAGCTTGTCACGCAGGGTCGCAAATTCTTCTGGCGTCAGTACGCGGCCAAAGTAAACCTTCCAGCCGCGTTTGGCGAGAAGGGTCAGATCGCCGCAGGAATCGAAGATGAAGCTCGCCACCTCCTGTCCGATGAGAGTCGGAAAGCCGCGTTGCATGTTGACGAGCGCCACCAAGAGGGTAGGGTCGATCGCCTGCGTGCCGATCTTGGGATCGGCGCCCGCCGGTCCTTGCACGTCGACCAGCGACCCGGCCGACGGAGCCGGCCCCAACACCATCGCCTGGCTGGACAGCAGGAAGTACTTCTTCGCCGTGCCCGAGTGATAGGCGGCCACGGGCTGCCACTCGCTGATGCGTACGACGACGGTGCCGTCCATGTGAGGGTCGACCTGAGCGGTGCGCACCCAGACCTGGTTGAGCAGTTGCTGCCGGCCCCACTCGCCGTCGACGGAAATGATCGAGCCGCTCCCGCTCAGCCGGGCGGTCGCTTCCACCTGCGCCGGCGTGAGGTGATGCGCGCCGGTGATCGCGACCGACTTGACCGCGAGGGCCGGACCGAACCACAGCCAGCCCAGAAGCGCGAATTCGGCCACCGCCACCACGACTGCGGCCGCGCGACGGAGGGGATTGACGTCCGGTTCGCGGAGGTTCTGCTCGGAGCGCGTCCACAGCTGGCCCTTGAGCGGCGCTGCCTCCTCTGGGCTCGGCCTGCGTCCGATCCGGGGCAGGAGCGAGCGGCGTCGGCGGAATCTCATGACGCGCTGCGCTCCTCTCCCCGATGGGGAGAGGGGGATGGGCCGACGCGATGTTCATGCCGGCCGATCGCGTGGTCGACGAGGCGCTGGCACAGCTCGTCGAATGTGATCCCCGCCGCACGCGCGGCGTCAGGCAGGAGCGACAGCTCGGTGAGGCCGGGAACCGTGTTCACCTCGAGAAGCCAGGGCGTCCCGGACGCGTCCACGATGAGGTCGACCCGTCCCATCCCAGAGCAACCGAGGACTGTGAACGCACGACCTGCGGCGCGCGACGCGTCGTGGCGAGCGGCATCCGGGATCCGCGCGGGGATGATGTGGTGTGACTTGCCCGCTGTGTACTTCGCGTCATAGTCGTAGACCGGGTTGTCGCTGACGATCTCGAGCGTTGGCAGCACTTCCAGCTCCGGCGTGGCGAGCACGCCGACCGTGATCTCTGTGCCTTCGGCGAACTTCTGGACCAGGACGCGCCGGTCGTAGCGCGCAGCCAGCACCAGCCCGCTCGCGACCTGGTCGGCATCGCGGGCGATGGTGATGCCGATGGTGGATCCCTCTCGCACCGGCTTCACGACCAATGGCAGACCGAAATGCACGACCATCCTGTCGACCGTCTCGGCGCTCAGGCCGTGCTCGAGCTCCAGCTCCTCGTACTCGGGCACGTGCAGGCCCGCGCCTGCCATGACCGCATTTGCGCGCGACTTGTCCATGCACAGGGCCGAAGCGAGCACGCCCGAGCCGGTGTAGGGGAGCGCCAGCAGCTCGAGCATCCCCTGCACGGTGCCGTCCTCGCCGAAGCGCCCGTGCAGCGCGTTGAAGACGCACGCAAACCCGCCATCACGCAGCACGTCCCATGTGTTCATGTCGAGGTCGACGCCGGAGACCTCGTGACCGCCCCGGCGCAGCGCCGCTTCTACCTGCGTGCCCGAGCGCAGCGACACTTCGCGCTCTGCTGACCGCCCGCCGCGCAGGACGGCGATCTTCAACTCCAGCGCCCCACGAGCTCGACCTCTCGCTGCATGTCGACGCCGAAGCGGCGGATGACCTCCGCGTGAGCGTGTTCGATGAGCGCCGCCACCTCGGCGGCGGTCGCGCCGCCCTCGTTGACGATGAAGTTCCCGTGCAGCTCGGAGATGACGGCGGCGCCCTGGCGCGCGCCCTTCAGCCCCGCGGCCTGGATCAACCGTCCCGCCGAGTCGCCCGCCGGGTTCTTGAAGACGCTGCCACAGTTCTTGGTCTTGATCGGCTGCGTCTGATTGCGTTCGTTCGTGAGCTTGGACATCAAACGCTTGGCCTCTTCCCCGTCGCCCCGCTCGAGCTTGATGGTGGCGTCGATGACGAGCGCGCCGCGAAGCGGCCCCTCGCGCAGCGCTGACGTGCGATAGCCGAGCTGGAGGTCGGCGGGGCTCCATGCGCGCCGATCGGCGCCTGGCTGGAAGCCGCTGGCTTCGACCAGCACCTCGCCCAGCTCTTTGCCCCAACAGCCGGCGTTCTGATAGACCGCGCCGCCCACCGTGCCCGGCACTCCGATGGCGAACTCGAAACCCCGCAAGCCGGCGTCGGCCGCGATCCGGGCCAGCCTCATCATCTTCAGCCCAGCCCCGGCGCGGATGCGGGTGCCCTCAACCTCGTAGTCGCGATTGACGACGCGGAGGACCAGGCCCTCGATACCGGCGTCGGCGACGAGGAGGTTCGTGCCCGCCCCGAGCAGCAGGTAAGGGATGCCGCGGATCCTGCATCCGTCGAGAGCGGCTTCGATGGATTGAGTGTTTCCCGTTTCGACGAAGAACTCTGCCGGGCCGCCGATGCCAAAGGATGTACGCGAAGCCAGGGGCTCCCCGGTGCGCACCCCAGGCAGCGCGCGCAGCCACGCCAGGTTAGATTCTTTGCGCCAGCTCATCGCCCAGCTTCCGTATGTCGCCCGCGCCCATCAGCAAGAGGACGTCGTCAGGCCCGACAAGTTCTTCCAGCGCTTCGCGCGCGCGTTGAAACGAGCCCACGTAGACGCCGTTGGGGATCAAGTCCGCCAGGTCGCGCGCCTGGATGCCGGTCGGGTTGTCCTCTCCGGCGCCGTACACGTCGAGCACGAGCACGCGATCGGCCGAGGTGAAGGACCGCGAGAAGTCCTGGATCAGCGCGGCCAGGCGCGAATACCGATGCGGCTGAAAAACCACGATGAGGCGGCGCTGGCGCAGCTCGCGGACCGCCTGCAGCGTAGCCCGCACCTTGGTGGGATGGTGCGCATAGTCGTCGTAGACCGCCGCGCCCTGGAAGACTCCGAGGAACTCGAGCCTGCGATGCGCGCCCGGAAAGCGGGCCAGCGCGCCCGCGACGTCCGCGAAGCTCACCCCCATCTCGAGCGCCATCGCGGCTGCGGCGGTGGCGTTCTGAACGTTGTGGCGCCCAGGCTGGCGCAGGTTGACCCGGCCCAGCTCGCGCCCGCCGTGATGAATCGCAAAGGGCCGGCCGTCGAAACATCGGTAGTCGGCGCGATCGCTGAACCCGTACGTGACGCGCCGTGCGGGAGTCTCCAGCGCGACGGCCAGCGCGTCGTCAGCGCAAAGCACAGCGACGCCATCGGCGGGCAGGCCTCCCACAAACTCGGCGAACAGGTCGCGGACTGCCTCGACATCCTTGAAATGGTCCGGATGATCGAACTCGATGTTCGTGACGATCGCGCGCTTCGGGTGATGAAGAGCGAGCGTTCCGTCCGACTCGTCCACCTCCGCCACGAGCAGACCCGACTTGCCGGCACGCGCGCTCGATCCGTCTCCGACAAGGACCGTCGGGTCGAGACCCGCCTCGGTGAGGATGTGACCGGTCATGTGGGTGACGGTTGTCTTGCCCGCGCTGCCGCCGACGGCGATCGAGTCCGACTCCGCTATGAGCTCGGCCAGCATCTCAGCGCGCGACAGGACCTTGACGCCCATCGCCCTCGCCGCATCGAGCTCCGGCACGCTCTTGATCGCGCCGCTGTAGACGAGAAGATCCTGGAACAGGACGTGCTCGGGATCGTGACCGATCTGGATGCGGACTCCGGCGTCCTCGAGCGCGGCCGTGGTGTCCGATTCGCGCATGTCGCATCCGCTGACCTCGTCGCCGCGCGCGAGGAAGACCCGCGCCAGAGCCGATACGCCCGCCCCGCCGACGCCCATCAGGTGGACCTTCACCTACGCACGACCTGGTGCAGGACGGCCAGCACGCGCTGGGCGGCGTCGCGCCGGCCCGCGGCCGATGATGCGTTTGCCATCGCGCGCAGGCGCTCCGGCGTCAGCGAGTCGATGGTGGCGATGAGCGTGGCCGGGCTGAGGTCGGCGTCGGGGATGCTCACCGCCGCGCCCAACCCGGCCATCGCCTCCGCGTTGTCCACCTGGTGACCGCCGCCAAACGTGCCGGCAACCAGGACCATCGGCAGGCCGACCGCAGTGATCTCCGCGATCGTGCCCACGCCCGCGCGGCTGACCACCAGGTCGGCGCTGCCCATCAGCTCGGCCATGTCATCGGTGAACGCCAGCCCGCGGTAGCCGGGCGAAGCGTGCTGGGCGACACCCTCGGCTCCCTGGCGGCCGGCGATGTGCACGACCTCTTGGAACCGTTTGCGCAGCTCATCCAGAGATCCCCACACCGCCTCGTTGATGTGGCGCGCGCCCTGGCTGCCGCCTGTTATGAGCAGGCGGCGCGGAGGCACTGCGGGGGTGCGCGGCTCAAAGCCTTCGCGCAGCGGCACACCGGTCATCTCGAATCGCTTGTTGTTCAGGCGTTTCTCGGTGCCGGGCAGCGTGGTGCAGATCGCGGCCGCGCCCGCCGCGAAAAAGCGCGTCGCCAGCCCTGGGCGCACGTCCTTCTCGTGCAGCACGTAGGGGATCCCACGCCTGCGCGCGGCCGCAACCGCGGGCGCCATCACGTAGCCGCCCATGCCGAGGACGACATCGGGCTTGAAACGCCCGACGATGCGCAGCCCGGCGAGGAACGCCACGGGAACGATCGCGGGCAGGGCGATGTTCTTCCAGACCGCGTCCCGGTCGAGGCCGCGCACGTTGACCGTCGCCAGGTCGAAACCTGCCGCCGGCACGAGCCGTTCTTCGGGGCCGCCTTTCCGCCCGACCAGCAGGAGCGCTCCATCCGGCTCCTCAGCGCGAAATGCGTGCGCGACCGCGAGGGCCGGATACAGGTGCCCACCGGTCCCGCCGCCAGCTATCAATACCCTCATCTTTCCTCTTCTTCTTGTCCCCAAATCCGGTGCCCGCGCCGAAGCGGGCAACGCTCAGGAGAAGGCCGACCGCGGCCAGGGTGGTCGCGAGCGCCGTGCCGCCGTAGCTGAAGAACGGCAGCGGAACGCCCGCGATCGGCAACGTGTTGGTGACCGTGGCCATGTTCATCAGGGCCTCGAACGCGATCCACGTAGTGATGCCCGCGGCCAGGCAGACGCCAAACCGGTCTGACGCGCGCAGTGAAGCGAGATATCCGCGCACGGCGAAGAACAGGAACCCCGCCATCACCAGAGTGGTGCCGATGAGCCCGGTCTCCTCGCCGATGATGGCGAAGATGAAGTCGGTATGGGCCTCCGGCAGCCAGCCGTACTTCTCGACCGAGTGGCCGATCCCAACCCCGAAGAACCCGCCCGACCCGAGGCTGTAGAGCGCCTGTGTTGACTGGAAGCCGGCGCCGAGGGGGTCGGCAAACGGGTTCTTGAAATTCGTCAGGCGCGCGAAGCGGTACGGCTCCAGCACCGTGACCACCAGGAACGCGAGGCCGAGGCCGCCGACGAGCAAGACCATGTGGCGGAAACGACCTCCACCGGCCCAATACGCGCTCAGGAAGATGCCCACGATGACGATGGACGTGCCCAGGTCCTTCTCGAGCATCAACAAAGCGAGCACGCCGGCCAGCATCGCCGCGATGGGCACCAGCCCTTTTCTGATGTCGCCGAGATGGGCCGCGTTTCGATCGACCCAATGCGCGACGAAGAAGACGAACGCGAGCTTGCCCAGCTCGGACGGCTGAAAGGTCCCCAGCGGTCCCGCATCGAACCAGCGACGAGCCCCGTTGACGGTCACGCCCAGATGCGGCACCAGGACCAGGAGCATCAGCAGCGTCGCAATGACGGCGCCCGCCGGCGCGAGCGGACGGATGCGCCGGTAGTCGACGCGGCCGAGGAAGAACAGCGCGACGAAACCTATGGCCATCCAGATCGCCTGGCGCTCCGCGTAATAGAAGGCCGATTGGTGCTGGGTGTATGCGAAGGCCACGCTCGCGCTCGTGACCATCACCAACCCGGCGCCGCAAAGCAGAACCGTTGTGAACATGAGCAGGCGGTCTGGATGTCGAATGCCCTTGCCGGCGCCGCGGGACGTTTGCGCCCGGGTGGCTACGCTCATCGCTCGAACCTCTTGCGGACCAGCGCCTTGAATTGACGCCCGCGGTCCTCATAGTCACTGAACATGTCGAAGCTCTTGTAGGCGGGGCTCAGAAGGACGACTCCGCCCGGCCGGGCCAGGCCCGCGGCGAGCTCGACCGCCTCCTCGAGGTCCGCCGCTCGGACGACCTTCGGATGCTGTGCCAGCTCCCTGGCGAGCAGATCGGCGGACGCGCCCATCAGCACCACTGCGTCGACGTGCCGCAAGACATCCGCTGTCCAATCGCCGAGCTCGAAGCCGCTTCCGTAGCCGCCCGCGATGAGCACCACCGGCGTATTCGGGAACGCGCTCAGCGCCGCCCGCCCGGCATCAGGGTTGGTCGCCTTGGAGTCGTTGTACCAATGCACGCCGTCCCATTCGCCGACCAGCTCCATGCGATGCTCGACGCCCTTGAACGAGCGGATCGCGGCGTCGATGGCCGCATCCGAGAGGCCGGCGATGCGGCCGACCGCCGCCGCGGCGAGGGCGTTCTCGAGGTTGTGCCGGCCGGGCAGCGGCATCGGCGGGACCGGCTCATGCTCGTCGAACCACACGACACGGCCGTGGGTCCTGGCCGCCAATCCGCGCACGGCCATATCGCGGCTGTTGAGGACGGCGAAGTCGTCCGCGCCCGCAAACTCGACAGCGCGCCCCTTGAGGTCGACATATCGCTCGAACGTGCCGTGGCGGTCGAGGTGATCCGGGGTGATGTTCAGGATCACGCCGACGTGGAATCGCGGCCGCTCGACCGATTCCAGCTGAAAGCTGGACAGCTCGAGCACGACCCAGTGGCGCGGCGTCACCTCGTCGAGGCGATCGAGAACCGTGTCGCCGATGTTGCCGCCGACCATGACCGGCCTCTCACCGGCCGCGAGCACGTCGCCGGTCAGCGCGGTGGTGGTGGTCTTGCCGTTGGTGCCGGTGATCCCGACCACCGTCCCCGGGCACAGGCGCAAAAACAAGTCGATCTCGCTCGATACCGTGATGCCCAGCCGCCGCGCGTCGTTCAGCAGCCGGGAGTCCCATGGCACGCCGGGGCTCGCGTAGACGACGTCGACCCCCGCCAGCACCGAGTCGTCATAGCCTCCGAGCGTCAGGTCCACCCCGGCGGGCAGCTGCTCGAGCTCATGACGCAGCTCTGGCTCACGTTTCTTGTCGACGACGCGCACCCGCTCACCTTTCCCGACGAGGTACCCGGCCAGCGCGACGCCACTGCGCGCCGCGCCCACCACGAGGGCCGTCACGTGATCAGCCGCGCCACCCCGGCAGCAGCCAGCGCTGAGACGAGCCCCGCGCCCCAAAAGGAGAGCGCGATGCGGTTCTCAGACCAACCCTCGTGGTGGAACGTGAAGTGGATCGGGGCCATCTTGAAAACACGACGTCCGTGGCTGGCTTTGAAGTAAGCCACCTGAATGATGACAGACAGTGTCTCGAGCACGAACACGAGCGCGAGCAGAGGAAGGAGGATGAGCACGCCCTGCTGGATCGCCATCGCCGCGAGCGCGTAGCCGACCGCGAGCGCGCCCGTGTCGCCCATGAACACGCGCGCCGGGTGCCGGTTGAAGATAAGGAATGCGACCAGCGCCCCAGCGAGAGACATCGCCACGGCCTTCTCGCCGGCGGGAGCGCCCGGCAGCAGAAGAGTCAGCGCGACCAGGGCGATCGCAGACAGGCCGCCAGCCAACCCGTCCATGCCGTCGGTGATGTTGACCGCGTTGGCTGTGGCGACGATGGCGACCACGGCGAGTGGAAACAGCAGCCACGGCGAGGAGGGCAGCAAGTACTGCTGCGAACCACCCTGCGACAGAGCTATCGCCGCGACCGGCAGCGCGAGAAAGAACTGGATCGGAAGCTTGAGGCGCGCGGGGATGCCCAGCGAGCCCACCCGCAGCTTGCTCTGGTCGTCGGCGAAACCGATGAGGCCGCCGGCAACGAGACCGCTGACGGCGGGCAGCGCGCCGGCATGGCCGGCGATCGCCGCGAGGACGCCGCCGATGATGCCGAGGGCGGCGAAAAGGATGCCGCCACCTGTGGGCGTGCCCGCTTTTTTCTGATGGCTCTCGGGCAGCTCGGTCTGGATCACCTGACCCGACTTCATCCGCCGCAGCGTGCGGATGAGTGGCGGATAGAGAACGAGCGCGATGACGAACGCGACCACGAAAGTGATCGCGTCTAGA
>DATINX010000088.1:0-9548 GCA_035473835.1 Candidatus Dormiibacterota bacterium | reverse complement strand
GCCGTCGAGTCGGGAGCTGAAGGTCGAGGGCCGGCAAATCGTGATCCTGCATGGCAACCGCAGCCGGTGGATCGAGGAGCCCCAAACCTTGCTTTGGACGCTGAGCCTCGGCGCGTACCATGCGCACCCCGGACTTCCAAGAGCGCTGCGGACCCGATTCGGCCGCGTCGATGCCATCGTGTTCGGCCACACGCATCGGCCCTGTACAGAGACACTCGACGGCACGCTCCTGTTCAACCCGGGAGGCGTGCACCAATGGAACCCACGCACCACCGCGCAGCGGCTATCCGAGAAGCCGGGCAGGTTCGAATGGTCCTGGCTGCAGGTGGCACGGCACATGCGCGACCACCTGCCGCCGACGGTGGGGATCCTGGATGTGAGCGCGACCGCGATAGTCCCCAAAGTGATCCAGCTTTAGAGTCTGTTCTGTGACGGAGCCGACGCTGCGGCCGGCGGCCCTCGACGACGCGGGCCTCGCGGCCGACCTGACGACCGCCTCGTACCCGGCGTTCCCACAGGACCCGGTTGTCACACGTTTCCGCTGGGAGCACCCCCGCAACGGCTGGTCGATGGCCCGCTTCATCGCCGAGCTGCACGGACGCCCGGTCGCCTACCTCGAGTGGATTCACGGCCCGCGCGCGCTGGACGCGGAGCGCAAATGCGAGGTCGGGGCGGCCCTCGACCGTGCCTACCTCGACGCCGGCCT
Organism: Candidatus Dormiibacterota bacterium; assembly: GCA_035473835.1. GTDB lineage: Bacteria > Chloroflexota > Dormibacteria > Dormibacterales > Dormibacteraceae > UBA10449. The sequence continues at coordinate 8,842 of DATINX010000088.1, read as the reverse complement.
TCTCGAGTTCCTGTGGGTTTGGGTCACCAACGAGGCGGCGGCCACCGGCTCGCGTGTGCTGGAGGCGTACGTCGGGGAAGACGAGCCGGAGGCGCTTGAGGTGTTGTCCCGGTGCGGCTACGAGCGCGATCGGGTCGACAAGGTGTGGGAGCTCGACCTCCGGTCGGAAGGAGCGAGGCTCAAGCAAGAGGCGCAACAGGCGCAAGCAGGCGCTGAGCGCGACGGCTACAGGATCACAACCCTCGCGGGCTGGCGGGCACCGCGGAGGTTCGAGGCTCTCCACGCGCTCGATGACGTGACGAGAAAGGACATCCCGACCACCTTCCCGCTCCTGCCCGAGGCTTTCGAGAATTTCCTCGAGCGGGTCGGTGCGCCCGACCGGCCCCACGACCGCTGGTGGATCGTCCTACACGGTGACGAAATGCCGGTGGCGATGTCGTACCTGCGCTACCCGCCGGTGCGGGGGCGCGTCTGGACTGGATACACGTGCTGCCACCCGGATCACCGCGGGCGCGGCCTGGCGCGCGCCATCAAGCTGCAGACCCTGGCGCAGGCGGTGGAGCTGGGGGTGCCCTCCGTCGGCACCGACAATGATTCGGAGAACGCTCCCATGCTTCACATCAACCAGCGCCTCGGGTACACCGCGCTGACGGGATTTATCGGCCTGCTCAAGCGGGTACATAGCTAAGCAGTGGCGAAAACCAAGGATTACTACGATGTGCTGGGCGTCTCGCGGACGGCGACGCAGAAGGAGATCACGTCTGCCTTCCGCAAGCTGGCGCGCAAGCACCACCCCGACCTGAACGCCGGGGACAAGCAGGCTGAATCGAAGTTCAAGGAGCTCTCCGAGGCGCACGACGTCCTGTCGGACGCCAAGAAGAGGAAGCTCTATGACGAGTTCGGCGCCGACTGGCGCGCCGCGGAGCAGGCGGGCGTGCAGCCTGGCGCCGGCGCCCCGCGAAGAAGCGCAGGCGGTGGATTCCGGCCCCAGCAGCAGGGCGGGCCCGACGCGCAGTACCGCACGGTTTCGCCCGAGGAGATGGAGGACCTGTTCGGCGAGAGCGGTTCCTTTGGAGACATCTTCGGATCGATCTTCGGCAACTCCGCGCGGACGAGGTCCAGGCCGGCGCCGCTCGACGTCGAGGCTCCCATCAACGTGAGCCTGGGCGAGGTCTACCGCGGTACCAGCCGCACGGTCGAGCTCCCCGGCGGGCGGCGCGTCGAGGTGCAGGTTCCGGCCGGCGTGAAGGAGGGCACAGTCCTGCGCGTGCCCGGGCTGCGCGCGACGGTACAGGTCACCCCCGATCCGATATTCACCAGGGAGGGCAAGGACGTGCGCGTGTCGGTGCCGGTCCCGTTGAACGTTGCGCTCCGCGGTGGCGAGGTGTCTGCGCCGACGCTCAAAGGGGGGCAGGTGCAGTTCAAGGTTCCGCCTGAGACGCAGAACCGCAAGAAGATCAGGCTGCGCGGCCTTGGCCTTCCTGATCCCAAGGGCGGGCAGCCGGGTGACCTCTACGCCGAGGTCAACGTCCAGCTGCCGGTCCCGATGGACGAGAAGGTACGCAAGTGGGCGTCAGAGCAACCGCTTAGCTGAACTTCATTTAGCTAGTCTTCTAGCCTTGCCCACCGGCCTGTCACGACGATTGTTGCTGCCGCTCGTCTTCGTCTCGGGCATGGCCTCGCTTGGCGTCGAGTTCGGCGCAGCGCGGCTGCTGGCGCCTTACTTCGGGACCAGCCTGTACGTCTGGGGCGTGCTGATCGGCCTGATCCTCGTCTACCTTTCCGCCGGCTATGTGATCGGAGGCCGACTGGCGGACCGCTACCCCCGCGACGACCTGCTCTATCAGCTCACCGCCTGGGCGGGCCTCTGGATCGGCGTGATCCCGCTCGTCAGCTACCCGATCCTGCTCGCCTCGCAGCAGGGATTCCGCACCCTGAGCGTGGGGTTGGTGGCCGGCACGCTGCTCGCCGTCGTGCTCCTGTTCGCGGTCCCGGTGACCCTGCTGGGCTGCGTGAGCCCGTTCGCAATCAGGCTCCTCCTCGAGGACGTCGCTACAGGCGGCAACACGGCCGGTCGCGTCTATGCGCTTTCGACAGCGGGGAGCATCCTCGGCACCTTTCTGCCGGTGTTCTGGTTCATTCCGACCTACGGGACGCGGCCGACGATCGAGGCCTTCGGATTCGCGCTGGTGGCCATCTCAGCGGTCGCACTTTGGCCGAGGCGGCGAATCTATGCGGCCTTCGTCGTCGCGGTGCTGCTCGCGTGGATCTTTCTGCCCAGCGGCATCAAGCCACCGGAGGCCGGCAGTCTTCTTTACGAGAAAGAGTCTGCCTACAACTACATCCAGGTCGTGCAGGTCGGGACCTCGACCGAGCTGATCCTCAACGAGGGCCAGGCGATCCACTCGATCTACAACAGCTCGACCAACCTCACGCACGGCTACTGGGACTACCTGCTGCTGGCGGATGCATTCAGGCCTGCGCAGGCGACGCCCGCCTCGCCACGGTCCGCAGCCTTTCTAGGCCTCGCGGCCGGCACCGCGGCGCGCCAGTACCGTTTGGCGTTCGGCGACCAGGTTGACATCACGGGAGTGGAGATCGATCCGGAGATCCTGGCCGCCGGGCACCGCTACTTCCATCTCGACGATGCACGCGCGCATGAGGTCGTCGCCGATGCGCGCTACTGGCTCGATACGCAGGCGGGCCACTACGACGTCGTCGTGCTCGACGCATATCGCCAGCCGTACATTCCGTTTCACCTCACGACCAAAGAGTTCTTCCAGCAGGTCAAGGCACACCTGAATCCGGACGGCGTTGTGGCGGTCAATGTCGGCCGCACCGCGACCGATTACCGGCTCGTCGATGCGCTCGCGAGCACGATGGCGGCCGTCTTCCCGAGCGTGCTCCTGCTCGACGACCCCAGCTACGCGAACACGGTCGTCTACGGATCGACCGCGCCCATCACGGTCAACGACGTCACTCACAACCTCGGGCTGGTGTCGGCTCCGCTGGCGGGCGAGGCCGCGAGCAGCGCGCTGGCGCTGGGCAAGCTCAGGGTGTCGCCATACCATGGCCAGGTCTATACCGATGACCTGGCACCGATCGAGCAGCTGATCGACGAGATCATTTTCAGCTACCTCTCCGGCAGCTGAGAAGCGCTACTGCCGGTGAAGCGGGGTCGTGACCTTCGCGCCGGCCAGCTGCTGGTCGGCGTCGATGCAGAGCAGGCGCACGCGGCCGGTCGCAACCACGTGTTCGTGCTCATCGAGCACGCGTGCTTCCCAAACCTGGGTGCGACGGCCGCGCGTGACGGGGTTCGCGACCGCGTGCAGCTTGGTGCCCGCGCGCACGGCGCGAATGAAGCTCGTGCTGTTCTCGAGCCCGACCACCGACGAACCGTTGGGAATCGCGTAAAGGGCGGCGCCGATCGACGCGAGCGACTCGATCATTCCGCAGTGGACGCCGCCGTGGACGATGCCGTAGCCCTGAAGGTGCTCCGGGCCGACAGTCATCTCGGCGCGCACCTCTTCCTGCGTCGCGTGCGTGATGGCGATGCCCATCGCGTGCAGCCAGCCCTCGGGGCTTGTCTGCAGGCGGTTGGACAGGTCGTCGGCGAGATTCTTGCCCATCGGGAAATCGTACCTACACAAAAGACAAGAGCCGGGCATTCGCCCGGCTCCTGTTGTCGACGTTCGCAGTGCTTCCGCCTCCGACTCCAGGAGTCGGGTTCGGAAAAGGGGGCCCTAGAGGCTCACTTCCTCCCGAGCTCCCGGCTGGCAAACGAGGCGGTTGGCACCACGATTCGGTTTATCCAAGCTTCCGCCTCACCTCCTTTGCCCCACGGGCGTTGAACTTCGCCGAGAAGTGTACCAGCCGACGATGCTGGTCCAACTAGACTCATGCCTCGATGCCAACCAGATATGTCGCCGTGTGTGGCGCCTCGGACGCTACCGCTGCGCAGCTCGAGTCGGCGCGGGAGGTGGGGAGGCTGCTTGCGAAGGCGGGGGTCGTGGTCATCAACGGCGGCCTCGGTGGCGTTTCCGGCGCGGCGAGTGAAGGCGCCGCGCAAGAAGGTGGGACCGTGGTCGGGATCCTGCCTGACGGCGATCGGACCGGCGCCAACGCGCACCTCTCGATCTCGCTGCCGACCGGAATGGGCCAGGCTCGCAACGTCCTCATCGTCACCGCCGCCGAGAGCGTGATCGCGATCGGTGAGGGATGGGGCACGCTGAGCGAGATCGCGCTCGCGCGCCGGCTGGGCAGGCCGGTCGTCGCCCTCGACAGCTGGTCGATAGATGCACTCGACTCCGTGGACACGCCTGCGGACGCGGTGAGGCGTGCGCTTGAGTAGCGAACCCGCTAGCAAAACTACCATTCCCCACCCTGACCCTCCCCGCGGCCTGGGGAGGGCGAAAGCCTCCAGATTCGCTTCACCGCTCAAGAAGAGAGCCGTGCCCAAGGCCGACGGCCGCTACCTCATCTATTACGAGAAACCGTGAGCGAGCTTCGTTGGCATCCACTGCTGGAAGAGTGGGTCACCATCGCGCCCTGGCGCCAGGACCGCACGTATCACCCGCCTGAGGATCACTGCCCCCTGTGCCCCACGAGGCCCGGTCACCCCGAAACCGAGATCCCCGAGCCCGACTACTACATCGCCGTGTTCGAGAATCGCTTCCCGTCGTTCACCGGCGAGCAGGGGCGATGCGAGGTCATCTGTTACACCCCCGATCATGACTCATCGCTGGGTGAGCAGAACGTCGAGCACATTCGCGACCTGATCGAGGTGTGGCGCGACCGCACGAGCGAGTTGAGCCGCCTCCCCAACGTGCGCTACGTCTACGTCTTCGAGAATCGCGGCGAGGAGATAGGCGTCACGCTGAGCCATCCGCACGGGCAGATCTACGCCTACCCCTTTGTGCCGCCAGTGTTGAAGAAGGAGCTGCGAGCGGAAAGCAGGTACTTGCGCGAAAACGGGCGATGCCTGTACTGCGACGTGCTCGCAGGTGAGCGCGGCGGCGAGCGGACTGTGCTCGGCGACGAGAACTGGATCGCGTTCGTGCCTCCGTTCGCGCGGTGGCCGTACGAGCTGCACCTGGCGCCGAGGCGTCACCGCGCCGGGCTGCTCGACCTCGATGAAGACGACACCCTTTCGTTCGCGCGGATCCTGAAGGGGCTGCTGCAGAAATACGACCGCCTCTTCAACCGGCCGCTCCCATATGTCATGGCGATGCACCAGGCGCCAGTTGGTCGCATGCGCGAAGACCATCACTTCCACGTCGAGTTCTATCCGCCAAATCGGACTAAGGACAAGCTGAAATACCTGGCGGGCTCGGAGCTCGGCGCGGGGGCGTTCATCGTCGACGCACGCGCAGAGGACAAGGCCGCGGAGCTCCGTGAGGCCTAGTCGCGAGCGGCCGAGGGCGTGGCACGGCCGCGCACCTGGCCGCGTGAACCTCATCGGTGAGCACGTCGATTACCTCGGTGGCGTCGTGCTGCCCGCGGCGATCGATCGCCACACGCGCGTCAGCGGCCACGCCGCTAAGGAGTGGTCGATCGAGAGCAGGATCGGCGGCGGCTTGAACTATTTGCGCGCCATCGCCATCGAGCTGGACGAGCCGCCGCAGGCCGCGTCGGTTGAATCGGACGTTCCGCCCGGCTCCGGCCTCAGCTCGTCGGCCGCGCTTCTGGTCGCGATCGCGGTCGGAATGCATCCGGAGCTGGGCGGTGCGGAGGCGGCCGTCGCCTGCCAGCGTGCTGAGCAGCGTGCGACGGGCGTGAACGTCGGAGTCATGGATCAGTTCGCTTCGGCGCTCGGCCGGCGCGGGCACGCCTTGCTACTCGACTGCTCGACCCTCGAATATCAAGCAGTGCCTTTTCCGGACGAACTCGTCATCGCGGTCATCGATTCGGGCGAGCATCGCTCGTTGGCTGACACGCCGTACAACGAACGCCGGCGCGAGGCTGAGGCGGGAAACCTCAAGCGCCGCCGGCACGTCGACTCTGAGATCGCTCGCGTCTACGCCTTCGTCGACGCGCTGAAGACGCATCGTTTCGAGCGGCTCGGAATTCTGCTCAAGGAATCCCACCAGAGCTTGCGCGACGATTTCGAGGTTTCGACCCCGAACGTCGATGCGCTGGTCGAGCAGGCGTGGAGCATCGAAGGCTGCCTCGGCGCCCGCATCATGGGCGCGGGCTTCGGCGGCAGCATACTGGCGCTGATAGACCGAGGTCGCGAGGCCGCCTTCGCCGAGGCCATGAAGCGCGAGGTCATCTTCTGCACGACCGCGGACGGCGCGTTCGCGCATCACACCACAGCCGACGTGAGGCCTTGAGCGACTGTCTTTTTCTTCCTCTCGCGCAGCGGTCTGGAGCCATGCGCGAGCTCGGCGGGTGGGAGGCGGTGTGGATGTCCCTCGGCGAAGGCGAGGCCGAGCGGTTGAACGCGGGCCGCGGTGCCGGCTGGAAACCGATCGAGGTGCCGCGCCAGCTCGCGGCCCACGAAGGGAACCAGGCGGTGTGGTACCGGACGGAGTTCCAGCGTCCTGACCATTCGGGTCGAGTGCTGCTGCGGATCGGCGGAGCGTTCCTTGCGACCCATGCATGGCTCAACGGCAAGCTGCTCGGCTCGCACTACGGCTACTTCGCCCCGTTCGGCTTCGACCTGACGCCATACCTGAAGGGCGACAACCTGCTGGTCATCTGCTGCGAATCGCCGGTTGAGCCCCAACCCGAGCAGAAGCGCCACATCATGGGCATCTTCAACGACGGTGAGCTGAAGCCGTATCCGGCATCGGCTTACTCCAGCCTCCCCGAGCCGTTTCGCTGGGAGGTGCCGGTGGGCCTCTGGCGCCCGGTCGGGCTCGAGTACGTCGGTCCGATCGCAATCGACTGGATGCGGCTGAAGCCGCGCTTCGAAGCGGGCGACGGGCGCCTCGAGGTGGAGGCGCGGCTGCGGAATCTCGATGGGCGCCTGATGGACGGGGAGGTCGAGCTGGCCGTGACCATGGACGGCAGGGGATCGGCGGCTCCGCTCCGCATCCATCGCGAGGTGCATCTGCCGGGTGGTGGGGAGCAGACGGTTGCGATGCAGCTGGCGCTCCCCGGCGCCAGACGCTGGGAGCCCTGGCGGTTCGGCCCGCAGCCGATGTACCGCGCGGAGATGACCGCTCGCGCTGCAGGCGCTTCAGAGGCGAATCGGGTCGAGGAAGCATTCGGATTCAGGGAGCTGAAATGGGACATCGGACCCCGCCGGTGGAACTTCGCCGTCAATGGGCGGCCGATGTTCCTGCGCGGCGCCTGCTACGCACCCTCGCACCGGCTCGATGAGCTCGTAGTCGAGAAATTCGACGCCGACCTTCGCATCGCCAGAGAGAGCAACCTCGATGCGCTTCGCGTTCTGGCCAACGTCCTACCCACCGAGTTCTATCGGCGCGCGGACGAAGCGGGGATGCTGATCCTGCAGGAGCTCCCTCTCCTTGGCCCGTACGCCTATCACGCGCGCGGTGACGACGGACGCTTCTTCGACGTGGCCGCGCGCGAGCAGCAGTCGGAGATGGTTGAGCTTCTGCGCAACCGGCCATCGGTCGCGATGTGGATTGCTCACGACGATCCGCCCTGGCTCGCCGCGAATTCCGACCTGGGTGACGTGAACGCGATCAGGCAGAACTATTCCATTGACCAGGAGCTGAAGGCGTCGTTCGAGCACCTGGACCCCACGCGCCCCGCGCTCGCCTCGTCGGGGGATGTCGACCAGCACTTGCTGCTCGGCTGGGAGTCGGGATCGTGGCGAGAGCTGACAGACGCGGAGCCTGTGATGGTCAGTGCTTTTGGCGCGCAGTCGCTGCCCGCGGTCGACTCGGCGGCGTGGGAAAGCATCGGCGATCGCTGGCCGGTCCCCGACGACGACGGCGCGTGGCGTTACTCCGGATTTCAACCCGTCAACTGGGCAGAGCGCGGCGTGGGTTTGCCGTCTGCGCACACGAGCCTCGAGTCGTACGTCGAATCGTCGCAGGCGTATCAAGCATTTGTCGTGCGGGTCGCGGCCGAGCATCTGCGAACACGCAAGTTCGAGCCGTGCTGGGGAGCCTTCGCATATCACCTCGTCGATCCTTTTCCCGGTGTCGGCTTCGGTTTGCTCGACAGCACGCGCAAGCCGAAGGCCGCGCTCGAGGCGCTTGCGCGGGCCTTCCGCCCGACGCGCCTGATCATCGAGCCGCTTGCATTCGATGCCGACCGGCCTTTCGGAATCATCCAGCGTCCAGATGTTCCTTTCAGCGGCCGGCTTGTCGTCGTCAACGACGATCCGGAACTATCGGGGGTTGGAGTCGTGCGGTGGAACCTGATGCGCGAGCGGCGCGCGGGTCGCCGCGGGGTGAGTCGCATCGCCGATGCGGTGCAGCGAAAGTTTTCGGGCGCCGCTGACGTCGAGGTGCCGACTGCTTTCGAGCCCGCCGTCAATGCGACGACTTTGAGCGTGCCACTCGAGGTCGAGGGCGTCTACCGGCTCGATGCCTCTCTGACTGTGGCGGGAAGCGTCATCGATACCACTGAGCTTCGCTTCACGGTCACGTCCACGCTGCCGTCGCCGCGGCCGCGGCCCGAGCTTCCGCGCTACCTGGCCGAGGGCCTCGCCGACCTGGTCAGCCTACGCACGGAGAAGGATGGCCTGAGCTTCGTCTTGGAGAACCGCACCCGTCCGGCCGTTGTAGCCGGCATGACCGGGCTACGTCTCGACGGCGTCCCGCTCGCCCGTCACGACATCCAGGTCGAGACCCATGCCGGCCTGGCGCCCTTCCCGCGCCATCTGGACATGCCGGTAGGGCGGCGCCTGCGCATCCATGTA
>DATINX010000087.1:0-9063 GCA_035473835.1 Candidatus Dormiibacterota bacterium | reverse complement strand
CGCGGCTAGCTTCGGGCGAGATGGTAGAGGCGTCGGCAACAATCAACCATCTGGCGGCAGCGACGACCAGCGGATCCTGGCAATGCTCAAGCAAGCGGGATACGAAGGTGGCGGGACCGTCGTACGGGAGACGGCGGCCCGCTGACGGGCCACCAGGTTGGGGGCGGCGCCGACCAACGGATCCTGACTCTCAAGCCATTGTTGCGGCCGTTCTCCAGAGCAGCTGCCACCAATCTACTGCCGACGCCAGGCCTTCGGCTTAACCCCCCCTGGTCCACTTCCAAGTCGTTCGCGAACACGGCTAAAAAGCTGTCGGAACGGAACCAGCGTCTGGAGTTCGTAATCCTGCTCGTCATTTACCTCCAACGAAGGGAGATGACGGCCGGTCCAAGCTCGCCGCTCTCGATACACCACTGCTACTTCCCGTAATCCCATCCGATGTCGCCAACGGGCGCCGGCACCAGGATCCGGCGCCCGTGACCTCGTTGGGGAGTTGCGGTCTGAAAAACCGCTGCTCATCGAGTTCGAACCGCCGACTTGGACTCTCTGCTTCTTCTGCTCACGCCTCCCCACACCTCCTGGAGTGTTCTCCGGCTTGGCTATACGTTGGCAATACGCCGTCAAGGTCACCGACCGCTCCGAGCCGATTTTGAATTCGATTCTGGTGCCGGCGCGGGGACTCGAACCCCGGACCCTCGGTTTAAAAGACCGCTGCTCTGACCAAGCTGAGCTACGCCGGCAGACGACGATTTCGTAATTGAACCAGCAACGTGCTCTGGCAGGCTGAGGAGCTGGAAAGGTAGCTCCCTGGGCCGGCGCACCCAGGACGTCTCGCCCATTCAGCCGCTCGACCAGCAAGTACTGGCCAACGGGCGGACCATATCGTGCACCGAACCTGCCCGAGGAACGACCCTCCCCGCCTGATGTAGCCTTGCCCCGGTGAAAGCCTGGGTCGTCCGCCAGCTGGGCGGGCCCGAGATCATGCGATTCGAAGACGTGGATACGAGCGCGCCCGCTGATGGGCTCGTGCGCATCGCGGTGCACGCATCGGCGATCAACTACTTCGACGCCCTCATGGTCGCCGGCCAGTACCAGGTCAAGCCAGAGCTCCCGTTCGTTCCCGGCGTCGAGATCAGCGGCGTGGTGGAAAGCGCGCCGATGTCCAGCGGCTTCAAGAAAGGCGAGCGCGTGACCGCGCTGCTCGACAGCGGAGGCCTGACGCGGGGTGGCTACAGCGAGATCGCCGACGCGGTGCCGGCCACAGTCCAGCACATGCCGGACGCAATGCCGTTCGACGACGCTGCGGCCTTCACGCTCATCTTCCAGACCGCCTGGTTCGGGCTGCATCGCCGGGCCAACCTCCAGCGCGGCGAGATTTTGCTGGTGCATGCGGGCGCGGGCGGGGTTGGGAGTGCCGCGATCCAGGTCGGCAAGGCGGCGGGCGCCACGGTCATCGCGACGGCCGGATCCGACGCGAAGACCGCGGTTTGCAAGCAGCTCGGAGCCGACCATGTCATCAAGTACAAGACGCAGGACTTCGCCGAAGAGGTCAAGACAATCACCGGCGGACGTGGAGCTGACGTTGTGTTCGATCCCGTCGGCGGCGACGTCTTCGACCGCTCCACCAAGTGCATCGCCTTCGAAGGCCGCATCGTGGTCGTCGGTTTTACGTCGGGCCGGATCCCGCAGGTGGCAGCGAGCCACGTCCTCGTCAAGAACTACTCCGTGGTCGGGCTGCACTGGGGCCTGTACTCCCGGCGCGCGCCCGAGCTGATCCAGCCGGCCACCGACGCGCTGGCGAAGCTCTACGCGGCCGGCAGGATCAAGCCTTTGATCTCGGCGCGCGTCCCGCTGGCGGAGGCCCCAAAGGCGCTCGCGCTGGTGGCCGGCGGCCAGAGCACCGGCAAGGTCATCCTCACGATTTGAGACTCCTCGGCGCCCTCCTCTCCGGCCTCGTGCTTCTGGCCGTTTGCAACCCGAGCACTCCCCCACCTCCCAAGGAAGTGCTCGCCCCAGACCAGACGCTCAGCTTCCCCATCGCCCAGGACGTGGCCGACTTCGATCCGGCGCAGATGTCGTCCCCAACCGACGTCGATATCTTTCGCAATGTTTTCTCGGGTCTGTACAAGTTCGATCAGTCCCTGAACGAGGTCCCCGACCTCGCGACCGGGCCGGCCACCATCTCGGCCGACGGGCTGACCTTCACCTTTCACGTCCGGCCCAACGCGCTTTTCTCGAACGGCGATCCCATCACGGCGGACGATTTCATCTACAGCTGGAATCGCGCCGCGGCCAAGCAGGGCGACTTTGCCGGCCTCTTCTCGCTGATCGCCGGCTACAACGCGGTGGCCGGCGGCCGAACCTCGACGCTCAGCGGGCTGGTCAAGATCGATGACTTCACCTTCTCCACGACGCTGAGCAAGCAGGCAGGCTACTGGCCCACGCTGGTCGGCCTCTGGCCCTTTTGGGTCGTGGATCGCAAGGTGATTGCGGCCGCCGGCGACAACACGTGGTTCACGAAACCGGACACGCTGATTGGGAGCGGACCGTTCCACATGACCGCTCGCGCAGCGGGCCAATCGCTGGACTTCGAGCCGGTGCCGGCCTGGTACGGCGGCAAGACTGGCGCGCTGCAGCGCATCCATATCGACGTCCTCCCCGACCAGCTCGCCCAGGTCACCCGCTACGAAGCGGGCGGTTACAGCCTCATCGGCTACGGCCGCCAGTCCCTCCCGACTGCGGTCGCCGTCCATTACGCGACCGATCCCAAGCTCGAAACTCAGCTCCAGCTGGTACCCGCGGGCCTGACGTACTGGATCGGGTTCAACCTCAAGACTGGTCCGTTCGCCGGCGTGGATGCCGGCCGGACCGGGCGCCACGCTTTCAGTGCCGCGATCGACCGCAAGGCGCTGGCCGACGCACTCTGTTCGCAAGGCACGACGTGCACGCCTGCCACTGGCGGGCTGATCAGCAAGGGGCTCGCCGGCTACCTGGGCGATGGCACGGATTCAGCGGCGAAGTTCGATCCGGTCGCGGCCAAGGCGGAGTACCAGGCGTGGGATCCGAAAGGCACGAAGGTCAAAGGCCTGACCTACACCTACGACACCAACCCCTTCAACAAGGCACTGTGCGCAAACCTGGCGGCGCAGTGGCAGCAGAACCTCGGCGTTGCCGTCGCCTGCACCGAGGTCGACCGGCAGGACTTCTTCGACAACCGAAACGGGCGCTGCGCCTACAGCGCTTTCAGGCAGAGCTGGAGCGCCGACTACAACAACCCGCAGAATTGGTTCAGCTATCTCTTCGCGACGGGTGCTAGCTCCAGCGGGTCGTGCTACTCAAACCCGGCGTTCGACACCCTCGTGGCGCAAGCCAACGCCAAGCCGCTGACGCTCGGAGTGCTCGATTACCAGGCCGCCGGGTACATGCTGGTCAGCGACTCGGTTTTCGGAGCCCTCGTGTACGGCCAGCAGGAGTATCTCGCCCACCCTTACGTGAAGGGCGTCGGCGGCAACGCGCTCTACGACTCCGACTGGACCCTGGCGCGGATCCTCAAGCATTAGGACGCCCCTCTCCCCTTCGGAGAGAGGGGGTTTCAACTAAACGTCGTTGGAGAAGTGGCAGGCGGCCAGGTGGTTGCGGCGCTTTTCCTCCAGGGGCGGCTCGACTTCGGCGCATGGCGTGGGCACGCGCGCGATCGGGCAGCGCGTGTGGAAGCGACATCCGGACGGCGGGCGGATCGGAGATGGGATCTCGCCGCTGAGCTCGACCAGTCTGCGGCCACGCTGGATCTTCGGGTCTGGCACCGGGATCGCCGACAGCAGCGCCTTCGTATACGGGTGCTTGGGCGAGCTGTAGGTCTCGACGCTGTCAGCGATCTCGACGATCTTGCCGAGGTACATCACCATCACCCGATCGCTGATGTGGCGGACCACCGACAGATCGTGCGCGATGAAGAGGTACGTGAGCTTGAACTCGCGCTGCAGGTCCTCGAGCAGGTTGACGATCTGAGCCTGAATCGAAACGTCGAGTGCCGAGATCGCTTCATCGCAGACGACCAGTCTCGGGTTGAGGGCCAGCGCCCGGGCGATGCCGATGCGCTGGCGCTGACCACCCGAGAACTCGTGCGGGTAGCGGTTGTTGAAGTTGGGGTTGAGGCCGACGATCTTGAGCAGCTCCTGCACCCGCGCGTTGCGCTTGCCCCCGCGCAACACACGGAAGTTGTCAAGCGGCTCCGCGATGATGTCGCCGACGGTCATGCGCGGATCCAGGGATGCGAACGGGTCCTGGAAGATCATCTGCAGCTGCCGGCGGTACTGGCGCAACTTCTCGCCGCGCAGGCCGGTCAGCTCGACGTCGCCGAAGAAGATCTTTCCCGACGTGACCGGAAGCAGCTGTGTGACCAAGCGCGCGAGCGTCGACTTGCCACAACCAGACTCGCCGACCAATCCGAGCGTCTCGCCTTCGCGGACTTCGAAGCTCACCCCGTCAACCGCATGCACAGTGCTGCCGATGCCCGCTGGGAAGTACTTGACCGCGTTCTCGACCCGCAGCAGGGACTTCGCGCTGGTGGGAGCCGGGGTGGGCACGCCGGTGACCGCTGTCTCAGCCATTACAGGAGCTCCCCAGCGTGTAGGCCGGAGCCGGCGCCGGGGCGTATGTCGACCAGCTCGTCAGCGCCCATCTCCTTGCGCGCCCGGTCCATGGTCACCCAGCAGGCTGCCTTCTGGCCGACGGCGACCTCCTCGAGCTTCGGCTCGTCTTCAAAGCATTTCTCGATGCGGAACGGGCAGCGCGGATGGAAGCGGCAGCCCGACGGGGGACGCAGCAGGTCGGGCGCGATACCTTCGATCGACCGCAGGCGATCGTGCCGGATCGCGTCGACCCGCGGGATGCTTCGGAGCAGCGACCACGTGTAAGGATGCTGTGGATTGTCGAAGATCTGGTCCACCGGGCCCTGTTCGACGATCTCGCCTGCGTACATGACCAGCACCCGTGTGCAAAGCCCGGCGACCACGCCCATGTTGTGCGTGATCATCACGATCGCCGTGCCAAGCTCTCGGTTCAGGTCGCCGAGCAGCTCCAGGATCTGAGCCTGCACCGTGACGTCGAGCGCAGTTGTCGGTTCGTCCGCGATGAGGATCGAAGGCGCGTTGGCCAGGCCCATCGCGATCATCGCGCGCTGGCGCATGCCACCGCTGAGCTGGTGGGGAAAGTCCTTGTAGCGGCTCTCGGCCGCGGGGATGCGCACCTTCTTCAACAGCTCGACCGTGCGCGAGCGCGACTCGGACTTGGGCTTGCCGTGCGCGAGCATCGCCTCGTCGATCTGAAAACCGGTGCGGAGCACGGGATTGAGCGAGCTCTGCGGGTCCTGGAAGATCATCGCGATGTCGCGGCCACGGATCGCGCGGATCTCGTCGCCCGTGAGCTGCAAGAGGTCCTGGTCGTGGAAGAGGACCTGGCCCGCTACGATGCGGCCCGGCTCCGGCACGAGCCTCAAGATCGAAAGGGCGGTCACGGACTTTCCGCTGCCCGATTCCCCGACGATGCCGAGGGTCTCGCCCGGGTACAGCTCGAAATCGATACCGTCGACCGCGCGCACCATCCCGTCGTCGGTCTTGAATTGAGTGCGCAGGCCGCGCACCTCGAGTATTGGGGCCGGCATATTCGGGCTTTAGCGGCGCGAACGCGGGTCGAGGGCGTCGCGAAGCCCGTCGCCCAGGAAGTTGAAGGCCATCAGCGTGATCGAAAGGGCGATCGCCGGCACGAGAACGATGTGCGGCGCGATGCGAAGAGCCGCGAGGCCGTCGGCGGCCATCGACCCCCAGGATGGCGTCGGCGGCTGGATACCCACACCGAGGAAGCTGAGGAAGGCTTCGAACAGGATCGCGGCCGGAATCCCGAACGTCGCCTGGACGATGATCGGGCCCAGGGCGTTGGGCAGGACGTGGCCGAAGAGGATCTTCGTCGGCTTGGCTCCGCTGGCCCGCGCCGCTTCGATGAACTCCCGCTCGCGCAGGCTCAGCGTTTGGCCGCGGACGAGCCTTGTCATGTCCATCCACCGCGTCGCGACGATGGCGATGATGATGTTGGTGAGGCTGGGCCCGAGCAGGAACACCAGTGTCAGCGCCACGAGCAGGTCAGGGATGCCGTAAAAGACGTTGATCACAAACGAGACCACGGAGTCGAACCAGCCCCTGTAATAACCGGCGAGCAGGCCGATCGGCACCCCGACGGCGAGCACCAGCACCTGCGTCCCCACTCCGACTACGAGTGAGATCTGCGCACCGATTATCAGGCGGCTGAGCATGTCGCGACCGACGCCGTCAGCGCCCAGGAGGTGGGCCGCGCTGGGGCCGGAGTAGGGTTGGGCGATGCCGACGGCGGACATCCGGTACGGCGTCCAGAAGATGCCAAGCACCGCGATTCCCACCAGGAATATGAGGTAGAAGGCAGACACGAGGGCCAGCCGGTTTCGCCGAAGCCGCCGCCATGCGTCGCTCCACAGGCTTGCTTGTGCCGGCGGGACCATGACACGGGCGGCGACGATTGCCGTGGCCATCAGTAACGAATCCTCGGGTCGATCACCACATAAAGAAGGTCGACGCCCAGGTTGGCCAGGCCGACCATCGCGGCGTACATCGTGAAGACTCCGATCACGATCGAATAATCCCTGCTCAGGATGCTTTGCGCAAATTCCTTGCCGAGGCCGGGTATGCCGAAGATGTTCTCGATGATGACGCCCCCCGTGATGATCCCGATCACGAGCGGACCGAGTACGGTGGTCACCGGGATGAGCGCGTTGCGCAAAGCGTGGCGAACCATGATCACCGTTTCGCGAAGGCCCTTCGCTCGCGCGGTGCGAATGTAGTCCTGCCTGATCACCTCGAGCATGCTGGCTCGGGTGAGGCGGGCCACGATGCTGGCGTACGGAAAGCCGAGCGCGAACGCCGGCAGCCAGATCTCACCAAAGGAGCCATAGGTGCCATGCCATCCAAGCTGATAGAAAAACGCCCCGTTGGTGACGTTGTCCAACCACACGGCGAAGACGAGCAGCAGGAGGGTGGCGACCACGAAGCTGGGCATGCTGTATCCGATCACGGACGTGGTCGTCAGGACATAGTCGAGCCAGGTGTTCTGGCGCACCGCCGCCACCACCCCGAGCACCATGCCGAGCCCGATCGTGAAGACGAGCGCGACCAGCCCCACCTCGGCGCTCACAGTGAACTCCCGCAACACCAGAGGGGTGATCTTGACCCCCCGGTTGACCAATGACTCGCCCAGGTCCCCGCGTGTAACGACCCCGGCCACGTAGTCCTTGTACTGGACCCAGAGCGGCTGGTCCAGGCCGTAGTGGTGCAGAAGGATCTGTTCCTCGTTGCCGCGGAAATGCTCGCTGAACAGCGCGTCACCCGGCAGACGGTGAATGCCCAAAAAGACGAGCGAGGACACGGCCAGGACCGTAAAGCCGATCAGCACAATGCGCTGGCTGATGTAGATGAGGGTGCCTCGCGTCAGCATTCCACCGCCTCCCACATCAGATTGTCGTTCAAATTAAGAAGAGGGCGCTCGTTTGACCGAGCGCCCTCTCTTACTGACGGCTTAGTGCGAATTGATCTGGTACTGGTTCCACCAGTAGTCGAAGAAGTTGTTGGTACCGGCGCCTTTCATGTACGGCTTGATCAGGAACTCGCCGACCGAGTAATAAAGCGGGATGTAAGCGACGTCGTTGATCAGCTGCTGGCTGAGCGCCTTGTAGTCGGGAACTGCAGTGGCCAATGGCTCGGCGTCGGCCTTGGCAAGCAAGGTGTCGTAAGCCGAGGTGGTGTAGCCGCTGGTGCAGTTGGCGTCCGGGCAACCAGGGATCTTGCCCCACAGGTTGTCGAACCAGTCTTGCGGGTGGTTGTAGTCCGCCTGCCAGCCGTCGCGGGACAGGACGTAAGCGCCCTTGAGGCGGGCCTTGATGAAAGGCGAGCCATCGTACGGCGCGATGTCGACCTTGACGCCGAGGTTGGTCTGCCACTGGTCCTGAATGAAGACCGCGGTGTCCTTGTTGATCGGGGAGTTCGAGTTGTAGGCGTAGGTCAGGCCCTTGGTCTTGCTGCCGGTCGGGTCAGCGCTCGCGAGGAGCGACTTGGCCTTGGCAGGGTCGAATGCGGCCAGCGGGTCGGCGCCATCGCCCAGGTAGCCGACGAGCCCCTTGGTGATCAGGCCGCCGGTCGCCGGCGAGCAGATGATGTTCTGGCAGACGACCGACGCGAGCTTGGTCTTGTCGATCGCCAGGTCAAACGCCAAGCGAAGGTCGTGCGCGGACTGGCCCTGGTCCATCGTGAAGGGGCCTTTCGCCGCGCGCTTTGCGTCCGAGACCATGTTGAAGCTGACCCAGGTCGTCCGGACCTTGGGGTGCAGCAGCAGCTGGTCCTTTTCGTTGGGTGTCGACTGGATGCGGAGCACGTCGGCGATGGGTGCGCCGCTGCTGTAGCCGCCGAAGCCGAAGAGGTCGTAGCTTCCCTGCTCGTAAGCCGTGATCGCAGACGACGCACTCTGGAGGATGTCCAGGTGCACCTTGGTCACAGTCGGCTTGGGCGACCCCCACCAGTTGGGAACGGCCGCGAAGTCGATCGAAGCCTTGGGCGTGCGCGCCGTCATCTTGTAGGCCCCGGTGCCGATCGCGGTCGCCGGGACGGTCCACCAGTTGTCGAAGTCGGTCTTGACCACGTTCTGGTCGACGACCATGCCGGTGGTCGCCTCGAGGGCGATAGCCGACAGGAACCAGCCGGCCGAGCTGGCCAGCACGACCTGGACCGTGTACGGGTCCGGGGCGGTGAGCCCGGACAAGGTGACCGACGGGTCATTCTTCTCAAGCAGTGCTTCCAGGGCCGCGCCTGCGACCGTGTTGGTCGAGACGACGTCGTAGCCCTTGATGGCCGCCAGGTTGCCCGCGTATGCGCCCTGCATGGCCGCCGCGCGGTTCCACGAGTAGAGGACGTCCTTCGAGGTGACCTTGTCACCGTTGGAGAACGTAACGTCCTGGCGAAGCTTGAACGTGTAGGTGAGACCATCCGC
>DATINX010000086.1:0-2885 GCA_035473835.1 Candidatus Dormiibacterota bacterium | reverse complement strand
GCTTGGACCGTGCGCTCAGCCTTGCTTTGAGCCGATCCCAAACGAGAAAAGAAGCTGGACGCGGTGCCCCCGGCCCGCGCGTTCTGCTCGACGCGCGCCCGCTCCAGGGTCCCAGCGCCAGGCGGGGCGTCGGCTCGTACGCCAACGGCCTCCTGCGAGGCCTGATCGATGAGGGCTTCGCCTCCAACCTGACTCTTCTCCTCGATTCCGACCTGCCTGTGCCGCCCCTCCCGGTCGGTGAGTACCGCCTGGCGTCTTCCCGCCGCCGCTATCGGGGCCAGCTCGCCGCTTACGAGGAGGCGGTCGTCCTGGGCTCCGATCTCGGCCGTATCGGTCCGGACCTGTACCACGCTATCGACCTCAAGCTGCCGGGCCGCTCGCCCGTGCCCCTCGTGGTGACGCTGCACGACCTCATCCCGTGGGCCTGGGGCGGCCCCCGCATGCGTGGCGAGCGCCTTCGCTTCTGGCTCGGCCGGCGATTCCTCAAGCGGGCGGACCTGGTCCTCGCCGTGTCGAAGGCGACGGCCGGCGACGCAACTCGCCTCAGCGGCGTCGACCCCAAGCGCATTCGGGTCGTGCCCGAGGCTGCCGGCGATGAGTTCAAGCCAAGACCGGGCGCCGCCGACCGGGTTCACCGGCGCTGGGGCCTGGCGCCCGGTTACCTGCTGTTCGTCGGCGCCCTCGATGCCCGTAAGGATCCAGACGCACTGCTGCGCGCCTGGCGCGTGGCGTGCGATGTCGGCGCGGATGTCGATCTTGTGATCGCCGGCGAACCCGGCCGCCAGGCGCCGAAGAACATGGGCGCGGCGCACAGGCTCGGCCATGTGGACGACGCGGAGCTGGCCGACCTGTACGCGGCAGCGGGCTGCCTTCTGTTCCCGAGCCGATATGAAGGCTTCGGATTGCCGTGCCTGGAAGCAATGGCATGCGGCTGTCCGGTGGCGGCGTTCAGGAACTCGAGCGTGGTGGAGGTCCTGGATGGAGTGGGGGAGCTGGTGCCCGACGGCGATGCCGACGCTCTCGGCCGCGCCGCCGCCACCCTGACCCAGGATCCCGAACGCGCCCGCCGCCTGGGCGTCGAGCGTGCGAAGGCCTTCAGCTGGCGAAAGACCGCGCGCCAGACGATCGGCGCCTACGAGTCACTCCTGGGAGATGGCGCGCGGCTGAGATAATCGGCCGGATTTGTCAAGGGTCGCTGTCATCGGCGCCGGGTATGTCGGCCTGACCACCGCCGCGTGCCTTGCCGACCTTGGCAACAAGGTCGTCGTCGTGGACGTCAACCGCGAGAAGATCGCCCAGCTGCTCAAGAACCGCATCCCATTCTTCGAACCCGGCATGACTGAGCTCGTCGGACGCAACGCGAAGGCGGGAAGGCTGACTTTCACCACCTCCTATGCCGAGGCGGTGCCAGGAGCCGAGTACGCAATCATCGCCGTGAGCACGCCTGAAGGGGAGGGTGGCGAGGCCGACCTCTCATTCGTCGAGGCCGCCGCGATATCGATCGCGGACTCGATGGACGGACCGCTCGTGATCGTCAACAAGTCGACGGTCCCGCCCCTGACCGGCGACATGGTTTCGCAGGTCGTCGCCCGGCGGAACTCGAAGCACAAGGCTGACGTGGTGTCGAACCCGGAGTTTCTACGCGAAGGGTCCGCAATTCAAGACTTCATGCACCCGGACCGTGTCGTCATCGGCAGCCACGACCGCAGCGCGGCAGACAAGGTGGCAAGACTGTACGAGCCGCTGCAGGCGCCGATTCTGATCACGCCCAACATCTACACGGCGGAGATGGTGAAGTACGCGTCGAACGCATTCCTCGCGGCGCGTATCTCGTTCATCAATGAGATCGCACGCATCTGCGAGCGGGTTGACGCCGACGCCAAGCTCGTCGCTGAAGGAATGGGTCTCGACAAACGGATCGGGCCGAGCTACCTCGACGTCGGCCTGGGCTACGGGGGCTCGTGCCTCGTCGGCGAGGAGACCGTCCTGGTGCGACACGGTGAACGTGTGAGCTTGCTACCTCTGGCGCAGGTCTTCGCCGGGTTCGATTCGAAGGCCGGTGCCGAAGTCCTCACGTGGCAACGCGACACCGATTCGGTGGATTACCTCCCACTGAGCGCAGTCACCATGCGCCCCTTCGAAGGCGAAATCCTCGAGGTTCGCACGAAGATGGGCCGAAGGGTCCTGTGCACGCCCGACCACCCGTTTGCCACTCGGGACGGCGTCAAGCTTGCCTCCGAGCTGGGGCCTGGCGATTGGCTCCCCCTGGCCATGCGGGCCGAATGGTCAGGTGAATCTGTCACCACGCTCGACGTCCTCGAAGGGCTCGCGGCCGCTGAAATCGCGCGCTCGCAGGTCATCGCCAGGCCTGCCTCGCAAGTGCCGGCCGGCTTACAGGCCAGAGACCTGCGTCCAGTGCCGGCCACACTCCGATCTCACGACGTGATTCGATCGGGGGCCCTGCGCCTGGTCGAAGTGGACGATTTGGGCCTGACCCTCGAGGGCGCGAGCTTCAAGACCGCTAGAAATGGAACGGAGGTACCGCTGCGCATCGATTCCACGCCGGCCTTCTGGCGTGTCGTTGGCCTGTACCTGGCCAAAGGCCACGTCTCCAGCGACGGCAGCCGCGAGCGAATCCAGTGGTCGTTCGACCATCACGGCGAAGAGCAGCTGGTCGCGGAGGTGGCCGATTTCTGGTCGTCGCTGGGAGTCAAGGCCGATGTCCGCCACCTCCTGACCACGACTACCGTCGTGATCTCCTCGCGCATCCTGGCCGGCTTCTGGCTCGGCGTGCTGAAGGTGGGCGGGAACTGCAACGATGCGCGGCTGCCGGACCAGATCTGGACCCAGCCGGTCGAGGACAAACGGGCGCTGCTGGCGGGCTA
>DATINX010000085.1:0-26498 GCA_035473835.1 Candidatus Dormiibacterota bacterium | reverse complement strand
CGCGACGCCTCGATCAGGGCTGGGTTCAGGTTGGGCACGACGCTCGAGATGACGACCCCGGTCACGACCTTCAGCGAGAGGCCGCGAAGGCTGAAGAGCTGGCCCAGCTCGACCGCCAACTCGTCGGCGGTCCGCTCGCGGTGTGAGGTCACGCGCCAGTCGGCCACCAGCCGTTCGCCCTCGAAGAGGGCCACGGTGACATTGGTGTTGCCAACGTCGATGGCCAGGAGCATCTGAGCGGAACTCTACTTCGGGAGGCCTGGAGGGTGTGTCTGGCTCCAGCGCTTGAGGGCGGCGGCCTCGCGGCGCACGGCGGACGCCCGAGACGACACTCGGCGCGGTTGCGGCGCACCGGCGAGATCCCGCTTGGCGAGAGACGTGCGGGCGTCCCAGGGCACCGTCGCGGTGCCGTCGGCGACCTGCCTCCCGATCCTTTCGTGCGCCTGGCGGAAAGGCACCCCTGACCTGACGAGCACCTCGGCGGCATCGGTCGCGAGGAGGCCGGGGTCGTTCGCCGCGGCCGCCAACGCTTTGCGGTCGAACGCAAGGTGCTCGACCAGGAGCGCGGCCGCGTTGAGCGAATCGATGGTGCTGTCAACCGCGGCGAAGAGCGCCGTCTTGTCTTCCTGCAGGTCGCGGTCGTAGGCAAGCGGCAGCCCCTTCAGAACAGCAGCCAGGGCGACCAGGCTGCCCAGGGCGCGTCCGGTCCGGCCCCGGATCAGCTCCGCGATGTCCGGATTCTTCTTCTGTGGCATCAAGCTCGACCCGGTCGAGATCTCGTCGGCCAGCTGCACGAAACCGAACTCCGAGCTGGCCCATAGCACTACGTCCTCCCCAAGCCGGCTGAGGTGAATGGACGCGCATGTGCACGCGTAGATCAGGTCCAGCACGAAGTCGCGATCCGCAACGGCATCGATGCTGTTGAGGGTCAGCCGCTCGAATCCCAGCTCGCGGCGCATCCTCTCGCGCTGTAGAGGCAGTGTGGTCGCTGCCAGGGCTCCTGAGCCCAGCGGCATTTCGTCGGCCGCTTCGTAGGCGTGGCGGAAACGTTGGGCGTCACGGATCAGCGGTTCGGCGTGCGCGAGAAGGTGGTGGCCGACAGTGATCGGCTGCGCCCGCTGTAGATGCGTGTAGCCGGGCATCAGCCACGAAGCATGTTCACGGGCCTTCACGGCAAGCGCGTCGATCGTGCCCGCGACAGCGAACAGGAGCTGAGCGGCTGCCCACCGGGAATAGAGCCGCAGGTCCAGCGCGACCTGGTCGTTGCGCGAGCGACCCGCATGCAGCGACGCGCCGGCGGGGGTGAGCTCGGTGAGGCGGCGCTCGATGGCGGTGTGGATGTCCTCATCCGTGTCGCGGAACTCGAACGAGCCTTCGTCCAGCTCGCGCTCGACTCGTCGCAAGCCCCGCTCGATCGCGGTCAATCGCGCCTTCGACAGCAAGCCGGCGGCTGCCAGCCCGCGCGCATGGGCGAGGCTGCCGGCGATGTCGACCGGGTAGAGCTCGTAATCGCTCTCCAGCGACGAGGAGAATCGCTCGAGCTCAGGGAGCAATCGTCGCTCGAAGCGACCGCCCCACATTTTTCCCCCCTCTCCCCGTCGGGGAGAGTGGCTTGGTTTGGTTTTGCCGGTCGGTGCTATGGCGTGAGCCTCTTCACGTCGCCGAGCAGTCCCTTCATCTCTCGGTCGTGCAGCCGGCCCTGGACCTGCGCGGCGGTGCGCACCCCCATGCCCCACAGCTTGATGAAACCGGCGGCCGCCGACTGGTCGAACGCGTCGCCCTTTCCATATGTCGCGAGGGAGTGCTGGTACAGCTGGGCCGGGCTCTTGCGCCCAACGACCTGACAAGAGCCTTTGAAGAGCTTCAGGCGCACATCTCCGGTGACATGGCGCTGGGTTTCGACGACGAATGCGTAGAGGGCGTCGCGGAGCGGGCTGAACCAAAGGCCGTCGTAGACCATCTGCGCCCACTGCTGGGCGACTGTGTCCTTGAAGCGCGCCACCTCTTTGGGCAAGGTGATGTCCTCGAGCGCCTGGTGCGATTGGAGTAGCAAGACGGCGGCGGGTGCCTCGTAGATCTCGCGCGACTTGATTCCGATGAGCCGGTTCTCGAGATGGTCGATGCGCCCGACGCCGTTCTCGCCCCCGATTCGGTTGAGGTCGGTGACCAGCTGCAGCGGATCGACCGCCCGGCCGTCGAGCGAGGTCGGGATGCCGTGCTTGAACCCGATCTCGACATAAGCCGGCTCGTCGGGGCACTCGCGCGGATCGCGTGTCCAGGCGTAGACGTCCGCGGGCGGCTCCGCCCAGGGATCCTCGAGCACGCCGGCTTCGATCGAGCGGCCCCAGAGGTTCTCGTCGGTCGAATAAGGCGAGCGAGCAGTGGCCGGCACCTCGATGCCGTGGTTGGTTGCGTATTCGATCTCGTCGTCTCGGTTCATGCCCCATTCGCGAACCGGGGCGACGACCTTGAGCTCGGGTGCGAGGGCGGCGGTTGCCACATCGAAACGGACCTGGTCGTTCCCCTTGCCGGTGCAGCCGTGGGCGATCGCGCTCGCGCCCTCACGCCTCGCGACCTCGACCATCATGGCCGCGATCAGCGGCCGGCCGAGCGCGGTGGCGAGTGGGTATTCCTTCTCGTAGACGGCCCCCGCCTGGAGCGAAGGCCACACGAAAAGCTGCAGGAAGGGAGCGCGGCCGTCGGCGACGTAAGCAGCCGAAGCGCCCGTCTTCAGGGCCCGCGCCTGGATGGCGTCGAGATCCTTCTTCTCTCCCAGGTCGACGGTGAAGGCGATCACGTCCCAGCCCTGGTCCTTCAGCCAGCGGATCGCCACAGAGGTGTCGAGCCCGCCGGAGTAGGCGAGCACGAGCTTGTCAGCCGACATTGGCCAGCAGCTCTTTCAGCGCCTTGCCGGCGCTCTTCTGGCGGAGCACCGCAATGATCGTGTCGTCGCCGGCCACCGTCCCCGCGACACCGGGCAGCGCCGCTTCGTCGATTCGCCGGGCAACCATGTTCGCGGTGCCCGGGGGCGTCCTGATCACCGCCATGGGAGCAACGACCTCGACCGAGAGGACGAGCTCGCGAACCAGGGCCGCCGCGCCGCGATAGCCGGCGCCGGAGCGCACGAGGCCGAGCTCCTGGATGTCGCGCGAGATGGTCGCCTGGGTCGCGCGCAGACCACGCCGCGCCAGCGCCTCGGCGATCTCCTGCTGCGTGTGAACGGCACCGTGATTGACGACGTCGAGGATGGCGCGATGTCTCTGGCCCTTGGTGGCGGTCACTTCAGCGCCTCGTGCATGGTGCGTTGGGCCCTGTCGATCTGGTCCGCGGTGATGATCAGGGGCGGCACGAACCGAATCGAGGTTTCGTCGACCGCGTTGACGACGAGGCGGGCGTCGAGGCATGCCTGCTGGAACGCCTTGGCGCGCGGCTCGTCGAACTCCATCGCCTGCATGAGACCGAGGCCGCGCAGCTCCTTGGCACCCAGGCCGTGGATGGCGGAATGCAGCATCTCTCCCATCTCCGCCGCATGTCCGACCAACCCGTCGCGCTCGATGACCTGCAGCACGGTGAGAGCGGCGGTGCAGGCAAGCGGGTTGCCGCCAAAGGTGGAGCCATGATCACCCGGCTCGAAGACGTCCGCCTTGGGTGAGGCCAAGCAGGCGCCGATTGGCACGCCCCCGCCAAGCCCCTTGGCGAGCGTCATCACATCAGGCGTGATGCCGTGATGCTGGTAGGCGAACCACCGACCGGTGCGCCCGAGCCCGGTCTGCACCTCGTCGAGGATCAGGAGCAAGCCCTGTTCATCGCACCACTTGCGCACGCCTTCGAGGTAGCCCGGCTTCGCAGGGATCACGCCGATCTCCCCCATCACCGGCTCGAGCATCACCGCCACCGTTTGCGCGCCGGTGGCGGCTTTGACCGCGTCCAGGTCGTTGTACGGGACGTGGACGAAGCCCTCTGGCAGGGGCTTGAACGGATCGGAGTATTTCGGCTGGCCGCCGGCGGTGACCGTGGCCAGGGTGCGGCCGTGAAACGAGCCGAGGGTCGTGATCACCTGGTAGGCGCCGTGGCGGTGGCGGGCGCCCCACTTGCGCGCGATCTTGATCGCAGCCTCGTTGGCCTCGGCGCCGGAGCTGCAGAAAAAGACTCGAGATGGGAACGAGAGCTCGACCAGCCGCTTCGCGAGGTCGATTTGCGGCTGCGTGTAGTAGAGGTTGGAGGTGTGGATCAGCGTCTTCGCCTGGGCGGCGACCGCGGCCGCCACGTCCGGGTGGGCGTGGCCGAGGAGATTGACGGCGATGCCCGCCACGAGGTCGAGGTACTCGTTGCCGGCGTCGTCGTAGACGAGGCAGCCCTGCCCGCGCACGAAGGTGACAGGCAGCCGTCGGCCGGTCTGCATGAGATACCGGTTGGCGAGCTCGGGCGTGGTCACGAAAACGCCCACCCACTAACCCCCCACCCACCCATTGCCTGGGGGGACCTTGTGCGGCGCGCAGAATACGGTCGCGCTCGGGAGGCCGCAACCCTGGTTGTAAAGGCGATCACGGCGTCACCATCGTCCCGATGCCCGACTCGGTGAAGAGCTCGAGCAGCAGCGCATGAGGCGTCCGCCCATCCACGATGTGAGCGAGCGGCACCCCGTCTAGCGCCCGCAGGCAGGCCTCGAGCTTGGGGATCATGCCCCCCGTCACCTCGCCCGTTTCGATGCGATGCCGCGCATCGTCCCGGGTCAGGACCGCCGCCACTGCGCCATCCACTCCGAGCACGCCTGCTACGTCGGTGAGCAAGATCAACTTCGCCGCGCCCAGGGCCACCGCGATCTCGGCCGCGACCGTATCAGCGTTGATGTTGTAAGCGTGGCCGTCGTAACCCAGGCCGATCGAGGCGATCACGGGGATGTAGCCCCGCCCCAGCAAAGCCGTGATCGGCTCGCGGTTGATCTGGGTGACGCGGCCGACGAATCCCATGTCCTCGCCGAGCGGCTCCGCGATGATGCTCGGCCCGTCCTCGCCGCTCATTCCCACCGCCTGGCCGCCGAGCCGGTTGATGGCGCCCACGATGTCAGGGCTCACCTTGCCGGTGAGCACCATCTTGACGATCTCCATCGTCTTGTCGTCCGTGATCCGCAGGCCCTTCTTGAACTCTGCCTTGAGCCCCAACCGTTCGCTCATCGCGGTGATCTCCGGCCCGCCGCCATGCACGAGCACCGGCTGCATGCCCACGTAGCGGAGCAGCACGACGTCGAGCAGCGTTTCGTCCCTCGCCTTCTCGATCGCGTTGCCCCCGACCTTGATCACAACGATCTGGCCGTGGAAACGTTTGATGTACGGCAGCGCCTCGACCAGAACCTTGGCGCGCTCTTCAACAGTCAGCGTCATGTCGTGTAGTCGGCGTTGATTCGCACGTACTCCTCCGATAAGTCGCAGCCCCAGGCTTCAGCATGCCCACCGGCGAGCCCGAGCCTGGCCACGATCTCGATCTCCGGTTGTTCGAAAGCACGACGCACCGCGGACAGGTCGACATCGACACCCGAACCGCGCTCGAAAACGACCAGGCCGCCGATGCTCAGGTGCAGCTTGTCGAGAGCCAGCTCCGCTCCGCTGTAACCGAGCGCGCACACGATACGGCCCCAGTTGGGGTCACCGCCGTGGACGGCGGTCTTGACGAGACTCGAAGAAGCCACCGCGCGCGCGGCTGTCCTCGCTTCCTCGTCAGAGGTTGCTTCCGCGACGCGCACCGCGATCAACTTGGTCGCGCCTTCACCATCTCGGGCGATCGCGCGCGCCAGCTCACGGGCCACGTCGACGATCGCCGCCTCGAGCATCGCCGCTTCCGGCGTGCCCTGCCGCACCAGTGCGTTGCCGGCGGCGCCGTTGGCGAGCACCAGGAATGTGTCGTTGGTCGAGCTGTCGCCGTCGACCGTGACCTGGTTGAAGCTTCGGTCGGCGACCGGCCGGGCGAAGCTCGCCATCAGCCCAGGCTCGACCGCCGCGTCGGTGGTGATGTAGGCCAGCATCGTCGCCATGTTGGGATGGATCATCCCCGACCCCTTGCACATTCCGCCGATCCGGACTTTGCGGCCACCCAACTCGATCTCTTTCGTCGCTGTCTTCGGCACCGTGTCGGTGGTCATGATCGCGCGGGCCGCATCGATCCCGTGGTCATCGCTGAGCGATCCACAAGCGGAGGTGATCCCCGACTTCACGGCGTCCATCGGCAGGTAGCGGCCGATGACTCCGGTGGAGCCCACGAGCACCTGGTCCGGGTCGAGGTCGAGCCGGTCCGCCGTCAGCTTCGCCATCAGCAGCGCATCCTTGAATCCCTGAGCGCCGGTGCACGCGTTGGCGTTGCCCGATGCGATCACGAGGCCCTGCACGCGGTTGTGCTGAAGGTGAAGCTGGTCGATGACCACCGACGCCGACTTGATCTTGTTCGTCGTGAAGACGCCGCCGGTGTCGCACGGATGGCTCGAATGCACGACGCAAAGGTCGTCCCGCTGCCCGCTGGGAATCGCGCTGGCACCCGCCGTGAACGCCTTGATGCCGCAAGCGGCGGTGCCGGCGCGGAAGCCGCGGGCGTAGGTCACGGCCATTGCGTCGCCGACTCCAGCGCCGTCGTCCGATCGAAGCCGAACGCGATGTTGAAGCACTCCACCCCCTGGCCGGACGCGCCCTTGATGAGGTTGTCGAGCGCGGCCGTCACCACGGCTTTTTCGCCCTGGGCCGCGACGTTGACGAGGCAGAGGTTGGAATGGCTCGCAAGCTTCGTGGCCGGCGTCTGCGCGATCACCTTCGTGAAGGGCTGGTCGGCATAGAACTCGCGATAGGCATCCTGCAGCTGGCCGAGCGAACCCTTCAGATCGAAGTAGCACGTGACCAGGATCCCGCGAGTCATCGGTACGAGATGAGGCACGAACGTGAGCCTGGGCTCCCCACCCCGTGGGGAGCTCCGCCGTGCAGCGGCGGTGTGGGGAGGCTCCCCACCCCGTGGGGAGCTCCGCCGCGCAGCGGCGGTGCGGGGCGACCCACGTAGCCACAACAGCTCCTGCGTGATCTCGGGCAGGTGGCGGTGCCCGTCGATGGCATAGGCGCCGAGCGATTCGTTGACCTCGCTGAAGTGGACGCCGGTCGACGGCGACCGCCCGGCTCCGCTGACGCCCGACTTGGCGTCGATGACGATGTCCGAACCGGCGAGCCCAGACGCGACTGCCGGCGCCAGCGCGAGGATGGCGGCCGTCGAGTAGCACCCCGGGACCGCGATCAGCCGCGCGTGGGCGAGCTCTCGCTGATGCAGCTCCGGGATGCCGAGCACCGAATCGGCCAGGAGCGCCGGCGCGGGGTGCTCCTGCCGGTACCACCGCGGGTACTGGGTCGCATCCTTGAGCCGGAAGTCGGCGCTCATGTCGATCACTCTGGCCCCCGCCTCGAGCCAGCCGGCGGCCCTGGCGGCACCGACGTTATGGGGTAGGCAGCTGAAAACGACGTCCATGCCCCCCGCATCCGGTTCGGACAGGAACTCACCTTCCAGGTCGAGCAGCGGAAACACGGCCGAGTACGGCTTGCCGGCGAGCGAGCGGGATGTCAGCTGGCAGAGCTCGACGCCAGGATGGCGGGCGAGCAGGTTGACCGCGGTCATTCCCGCGTAGCCGTTCGCCCCCGCGACAGCAGCCTTCAGCATGGACGCATGAGTATACAGAATGAGTGCATAAACATGCGCTCCCCTCTCCGCGGCGGAGAAGTTGGGGAGAAGGCCGCACCCCACTAAAAAGCGATCAGTCCGGCTCGTTGAAGAAACAGGACTCGGCGCCCGTGTGGCAGGCGGGCCCCGATGGCTTCACGCGCAGGAGGACGGTGTCGGCATCGCAGTCGAGCCAGGTCTCAATCACATCCATGCGGTTACCCGACGTCGCCCCCTTTTCCCAAAGACCTCGCGTCCGCGAGTGGAACCATGCTCTGCCCGTCTCCCGTGTCTTGGCCCACGCCTCCTCGTCCATGTAGGCGAGCATCAGCACCTTGCCCGTGTCCGCGTCCTGAACCACGGCCGGCACGAGACCTTTCGAAAAATCCGGGCTCATCTCCTGATCTCCAACCCACGCCCCGCGAGCGCGTCCTTGACAGCGGAGATCGACAGCTCTCCGAAGTGAAAGATCGAAGCCGCGAGCGCCGCCTCCGCCCCACCCACCGTCAACGCGTCGTACATGTGGGCCGCCGTGCCCGCCCCGCCTGAGGCAATGACCGGCAAGCGCACGGCCGCGCTGACCGCGCTCAGCAGGGGCAGGTCGTAGCCGTCCTGCACGCCATCGTTGTCCATCGACGTCAGTAGTATCTCGCCGGCTCCAAGTTGCTCACCGAGGACGGCCCACTCCACCACGTCGCGCCCGGTCGCGCCGCGGCCGCCATGGCTGAACACCTCCCAGCCGGGAGCATCTTTCTTGCGGCGCGCATCGACGGCCAGCACGACGCACTGCGCACCGAACACCTCCGCGCAGCGCGTGATCAGCTCCGGGTCGGCCAGCGCGGCCGTGTTCACCGACACCTTGTCCGCGCCATGGGTCAGAAGCTCGGCCATGTCATCGACGCTGCGCACACCACCGCCGACCGTGAGCGGGATGAACACCTCGTCGGCCGCGCGCGCAACCGCGTCGAGCAGGATTCGCCGATGATCCGAGGAGGCGGTGATGTCGAGGAAGACGACCTCGTCCGCGCCTTCCCGCTCGTAGAGAGCCGCCATCTCGGCGGGGTCGCCC
The DNA here is from genome assembly GCA_035473835.1 of Candidatus Dormiibacterota bacterium. GTDB lineage: Bacteria > Chloroflexota > Dormibacteria > Dormibacterales > Dormibacteraceae > UBA10449. Next base: position 17,749 of record DATINX010000085.1, on the reverse strand, counting down.
GCGTCACGCAGGTTCTGAAAGCGGACGCCCTTGACCACGCGCCCGTCATCGACGTCGAGGCAGGGGATGATGCGCTTGGCGGTCATGACCGATTACCCGCAGAGCGCCACGAAATTCTCGTACACGCGCAGTCCGTCGGCGCCACTCTTCTCAGGGTGAAACTGCGTACCCATGACGTTGACCCGCGCAGCCGCCGCCGCGGGCGAGCTTTCGGTCGAGGCGATTGCGTGGCGCGATGAATCCGGCGTGTACGAATGCACGAAATAAAAGTAGGAGCGATCCGCAATCCCCTGCCACAGCGGCGACACCTCCGTCTGCGTGAGGCGGGTCCAGCCGATCACAGGCAGCCGCGTGCTCCTGGTCACCTTCACCACCCGACCGTCCAGTAGCCCGAGGCCCTGGTGGTGGCCGTGCTCCATCGACTCCTCGAACATGAGTTGATAGCCGAGGCAGACGCCGAGCACCGGCTTGCCCCTTTTGGCGAGGTCGACCACCATGCGGCCGAGTCCGCCTTCCGAAAGCTTCTCCAGCGCCGGGGCGAAGGCGCCGACTCCCGGCAGCACCAGCCCGCGAGCGCGCACCAGGTCGTCCTTGTCTGCGGTCAATTTCGGCTCCGCGCCTACGTGAAGCAGCGCGCGCTCGACCGAACGAAGGTTGCCCACGCCGTAGTCGACGATTGCGATCATAAGGGGTCCCCGAAAAACTGCGGTTTTTGGGGGTAAATCACCCCAACAAGCCTTTGGAGGACGGCACTCCGCTGCCGCCCTGGACCGCCATCGCATCGCGGAGCGCCAGGCCCAGCGCCTTGAAGGTCGCTTCGGCGATGTGATGGCGATTGCGCCCGCGAATCACATCGACATGTACCGTCGCGCCGAGGTGGATCGACAACGCTTTCCAGAACTCTTCGAGCACTTCGGACTCGAGGGTGCCGATGCGTCCACGCAGTGGCACGTTGTAAGAAAGGAACGGCCGCTTGCCGAGGTCGACGACCACGCGGGCCAGGGCTTCGTCCAGTGGCGCATAGGCCGAGGCGAAACGCGTGATGCCGGCGCGATCCCCAAGCGCGCGTGACAGCGCCTGGCCGGCCACGATACCCGCGTCCTCGACGAGGTGGTGCGTGTCGACGTGGACATCGCCCGCCCCACGCAGGCTCAGGTCGAAGGCGCCGTAGCGCGCCACCTGCTCCAGCATGTGGTCGAGAAACGCAAGCCCGGTCGAGACGTTGACCCGCCCTCGTCCTTCGATGACGACCTTGGCCGTCAGCTGCGTTTCCTTGCTCTTGCGAACAACCTCGGCTGACCTACTCAAGTCGCACCTCCACGGCATGCGCATGCGCGCTCAAACCTTCCAGAGCGGCCAGGCGCACGGTCGCGTCGCGAAGCATCTCCAGGTCGCCGCGGTTGAGGCTGAGAACGCTGCTGCGCTTGAGAAACGTGTGTACGCCCAGTGGGGACGCGAAGCGCGCCGCCCCCGATGTCGGCAACGTGTGGTTCGGACCCGCGACATAGTCGCCGAGCGGAACGGTGGCGTAGGCGCCCACGAAGATGGCGCCCGCATTCTCAACCTGCGCGGCCAGACGATCCGCATCCTCGGCGACGATCAAGAGGTGCTCCGGCGCGAAGTCGTTGGCGATGTGTATCGCCTGGTCGAGGTTGTCGGCCACGATCAGGCAGCAGGTGGCTTCGTTGATGATCCGCGAACGCTCCAATCCCTTGACCAGGCTGCGCAGCTCTTCGTCCACGCGGTCGGCCAACGCGGCCGAATCCGTCACCAGCACTCCCCAGGCCAGGGGATCGTGCTCGAGCTGCGCGGCGAGGTCGGCGGCGACAAAATCCGGTCGGGCGCCCGCATCGGCGATGACCATCACCTCGGTCGGGCCGGCGATCCCGTCCACGCCGACCGCTCCGAAGACCTCGCGCTTGGCGAGCGTCACATAGATGTTGCCCGGCCCAGCCACGACATCCACACGTGGAATCGTCGCGGTCCCGTAAGCGAGCGCGGCGATCGCCTGCGCGCCGCCCATTCGGTAGACGGTGTCGACGCCCGCGATGTGGGCGGCGGCAAGGATGGCGGCCGGCACAGTGCCGTCCGCGCGCGGGGGCGTCGCCATCACGACCTCTGGCACCTTCGCCACCCGGGCCGGAATCACAGTCATGAGCACGGTCGACGGATACGGCGCGCGGCCGCCTGGAGCGTAGACGCCGGCGCGCCTCACCGGCCGCGTGAGGAGCTTGAGGCCTGGCGGTCCGCTGCTGGCACCCTGCACCTGTTTGGCGTGGAAGTCTTGGATCCTCTGGGCGGCGAACTCGAGGGCGGCGCGATCTGCGCTCGGGAGCCGGTTGGCCGCGGCCACGATGTCGGCCGGCGGGACCGCGAACGATTTGCCGTCGCCAGGCGACCAGCCGTCGAATCGCGTGCCGTATTCGCGGAGGGCGGCGTCGCCGTCCGATGCCACGCGCGCGCAGATCTCGGCAACCTGCGCGCGTTCTGTGGCGAACTGCGACAGGTCGAGACGCCGCCGTGACAGCGGCGAGTCGAGCCAGGACCCGACGTCGAAGCGCTTAATCGGCATCGGTCGCCGCCCCCCGCAGTCGTCCGACCATCGCCTGGACCGCGGCGGTACGGGTCTTGAGACTCGCCTGGTTCCCAATGAGCCGCGCGGTGGACGAGCCCAGGGTCGCGGCGACGCGCAGGCGGTTTTCGCGAAGTGTGCGGCCGCTGGCCGTCAGGTCGACGATGCCGTCGACCAGTCCCACCAGCGGCGCCAGCTCGACCGATCCATGCAATCGAACGATCTCGACCGCCTGCCCTCGGGCCTCGAACCACGCCGCCGCCGTGCGCGGAAGCTTGGTCGCCACACGCATCAGCGGCGGCCATGTCTCGGGGCCGTTCAATCTCGAATCCTCGGGCACAGCCAGCACGAGCTTGCATGGGCCGAAATGCAGGTCGACGAGCTCGTAGTGCGCGCCGTTCGATTCCCACAGCACGTCCTTGCCGACGATGCCGAGGTCGGCAGCGCCGTGGTCGACGTAGGCAGGCACGTCGGCGGGCCGCACGAGGATCACACGCACCTCCGCGCGTTCCACCAGCAGCCGGCGCCCGAGCTCGGCCGCGCTCAGCCGCATCACACCGGCGCTCGAAAGCAGGCGCAGCGCACCAGGCAGCAGCATCCCCGTAGGCACGGCGATCGAGACGTTCACGCCAATGCTCCCGCCAGGCGGGCGGCCACCTGCTCCGGCGGCAGCGAGCGCGTGCCGCCGCGCCGCGCCGTCCACGCGACCTTGGCCCCACCCCGACACAGCACCAGGTTTTCGGCGCCAACGGCGCGCCACCATGCGCGAACCTCGCGATCGCCTCTCGCCTCGGTGTCCACGACCACGCGCATGCCGAACAATCGCAGCGTCGAGCCGAGACGGAGGGCCGTGTCGAGGCCTGCTCCCGTCCACGCGAGCGCGGCGTCGATCCGAGGCAAGGCGGGTGGGCGGGCCGAGGCGTTCAAGAGTTCCCACACCAGGTCTAGTTGGACCATGAACCCGGTGGCGGGCGCCGGACGGCCGAACCGCGCAAGCAGCCCGTCGTAACGACCGCCCTGCGCGACCGGCCGGCCGAGGTCGGGGCCGTACGCCTCGAAGATGACCCCGGAGTAGTAGTCGAAGTCGCGGATGGCGCCCAGGTCGAGACCCACCACGTCTCCGAGCCCGTGCGTGACCAGCAGCTCCTGTACGCGGGAAAGCTCCGACAGCGCTTTCTCCGAGCGCCGGTTGCGCACCAGCGCGCCGGCCGCGTCAAGTATCTCGGGTCCGCCTCGCAGAGCCGGGAACCGCAGCAGCAGCTCATGCTCCGCCGAGCGCAGCGGAGTCTGAGCCAGCAGCTCCTCGAGGGCGACGAAATCTCGCGCCGCCAGCGCGGTGCGCACCCCGGCCTTGACCGCGGCGGGCAGCCTGACCGCGTCCATGATCCCCTGGAAGAATTCCGCGTGACCCACGTCGACCTGGTATCGGCGCAGCCCTGCGGCTTCGAGGCAGCGCGACGCGAGCGCGATGACCTCGGCGTCGGCGACCGGACCCGACGCGCCGACCAGCTCCGCGCCGACCTGGTAGGTCTCGCGCCGCTGATGGAATCGACCGAGCGTGGCCGAGAGCACCGCACCCGAATAGCAGAGGCGCAGCGGCAGGGCGGCCGAGCGAAGCTTGCCGGCGACGAGGCGGGCGACAGGGATGGTCCGCTCGCCGACGAGGGCAAGGACCTCGCCGCCCGCATCGCTGAACTTGAACAGCCGGCGCCGCTGCTCGGCGCTGAGGCCCAGCTCGAGAACGTCGATGCTCTCGACCATCGGTGTGACCACATGGCGGTAGCCCCACCTGCGCATCTCCTCGAGAAGCGACTCCTGCGCGTCGCGCAGGACCTCTGCCTCTTCGGGCAGGAGGTCACGGAAACCCGGCACTCCCCCGAGCTGGGGAGTCGGCGCCGAGACAGGGCTAGGGTCGGTGAAGGGACCCCCGGGCCCGGGCCTCAGAGAACCTAGCTGTCATCGTCATCATCCTCGTCGTCATCGTCGGCGGCTTCCTCGGTTTCTTCGCTGAAGTCCAGCGGCTCGGCTTCGTCCTCCACCGCGTGCATGCCTTCCTCGATGTCCTCGCCCGCAGGCGCGGCGACGAGTGTGTCTTCCTCTTCCTCATCCCCGGCGAACACCTCAACCGATCGCGCGAGCAGGCTTTCCTTCGTGTATGGGCGGAACTCCACCTCGCGCTTGCGGCGCATCGGGAAGCTTGGCTTGCCCGCGAACCTTGGGTCCTGGTAGGTCTCGCGAACGATCAGCTTCACCGTGCTGCCTTCGCACGATGTGACTCCCGCCTGGTAGCGGTTGCCGCCGCGCATGAACTTGATCAAGCGGCGCGCGAGCTTCGCTTCGAGCAATCCCAGGCGCAGGCCGCGCGAGGTCTCCGCGACGATGCCGTCGCCTTCCGCGCGCAGCTCGGCGACGTCGCCCGCAGCGACCTTCGAGCAGATGTCGGGCGCGGCGCTCTCGAGCGTGGTGATGATCGTTTTCCCCATCTCCTCGACGAAGAGGTTGAGGTCGACTCGCGTGCCGCCGACCTTGAGCCCTTCCTTCTGATGAAGAAGCGTGTTGATGCGCGCCGCGTTCTTCTTGGCGATCGAGTTCATCGGGTTGAGCTTGAGCGCGGCCTCGTAAGAGGACTTCGCTTCCTTCAACTTCCCGAGCTCGGACAGCGCCTTGCCCAGTCGGTTCTGGGTCTCTTCGTCTGCGCCGAAGCTGTCGATGATGAACTTGTTCAGCTTGACGGCGTCGTCCCACTTGCCGCCGATGGCGAGCTGAACAGCATCGTCCGCATATTGAGATCGAGGCTTGACATGTTCGCCGGACTCAGTCTTCAAAGAGGCGCGCTCCTATGACCTGGCTAGGTGAGGAACCCGAGTATAGAGACTGCTGGCACTCGGGACATATTCGACAATCTTGCGCGTGCTCTCGAAGCTGAGGAGGACGCCGGCGCTGGTCGCGGCCGCGTGCATCGTCTTCGCCTCGGCTTGCTCGAGTGCGGCGCCGGCCAAGGTGATCCGGATCGGTGTCGAGCTTCCCCTGTCGGGCGCAGAGGGACGAGCGGGTACACCAGTGCTCAACGGCGTCAGGTTCTACGTGCATCAGCATCCAACCATCGGCGGCTTCACCGTCGAGGTCGTGACTCGTGACGACGCGGTGAACGGCGTGCACAACGCCGCGCAGGGCGCGCGCAACATCACCTCTCTTGCAGCCGACTCCCTGGTCGTGGGTGTAGTCGGACCATTCGACTCGAGCGTCGCTCGCGCGGAGATTCCGGTCGCGAACCTCGCGCATCTCGCGATCGTCAGCCCTGGCGTGAGCAGCCGCTGCCTCACCAAGGAACCATTCCTCCCGGCGGGGCTCAGCCCAGCGCATACCGAGATCAGCTGCAAGACCGCCGGCCTGCCGACACCCTCGGAGCTGCGGCCGACGGGCAAGAACAACTTCTTTCGGCTCGCCACGACCGACGACCTGCAGGGGCCGGCGGCGGCGGACTACGGCTACAAGGATCTGAAGCTGAGGCGGGTGGCCGTCCTCTCGGACCACGAGGCGTACGGCCAGGCTCTCGCCGCGGGTTTCGCGACCAGGTTCACGAACCTGGGCGGCAGTGTGGTCAGCCACCTCGACTTCGATCCCAGCGGCAACCTCGATCTCACTGCCTTCATGCGCCACGCCAAGGACGATGGGGCGCAGGCCATCTATTACGGCGGCGTCACCGCCAATCACGGCTGCACGCTCCGCGCCCAGATGGCCTCCACTTTCAGCGCAGGCGAAACGTCGGCGTTCCTCGGCGGCGACGGAATTGCGCAAGACCCGCAGTGCGTGCGCAACGCGGGGGGCAACGCGGTCGGGATGTTCGCGACCGTGCCCGCGGTCGCGGCCGGCTCCGTGATGGCCGCGCAGCCGTTGATCAAGGCTTTCAAGGCCCAGTACCCACAAGGCTCCGACTACGGCGCCTACACGGCGTCCGCCTATGACTCGACGGGGGTGCTCTACGCGGCGATCGGGCATGCGATCAATTCGGCGGGCGGCAAGTCGCCGTCCCGCGACAGCGTCATCAAAGAGCTGGCGGCGACCACGGCGTTCGCGGGCGCGACCGGCACGTTTGGCTTCGACTCGGCCGGCGACACATCGATGCGGACGCTCTCGGTCTTCGAGTCCAAGAGCGCTGACCCTGCCCAGCCCTGGACCTGGGTCACGTCTGTTGATTACACCACCGCACTCCCATATTGATACAACGTCCTAGCCACGCAAGGATGGCTTATGGTAGGGGAGGACACGTTCCGCTTGACTTCGAGTGGGGCACAAGGCGATAGTTCAGCACGGAGTAGTGGTTCGGCCACCCCATGTGGCCGCATTCGCCGCCGGCGCACTCTCGCCCCGACTCAGGTCAGGAAGAGGGCGGCGATTGAGGGGAGGCACCCGCCAGAGGGCTTGCCAATTGCCTCCCGACAAACACAAGGGGGAACCATATGGTTCGAGCTAGGGGACTCGCAGTCCTCATCGTGGCGACGTTTGTCGCCTTCGCATGCGGCGGCAGCAGCGGAGGTGGCACGACCAGCAAGGGCACGATCGATATCGGAAGCGATCTGCCGACATCGGGCGCGGACGCCTCGAGCGGTCTGCCCACGCAGTACGGCGCGCAGTTCGCCGTCACGCAGAAGGGCACCCTGAAGGGCTTCACGCTCAACTTCGTGCCGTACGACGACGCGGTCAACGGCAAGCACGACCCCACCAAGGGCGCGCAGAACGTTCAGCAGATGATCTCCGACTCCAAGCTGCTCGGCATGGTCGGGCCGTTCAACTCCGGCGTGGCCGCGGCTGAGATCCCGGTTGCCAATCAGGCGCCCCTCGCGATGATCAGCCCGTCCAACACCAACGAGTGCTTGACCCTGGCATTCGACTACTGCCAGAAGTACGCCGGCTACACCGCCGCGGCTCTGCGGCCGACCGGCAAGAACAACTACTTCCGCATCGCCGCCAACGACACGCACCAGGGCCCCGCGATGGCCGACTTCGCGTTTGACACCCTCGGCCTGAAGACGATCGCAGTCTGGGACGACCAGGAGCCGTTCGGCCTCGGTGTCGCCAACAACTTCGCCAAAGAGTTCACCACGAAGGGCGGCACCGTGGTTGTCCGCCAGGGCTTCGACACCTCGAGCAAGCCCGACTTCCACGCTTGGCTGAACCGCGCCAAGGCGGCGGGTGCCCAGGGCATCTACGCCGGCGCAACCTCGGCCTCCTACGGCTGCATCCCGCGCCAGGAGAGCCAGGGCATCTTCGACCCGAGCTCTTACTACCTCGGCCCTGACGGCATCGGCGACGGCCAGTGCTTGAAGGACTCGGGCACGACGATGGCCAACGACAAGATGTACGCCAGCCAGGGCGTCGCGGACGCCAACTCCAACCCGACCGCCGCGTCCACCATCACCGCCTACAAGGCAGCCCACCCGAACGCCGCTGACACCGCTGCCTACACCTTCGCCGGTTACGACTGCGCCGCGATCCTGGTCGACGCCATCGGGCGCGCGATCGACGCCAACGGCGGCAACATGCCGACCCGGCAGCAGGTCATCGACCAGATGGCGAAGACCTCCAACTTCCCGGGCCTGACCGGGACCTACACCCTCAACGCACAGGGTGACCCGACGACCCCCGCTCTGCAGATCCAGCAGAACAAGGCCGGCACCTGGACCACCGTCAAGAACCTCGCGGTTACGAGCTAGTAACCAACACCGATTCGTGAAGGGAGGGGCACCGGCCCCTCCCTTTCTCTTTGCCAACCATCAGGTTTTGTGAACAATTACGCCCAATGGCGACCATGGTCCAGCGGCTCCGGGCGTCGGTGATCCGCACGCCGACGGCATCGCTGGTCAACCTGGTCGGGTTCGCGGTGGTGGCGGTCGCGGCGGTCGCGACCATGCAGCGCGTCTACCAGGGCGGCGCGACCTACTTCTTCCAGACCCTCGGCTTCGGTCTTGCTGAGGGGGCCATCTTCGCTCTCGTCGCGCTGGGCTACACGATGGTGTACGGCATCATCGAGCTCATCAACTTCGCCCACGGCGATGTGTTCACGCTGGGTGCGTTTATATCGCTCGGGCTCATGCCGGTTCTCGGCCTGACCGAAGGCAAGATCTCCGGGGCGGCGCTCATCCTTCCGCTGCTCGGCCTGTTCGTGATCACGATGCTGATCTGCGCGCTGGTCAACGTCGGGATCGAACGGGTCGCCTACCGGCCCCTCCGGCACGCTCCCCGGCTGGCCCCACTGATCACCGCCATCGGCATGTCGGCGCTGCTCGAAGGCGTCATGAACGTCTGGCGCGGCCCGTACAACCTCCACTATCCAGACTTCCTGCCTGAATACCAGATTCCCCTCTTCGGTGGGGTGACGATCGCCGCCAAGGCGGTCATGGTCATCGTCATCGCCGTCATCCTGATGGTCGCTCTGACCCTGTTCGTCAACCGTTCCAAGCTGGGCAAGGCGATGCGGGCAACAGCCCAGGACAAGGACGCCGCTCAGCTCATGGGCATCGACATCAACCGAACGATATCGGCGACCTTCTTCATCGGTGCGGCGCTGGCCGGCGCCGGCGGCATCATCTACGGGCTCTACTACAACTCCGTCCAGGCTTTCGACGGTTTTCAGTACGGGTTGTACGCGTTCACCGCCGCCGTCTTCGGGGGCATCGGCAACATCCCGGGGGCCGCCCTGGGCGGGATGCTCATCGGCATCATCTTCTCGATCTCGGACGGGTACTTCTCGGTTTCGTGGACGCAAATCCTGATCTTCGGGATCCTGATCTTCGTCCTCGTGTTCAGGCCGACCGGCCTCCTCGGCATGCGGGTGCCTGAGAAATGACACGCGCGGGAGACTTCGTACGAGAGAACATGCGGAACCCCAACGCCATCGCTTACTTTCTGATGGCGGTTGGCGCGCTGTTCTACCCCATCGTCATCCAGTTCATCAATGGCGGCAACGGCGACTTCCTGGTCGGCCTGGCCGCGGACGGTGGGATCTACGTGCTGATGGCGATCGGCCTCAACGTGGTCGTCGGTTTCGCGGGTCTCCTCGACCTCGGCTATGCGGCGTTCTTCGCCATCGGGTCGTACACGTATGCCCTGGTCGCCTCCAACCACATGGGCGTGACACCGATCGGACACTCGCTGCACGTGCCCTTCTGGATCGCTCTGTTCATCGGCATGTTCGTCGCCGCCGCCGCCGGCGCGCTGCTTGGCGCACCCACGCTCCGACTGCGCGGCGACTACCTCGCGATAGTCACCCTCGGGTTCGGCGAGATCGTGCCGCGCTTGTTCCGCAACGCCGGCATCTGGACAGGCGGCGTGCCCGGGATCAGCGCCCTCGACGTCCCGTCGCTGCCCGGATGGTTCCAGGGGCCGTGGATCGGACAGAACTTCGTTTGGGTGTCCGACTTTCGTTTCACGTCGGCCAACCTCACCGCCTATTACGTCCTGATGATGATCCTCATCACGTTCGTCGTGATCCTCGTCCACAACCTGCAGAGCTCGCGTCTGGGCCGCGCCTGGATGGCAGTCCGCGAAGACGAGACGGCAGCGGCCGCCAGCGGCGTCAACACCGTGACCATCAAGCTCCTGGCCTTCTCGATCGGCGCCGCCACCAGCGGTTTCGCCGGCGCGTTTTATGGGGCGAAGCTTTCGTATGTCAGCTCCGAGAACTTCGGCTTCATCGTTTCGATCACCGTGCTCGCGATGGTGGTGCTCGGTGGCATGGGCAACATCCCGGGCGCGATGATCGGCGCCATCGTCCTCTACTTCATCCTCTTCAAGCTGCTGCCCGATGCCCCGCTGCAGATGCAGGCCCTGGCGTCGTCTCTCGGACTCGACTCGCTCAACCAGTCCAACCCCAACGGCTGGCCGGGAATCGCGGAGGTGGTGAAGCGCAGCCAGTACGTGATCTTCGGGCTGATCCTGGTCGGGATCATGCTGCTGCGCCCGCAGGGCCTCCTGCCGAGCCAGATCCGCAAGCAGGAGCTCAAGCACAGCGAGCACGAGCCACTGGCGACCCCACGCCAGCTGCAGGGCTGACATGGACAGCATCCTCCGCGTCCAGGGCTTGACCAAGCGCTTTGGGGGCCTCGTCGCCGTCGACAACGTCAGCTTCGAGGTCCCCACCGGCGAGGTGTTCGCGCTGATCGGTCCTAACGGAGCCGGCAAGACCACGCTGTTCAACTGCATCACCGGCATCTACAAGCCGACGCTCGGCACGGTGACGTTTCACGACCACGACCTCACCGGCTCGCCGCCGCACCGTACCGCCAAGGCCGGGATCGCTCGCACGTTCCAGAACATCCGCCTGTTCGACTACATGTCTGCGGTCGACAACGTGAAGCTTGGCCACCACTGCCGCATGCACTCCAAGCTGTGGGATTCGCTTTTCAAGACCCCGTTCGAGCGGAGCGAAGAGCGAGAGATTACGGAGCATTCGATGGAGCTCCTACAGCTGGTGGGCCTCGAGCGCCAGGCCGACAACTACGCGCGCAACCTCGCGTATGGCCAGCAGCGCCGCCTCGAAATCGCGCGTGCGCTGGCGACCGATCCCAAGCTGCTGCTGCTCGACGAGCCGGCGGCCGGCTTCACGCCTCAGGAGAAGGTTGAGCTGATGGGCCTCGTGGGCACGATCCTGGCGCGCGGGATCACCGTCTTCCTGATCGAGCACGACATGAAGGTCGTCATGCAGGCGTCGCAGCGCATCGTCGTGCTCGACCATGGCGAGAAGATCGCCGAGGGTCCGCCCGTGGAGGTGCGCAACAACCAGCGCGTGATCGAGGCCTACCTGGGCAAGTCGGCCTGATGTCGCTGCTGGAACTCGCCGGGGTCGACGTTTACTACGGCCGCGTGCAGGCCGTGCGAGGAGCAACGCTGGAGGTCGACACGGGCGAGGTGGTCGCGCTCATCGGCTCCAACGGCGCGGGCAAGACAACGACGTTGCGCACCATCTCGGGCCTGCTTCATCCACTGCGCGGCACGATCAAGTTCAACGGCATCGACATCACGCACGTCGAGCCGCAGAAGATCGTCGGCCTTGGCATCTGCCAGTCGCCGGAAGGCCGCCGCCTCTTCACCCGCATGAGCGTGCTCGACAACCTCCGGATGGGCGCGTACACCCGCCGCAACGGGAGCGAGATCAAGACCGACATGGATCGGGTCTTCGAGCTCTTTCCGCGGCTGAAGGAGCGCATGAACCAGATTGCCGGCACCCTTTCGGGTGGCGAGCAGCAGATGTGCGCGATGGGCCGCGCGCTCATGGCCAAGCCGAAGTTGCTGATGCTCGACGAGCCGTCCCTGGGGCTCTCTCCGATCCTCGTCGAGACGATCTTCAGCATCGTGCGCGAGATCAACGCCCAGGGCACGCCGGTGCTGCTCGTGGAGCAGAACGCGCACAAGGCGTTGGAGGTCGCGCATCGCGGCTACGTGCTGGAGACGGGCTCGATAGTGAAGACAGGCACGGGCAAGGAGCTGCTGGAGTCCGAGGACGTGCAGAGGGCCTACCTCGGGATGTAAGGATTCGCGGCGGGGCAGTTGTCCCCTCCGTCGGGCTACTGCCCGGGCGGGCGGTAGCTTGTGAGGAACAGGTAGACCAGGATGGCCGCGAACGCCGCGTACTCGAGGATGACGTTCCTGCTGAAGCTGTCCTCGACCGTGTGCCGGACCAGGCCGCGGTTGATGTACCAGGCGAACAGGAGCATGACCGCGAAAGGACCCTCGCTGACAACCAGGTATCTGGACAGCGCCGTGATCGCCCACGCGAGGAACGTGACGACCTGGGCCACGAAGAGGGAGAAGATGAAGGCCCGGCGAGGGGCGATCGCGATGCCGTTGATGCGAAAGCTGCGGTATGACGCGAGGAAGGTGATCGTGAAGATCCAGACCAGCTGCAGGACGATGTTGAACTGAATCGTCACGAGCACGAGGTAGGCGCCGGCGACGACCACTACCAGAACGGCCTCCTGCACCAGGATGTGACCGCGTTTCTCCGCGGCGCGGAGGCGCAGATAGTCGAGCCTGGCCAGCAGGACGAAGCCGACGCCGAACACAACCGTCAGCCCCATGTATTTCCACAGCTCCGGGACCAGGGTCGACAGTCCCGCGAGCGTGACCGCGCCCAGCGCCACGGGTATGTAGTGCTCGATGCGAGGGAACTCCTCGGCTCCGCGCAGATAGCCGAGCACGGCGGGAGCGGCGACCACGACGAGGCCCAGCGCCAGGGCCCAGACCTGGCCCTGACCGAGGAGCTCAGACTTGAACCCGAGCGCGACGGCGACGAGCACCACGCCGGCGAAGACCAGGAAGCTGCGGTCTCTCTCCGAGGGGGCCGCGGTCGCGGTCCGCAGGTATCTTTCGTCCGGGATCGGTGGAGTCTTCATAGAGTCCGGGGAAGTCTAAATCCTCCCCACCCCTCCCCACACCGTGGGGAGGTCAGCGCTTCACCTCCCCACACCGCGGGGAGGTCGGCATTCACCTCCCGGCGTTCACCTCCCCACACCGTGGGGAGGTCGGTGTTCACCTCCCCACACCGTGGGGAGGTCGGCCGGCTCGCGCAGCGAGCCCGCCGGGTGGGGAGAGACAGCTTCACGTACCGGCTCGGCCGTATCGATCCTCGAGCCGCACCACATCATCGATCTCCGGCGTCGAGACTTCGAAGATGTCCACGTCCTCGACCGCTGTGATGCGGTGCCGGGTGCGCGGGGTCAGGTGCACGGATTCGCCGGCGCGCATCCGCACCTTCTCCAGCTCGCCATCCAGCTCCCCCGTCTCCAGGTCGAGCACGCCCTTGCTCACGAGCAGCCACTCGTCCTTGCGGTCGTGGTACTGGAGCGACAGCGCCTCGCCTTTGTTGACATGGAGGATCTTGCCCAGATAGCGGTCGGTGACCGCCCATCGGATCTCGTACCCCCATGGCTTGTCGACGCGCGATTCGTCAGCCCGCCGTAGGTCAGGCATGCGGCAAGGTGCTGGAGCGGATCGGCGAGAGATTCGTGGTCCAGGTGGTCCAGCTGGGAGGAGCCGCCGAGCACCGGAGCGAGCGCATCGTGATATGCGCGAGTGAGGAGCGCAGAAGGCGACGATGCAGATGGGCCGCATGGGCCGCGAAGATCCGCCGATCTGTCTTCAGCACCTTGCCCCTAGCCCGACGATGTCCTCCAGCGCGGCCAGCCGCGCCTCAACGGCGGCCGGGTCGCCGGCCTCCGAATAGATCCGCACGAGCGCCTCGGTGCCGCTCGCCCGCAGCAGCACCCAGCTCCCGTCAGCGAGATAGAACTTGAATCCGTCGTCAGAACGAACGCGCTCCACCTTGACGCCGGCGACCTCGCTGGGCTCGTGAGTTTCGAGCGTGTTCAGGATTCGCTTGCGATTCTGCTCGTACGTCTCGCGGTTGAGGTGGATGTCGTGCCGCGCGTATGCATGCGGCCCGACGCGCTTTTCGAGGCCGGCCAGGATCTGCGACAGGGGTTGCCCCATCTTCACGATCATGTCCGCGAACAGAAGGCCGATCAGGATGCCGTCACGCTCGGGGATGTGGCCCCTGATCGCGAATCCGCCCGACTCCTCGCCGCCGAGCACCGCGTTGGTCTCGATCATTTTCGGCGCGACGTTCTTGAACCCGACCGGTACTTCGTAAACGGTGACGCCGAACTGGGCGCCGAGCTTCTCCGCCATCGAGGTCATGTTCACCGTCTTCACCACGGCGCCCGTCATGTGCCGCACGTCGAAGAGATAGAGCATCAGCAGCGCATAGACCTGGAGCTGGTTGATGAAGCGCCCGGTCTCATCGATGATGCCGACACGGTCGGCGTCGCCGTCGGTGCAGATGCCCAGGTCCTGCCCGCCCTCGTGCATGAACGCCATGGCGGCGTCGATGTTGGGCGGGATCGGCTCGGGGTTGAGGCCTCCGAACCATGGGTTGCGGTCGTTGTGCAGCTCGACCACCGACGTCCGCCCCCCCTCGAGCTGCTCTTTGATGTAGCCGAAGCCGGAACCATGCATGCACTCGTGCGCGATGTGCAGCCCAGCGGACTTGATGGCGTCGAGGTCGACCATTCGCGCGATCTGGGCGTAGTAGGGCTGGCGCGGGTCGTACACGGAAACCAGGGAGCCGGACTGCGACACGTCCGGTACCGGGACCTCGTCGATGGCGTTGATGCGAGGTTCCAGGTCGGCGATGACGTCTGTCGAAGCCGAGCTTCCAGTCTCCGTCTTGTACTTGATGCCGTTGAACAGGTAAGGGTTGTGGCTGGCTGTCACCACGGCGGCCCCTGTCGCCTTGCGGTCGATGACAGTCCATGACGCGACCTGCGTCGGGGACGCGCGATCGAAGATGAGCGTCCGGATGCCGTTGGCGGCGAAGACGTCGGCCACGGTGCGGGCGAAGTCCTCCGACGCGAACCTGCAGTCGTAGCCGACCACAGCCAGCGGGGCTGCGGATCTGGTCTTCATGTATTCGGCCGCGCCCTGGGCCACGCGGCGGACGTTAGGGAAGGTGAAATCATCCGCCAGCACCCCCCGCCAGCCGTCTGTGCCGAACTTGATCTGGCCGGGCATCAGTGTCTCGACACTGACTAAAGGTAACGGGTTTTGCGCAAGCGCCTGAGCGCGTCGACGACCTTCTTGACGTCCTGCGCGCGCGAGCGAGGGCACACGAGGAGGGCGTCCTCGGTGTCCACGATGATCATGTCCTCGAGCCCGATGGCGGCCACGAGCCGCCGGCCGCCGAGGACCAGGCTGCCATGCGTGTCGATAAGCACCGACTCCCCCTCAACCGAATTGCCGCGGGCGTCGGGATGCACGCGGTCGCCGAGCTCGGACCAGTTCCCGATGTCGGCCCACTCGAAGTCACCCGGGACCAGCAGCAGGCGGTCGGTCTTTTCCATGACCGTGCGGTCGATCACCTCGACGGAGAGCCGCCGGTACAGGCGCGCTGCCGCCTCTTCGTCGCCCGCCTCACGCGCAGCCACCACCTTGCGCAGGGCCGCGAGCCGAGCCGGCGCGTGCCTCTGCAGCTCCTCCACCAGCACGTCCAGCCGCCACGCAAACCAGGCCAGGTTCCAGTAGTAGCCGCCCTCCTTCAAAAAGCGCTTGGCGCGGGCAAGGTCCGGCTTCTCGATGAACCGCTTGACGCGCACCGCGCCGCCAGACGATCGTCCTGGGGCATGGATGTAGCCGAGACCGGTGGATGGGAACGCGGGCCTGAGCCCGACGGTGACCAGCGAGTTGGTCGTCGCCGCGGCGCGTACGGCTGCTCGCACCGCGCTGCGCGCCTTCTCGCCACCCCGCACGACGTGGTCGGCCGGCATCGCCACCATGACCGCGTCCGGGTGCCGGTCCCCGAGCGTGAGCGCCGCCAGCCCATAAGCGTTGGTGGTGCCGCGCGCCGACGGCTCGAGGATCAGATGGTCGTCGTCGATCTCGGGCAGCACGGCTGCGATGATGTCGCGCTGTCGAACCTCGGTCAGCACGAACACCTCATCTCCCACCGCGCGCGCCCGCTCGTACGTTTCTCGGAGCAACGGCCGGCCGCGCTGGCCCAGGGGCAGCACGTGCTTGGGCGTCGAGCGTCGTGAGCGCGGCCACAATCTCGTCCCCGCCCCGCCGGCGGGGATGACCACCAGGGTTGCGCTCAACCGACCTCTTCCGCCAACTCCTTGGCGCGGGCCGTCGACTCCCACGGCGCGTCGATGTCCGTGCGGCCGAAGTGGCCGTAAACCGCGGTCTGCCGGAAGAGCGGCCGCCTGAGGTTGAGCTCCTTGATGATCCCGAGCGGGCTCAGGTCGAACAGCTTGTTGACCGCCGTCGCGATCGCTGCCTCGGGAACCTTGCCTGTGCCAAAGGTGTCGATCCTGATTGCGACCGGCTTGACCACCCCGATGGCGTAAGAGATCTGTACCTCGCATCGGCGGGCGAGGCCGGCGGCGACGATGGTCTTGGCCACGTGGCGGGCGCCGTAAGCCCCGGCGCGGTCGACTTTTGTCGGGTCCTTGCCGGAGAAGCAGCCGCCGCCGTGGCGGGCGTAGCCGCCGTAGGTGTCGACCATGATCTTGCGACCGGTCAGCCCCGCGTCCGCCACAGGTCCGCCGACGACGAAGCGCCCGGTGGGGTTGATGTAGGCACGGAGGTGGCCGTCCTTCATCTCGGCGGGGATCACCGCATCGATCACGTGCTCGCCGATGTCGGAGCGCAGCTGCTCCGTCGTGACCTCCTCGTGATGTTGGGTCGACAGCACGACACTGTCCACCACGGGTGGCTCTCCCCCATCCCCGTAGCGGATGGTGACCTGCACCTTGCCGTCCGGCCGCAGGTAGTTGAGCGTCTTAGACCGTCGGACTTCGGCGAGGCGCCGCGCCAGGCGATGCGCCAGCGTGATCGGCAAAGGCATCAGCTCCGGCGTCTCGTCACACGCGAAACCGAACATCATCCCGGAGTCACCCGCCCCGCCGACGTCGACACCCTGCGCGATGTCGGGCGACTGCTCATCGATGCTGGTGATGACGCCGCAGGTTTCGGCGTCGAATCCGTACTTCGCCCGCGTGTAGCCGACCTCGCGCACCGTCTGCCGGATGATCCGCGGGATGTCGACGTAGCAGTCCGTGGTGATCTCTCCGACTACGATCACGAGCCCGGTGGTGATCACGGTCTCGCACGCCACCCGCGCCAGTGGATCCTTGGCCAGGATCGCGTCGAGGATGGCGTCAGAGATCTGGTCCGCGACCTTGTCCGGGTGGCCTTCGGTGACCGACTCGGACGTGAACAAACTTGGCATGATGTCTCCTTTGAATCTCCCGCGCCGGCAAGGCCGGACCACCGTGTGGGCCCATCCCCAAGCGCCAGGTTTTAGGGGGTCCCCGCGAACTCACGGCGAAGCCTCTGAGTTCGTGGGGTTCTCCTACCTCTGGGACAGCCGAATCCTACACGACGACCACCTAAGTTCCGCGCAGCTCGAGGTACTGGATTCCCGAGTGCCGCATGAACCTCGAGCCCTTGCTGGACAGCAGCGCCGCGGTCGCCGAGCGGGCGGCCTCGATCACCTCATCGATGTGCTCGCGCTTCATCTGCCAGCTGGCAGTGGGAGCCGTGATCGGGCAGATGACCGTGATCCGCGCGCGGTCGCGCAGCCGCTCGTAGTCGCTCAGCATCTGGTGGTGCAGCGACAGCTGG
>DATINX010000084.1:0-5242 GCA_035473835.1 Candidatus Dormiibacterota bacterium | reverse complement strand
GGGAAGTAGCCCTCCTTGTGCCGCGGCCGGAAAGCGAGGTTCGGCTCGGAGTTCTTGCCCGAGTTCCAGATGCCCTCGTCGGAGTCGATGTGGTAGTAGCCGCTGTGCGCGTTCTGGTCGAACCGCAGCGAGGTGAACAGGTAGAACTCCGCCTCGGGGCCCCAGTAGCTGATGTCGGCGATGCCCGACCGACGCAGGTGCTCCTCCGCCTTTTTGGCGATGAGGCGGGCGTCGCGGCTGTAAGGCTCGCGCGAGATCGGGTCGATGACGTCGCAGATCAAGAACAGAGTCTTGTGCGACAGCACCGGGTCGATGGTGGCCGAGTCCGGGTCGGGGATGAGGAGCATGTCGCTCTCGTCGATCGACTGGAAGCCACGGATGCTCGACCCGTCGAATCCGAGGCCGTCCGTGAAGCTGTCCTCTTCAAGCTCTCCAAGCGGCAGGCTGAAGTGCTGCCATGTGCCCGGCAGGTCGATGAACCGAACGTCGACGACCTCGACCCCCTCAGCCTTGGCGCGCTCGATCACCTCGCGCGGGCTGGTTTTGCTGCCGGATTTCGTCTCTATCGCCATTTACACCCTCCTGGAACCATTTATTGGACGGGCCCTACGGCATCGTAGGAGGCCCCGGCGGACAGGATTACGGTGCGTTCTGACGAATCCGCCGCGCTCGTTTACGTGTGGATTGCACGAGACGAAGCGTTCCGCGGCGACCTCGTGTCGTGTCCTCCGCACGAGCGATGCCAGGGGTCTTCGGTAAGACCACACGTTTCGAGCAGCGCAAGCCCCCCGCCAAGCTTCAGGCGGGGATCGACAGGTCCGCACGGCGGCCTCTCGGCGCAGACACAGCTTTCACGGGGAGGAATGAGCACGCATGTTTCTTGACGGATTGGTTCCATCGCCAAGCTGGCTCAACTCGGGCGACACCGGCTGGCAGCTGACAGCGGCCACTCTGGTCGGAATTCAGAGCGTCCCGGGGCTGGCCATCCTCTACGCCGGCTTGATGAAGCGCAAATGGTCGCTCAACTCGGCGCTCATGGTCCTTTACGCCTTCGCGATGAGCCTGTTGGTCTGGACGCTCTGGAGCTACAACATGAGCTTCGGAAACTCAGCCCACCTCTTCGGCCAGGACATCATCGGCACGCCCTGGCCGGTCAACTTCGCGTGGACTGAGCTCAGCCAGGCCACGGTCCCGCTGCTGACCAACGCCGGCGGGCTGCCGCCGCTTCGGTTTCCAACTTCGGCCATGGTCTACTTCCAGTTCGTATTCGGCGCGATCACGGTCATCATCCTCGGCGGCGCCCTGCTGGGCCGTCTGAACTTCAAGGCATGGATGCTCTTCGTGCCGCTCTGGATGACGCTGGTCTATCCGGTCGGCGCGTTTCTGATCTGGGGCGGCGGCTGGCTTGCGCAGCAGGGCGCCGTCGACTTCAGCGGTGGGTACGTCATCCACGTCGCGGCCGGCATCTCCGGAGTCGTGGCTGCCGCCGTGGTCGGCCCGCGCCTGCTCAAAGACCGTCTCGAGAACAACCCGAGCAACCTGCTGATGGCCATCGCCGGCGGGGGCCTGCTGTGGCTCGGTTGGAATGGATTCAACGGCGGCGACCCCTACACCGCCAATGCCAACGCCGCGGCGGCGGTCCTCAACACCAACCTCGCCACGGCCACCGCCTTGCTCTCGTGGATGCTGCTGGACGTGTTCGCGACCGGCAAGAGCAACGTCGCCGGGATGATCAACGGCATGATCGCGGGGCTCGTGGCGATCACGCCCGCGGCCGGTTTCGTCAACGGTTTCGCGGCCATCGGGATCGGCGCCATCGGCGCGGTGATCCCTTGGGTGACCATGCAGTACCTCCCGCGCGTGAACTTCTTCAAGCGGATCGACGACACCCTGGGCGTCATGCACACCCACTTGATCCCGGGGGCCATCGGTGGCCTGATGACCGGAATCTTTGCGGACCCCGCGATGATCGTGTACCCCGGCAGCGGCAAGACTCCAGACGCTGCGGTCACCGGCCTGTTTTACGGCAACCCGCACCAGCTGTGGGTCCAGTTCCTGGCGCTGGTGGTGATCATCGCGTACGACGCCATCGCCACCTTCGTCGTGATCAACATCGTCCGCATCTTCGTGCCGCTCCGGATGCCCGACAAGCACCTCGAGGTGGGCGACGAGATGGTCCACGGCGACGTCTCGCTCGACCTGGGGACGCCGCGTGCCGGCGTGGAACCGCCGTCGGTCCCAGTCACGCACGACGCCCCGGGCGTCGCGGTGACGCCCTAACGGTCTGGTCGGGGGCCGCGCCGTTCTTGTGATCTCCACACGAGCGGTGCGGTCCCAAATTCGTGTTTACGGTCTGTATTTACCCTCGACCACAATGGAGAAGATGACCTCATGAGTGCTTTGTACATCGCGGGAATCGCGGCGTTTTGGGTTTTGCTCGTGCTGGTCGTCCGGCGAAGGACTCCAGGAGAGGCTTAGCCTCGGCGGCGGCGCGAGTGGCCTTGGCTCTCGCGCCGCTACAGCCTTCCGGGAAAGGCTGCTGCTTACTTCTCCACGGTCGCCGGCGCTGAGGGTGCCGGCTCGATCGCCGGAGCGGCATGTACCGCACCATTTGAGGCGACCGCACCGTTGGCGCTGGGCTTCTCTTCCTGCGCTGCCGGGACGTTCTTGTCGATCCAGGCCTTGATCGGCGCCTTGCCACCGGGGAATCCGATCATCCGGTCGACGAGCTTGCCTTCACGAAACAGCCCCAGGGTGGGGATGCCCATGATGCCGTAGCGGATTGCGATCTCCTGGTTGGCGTCAACGTCCAGCTTGCCGATCGTCACCTTGCCCACGTACTCACCCGCAAGCTGCTCTACGGCGGGTGCCATCATCCGGCACGGTCCACACCAGTCGGCGTAGAAGTCGACCACCACGGGTTCGCTTGCCTGGAGCACGTCGGCCTCGAAAGTCGGGCCGTCGAAATGCTTCATGTTTTCCATGCCAGATACAAGCCTAGGGCGTCGTTTCGTATTCCGACCCCATAATCGACCTAGATGGCTTCAGCTCAGGGCATCCGGACCTCGTCTGCCTTCGACCAGGCGCTTCATCAGTTCGGGGCCCGGCTGTTCGAGGCGGCGCCGGGCCTGGTCACGTGGATCCTGCTGCTCGCCCCCGCCTGGATCCCGATCATCTTTCCCTGGCCCGGGGCTTTCGTGGTGGCGGGCGGCGTCCTGCTGTTCGACATCTACTGGCTCGGGCGGTCGATGACGGTCGTCACCGGCGTCTACAGCACCCTCTCGCGGATGCGCCGGGACATGAAGAAGGACTGGCTGGCGCTGTGCCTCCAGGACCAGGCCGATGGCCGCCACGACCCCCTGCAGTACATCCACCTGTGCGTGATCCCGACCTACACCGAGCCTTACCACGTGCTCGAGAAGACGGTCCAGGCGATCGTCGACTCCAACTACCCGCCCGACAAGAAGATGATCGGAATCATCACCCGGGAAACCGACAAGGCGGGTTGGGAGAACGTCGCCTTGCTCAAGGCCAGGTTCGGCGACCGGCTGCGAGGCTTCTATCACATCAAGGATCCGCTCGAGCCCGGGATCGTCGTCGGCAAGTCGGCCGCGATGAACTGGGGTGGACGGTGGATGGTCCGGGTGCTCACCGATGAGGGTTACGACCTCAACCAGATCCTGATCACGGACCTCGACTCCGACTATCGCGTCCATCCGCAGTACTTCGCCTGGATCAGCTGGCACCACGCGCGGGAAGCGCTGCGCGACTTCGTCATCTGGCAGCCGGTGCCGCTGTTCCACAACAACATCTGGCAGGTGCCGATGGCCGTGCGGGTGATGTCGGCCGCGACCTCGCAGTGGCAGATGTTCCTGCACTCGCGGCCGCACCGGCTGGTCGCCTTCAGCAGCTACACGTGCAGCCTGCAGTTCGTGCACAGCGTCGGGTACTGGGACAAGGACGTGATCCCCGAAGATTCGCGTTTCTACTGGAAGGCGTTCTTCACGTTCGGAGAGCGCTTCTCCGTGAAGTCGGTCTATCTACCTCTTTATGGCGACTCGCCCAACTCGCGTGACTATGCGTCGACGCATATGAGCCAGTACAACCAGATCAAGCGTTGGGCCTGGGGAATCACCGACGTGCCATACGTGCTCGCCCGCCTGTTCAAACACCCAGAGATCCCGCTGGTGCTGCGCATCCGGCGCTTCCTCAACCTGTTCCTCAACCATCTCAACTGGATCTTCCTGCCGCTGCTGTTGATGTTCGGTGCGTCGGTGCCCATCTGGGTCAGCCAGGACTTCGCGCTGACCGACCTCGGCCAGGCCCTGTGGTCATGGTCGGGCGTGCTGCTCACCTGCACGCTTTCGACGGTGATGTTCTTCCTCTTCTTCGAGATGTCGATCCTGCCGCCCAAGCCCGCGGAGTGGCCTTTCTGGAAGAAGGTGGCGGTGCACGTGCAGTATCTCGCGTACCCGATCGTCGGGCTCGTGCTCAGCGTGCTGCCGGCGCTGGAGGCGCATACCCGCCTGCTGCTCGGGCGTTACCTCGAATATCGCGTGACGGAAAAGGTATGAGGGGGAACCTCGCGGTTCCCCCTCATCGGGGCGCTCAGCCGGCGAAGCCACCGTCCGCTTCTGCCGCGATCCAGGCGCCGGGATTCGCGCCCCTGCTCTACCCTCGCGAGCGGAAGCGATTAACTAAGAGTTGTCCCGCCGAGATTTGGAGACCGAAGAAGGTGGGGTTGCGGCCGGGATAAACCCGGCCGCCAGGTGCGATGCTCTTGGAGGTGACGGATTTGGGTACAGCCGGCGCGAAGGCCGTGGCGGAAACCATGGGCAGCCTATTTCACGCGGTGCACGTCGATATTCGCGAGCGCGTCATCGGGCTCGACGACGAAGCGCTCAACTGGCAACCGCTTCCGGCGGCCAATTCGATTGCTGTCCTTGTCGTCCACACCCTGGGCTCGGAGCGGGAGATGATCCGCGCGGTGCGCCGGCTTCCGACCGATCGTGACCGACCGGCTGAGTTCAAGGCGCGAAGCGGGGCGTCGGAGCTGCTAGCCCTTCTGGATCTCGCCGATGGCGAACTCGACGAACATGTCGGCGCGCTGACCGCCGACGACCTGATCGGGATGCGGCCGCGCGGCGACCGGCCCCCGAGGCCGGGGCTCGAATGGCTGCTGACAAACTACGGGCACGCGCGCGAGCATCTGGCGCAGATAGATCTCACCAAGCAGCTTTAC
>DATINX010000083.1:0-3618 GCA_035473835.1 Candidatus Dormiibacterota bacterium | reverse complement strand
CGACTCGCCCCGCAGATGCTGGCCGTGGCCGACGATCCGAAACCCGCAGGTTCGGTTGTCATGCCCCCACGCGAGCGTAGTCGGCGCCCAACTACCCGCGGCGTAGCGCTTGTAGGAGTTGATCGTCGGGGCCAGGAAGATCGCGAACTCCGATGCGCCGGCGATGTGGCCGGCAAGGTAATGCTTGAAGGTGTCCGACTCTCCGTCGAAGACGTTGCGGCCGGCCGTCCAGAGGCTCGAGTGGACGTGGCACGAGCTGCCGATCCAGCGGTGGTCGGGCTTCGCCATGAACGTGACCGAGCAGCCATGCTGGTGCGCCAGCTCCTTGACACCGTTCTTGTAGATGACGTGGTTGTCGGCCATCGTCAGCGCGTCGGAGAAACGGAAGTTGATCTCCTGCTGGCCGGGCCATGCCTCGCCCTTGGAGCTCTCGACCTGGATGCCTGCGCCCTTCATGCCGTTGCGAACCGCGCGGATGAACGGCTCGTCGTAGGTCGTGGCCAGGATGTGGTAGTCGAGGATGTACGGGACCGACGGGGTGAGGTCGTTGTATCGCTTGGCGTGCGCCTCGGCAAACGTCTCCTTGAGCAGGTAGAACTCGAGCTCGGAGCCGAACATGGGCTCGAAGCCGAGCTTGCGGGCCCGCTCGATCTGGGCGCGCAGGACCTGGCGCGGCGACGGCCGCACCGGCTTGCCGCCGTGCCAGGCGACGTCGCAGAGGACCAGCGCGGTCGACTCGAGCCATGGGATCAAGCGAAGGGTGGCGAAGTCTGGCACGAGGTCGAAGTCCCCATAGCCCTGCTCCCAGTTCGCCATCTGGTAACCCGGCACAGGATCCATCTCCATGTCCAGCGCGAGCAGGTAGTTGCAGCCCTCCGTCGACTCGCCGTCATAGGAGGTCTCGACGAAGTACTCTGCGTCGACGCGCTTGCCCATGAGGCGGCCCTGCATGTCGGTGAACGCGACGACGACCGTATCGACCTTGCCGCTCGCGACGTCGGCGGCAAGCTGCTCCTTGGTCAGCATCGCGTCACCGCGATGTCTTGCCGCGCGGGCCGCGGGCTCGGGCAACGAATCGCTCGAAGAGCGCGCGCGCCCAGGGCAGGTCCGTGGTGAGCTCCTCCGGGTGGCACTGCACGGCGACGATCAAGCCGTCGTCGGATTCGACGCCTTCCACGGTTCCGTCCTCGCCATGCGCGGTTTGCTGCAGCCCATCAGCGAGGTCCTTGATCGCCTGGTGGTGCAGGCTGTTGACCCGGATCTTGTGCTCACCGGCCGCCCGCCCGAGCTCGGATGACGGGTCGACCTCGATCGTGTGCGCGAGGTGGCTGCGCCCGAGGGCGCGCACCTCGTGGCCTTCGAGATGCTGCACGAGGGAGCCGCCCATGGCGACATTGATCACCTGCTGGCCGCGGCAGATGCCGAGCACCGGCAGGTCGCGTTCACGCGCCTGGCGAAACAGCGACAGCTCGGTTTCGTCGAGCTCGGGGTCGGTGTCTCCTACCTTGTCGTCCCTCCGCTCACCATAGAAGGACGGGTCGACGTCCCAGCCGCCGGGCAGGAGCAGCCCGTCGATGTCGGGAAGCGACTTGGTCCCGGGGAGCAGGTCCACAGGCTCTGCGCCCGCGGCCTCGACCGCCCGGCGGTACGGCACGAAGTACTCCATGCCGCGCCGCGGGTGGACCGTGATCCCTATCCGGGGCTTTTGCGCCACGAGCGAATGTCAGTCGCCTGTCGCGCCCGCCGCGGCGACGCCGGGCGCAGCAAGCTCGGCCTCGATTCTCGCGAGCTCCTCAGCCGTGCCCTGGATCTTCGGACCCTTGAACCAGTTCTTGGCCGAAAGGAACCAGTACCCGCCGGCGTAGATGAGCACGGCAAGAACGGCAATAGGAGCGAAGTTGAACGTGGCGAGCGTGTTGCCGGGTGAAGTCTGAGGCAGCACGAACAGGATCGAGATGAGCGCGATCCAGATGACGGCCATCCAGCCCACGATCGAGCTCCACTGGCCGAGGTGCCATGGCCCACGCTGGAAGTTCTTGCCCGCCAGGAGGCGGAGGAGGATCGGGATGCCATACGCGATGTACAGCCCGATCACGGCGATCGACGTTATGGCCGCGTATGCGGTCGGGTTCCAGATGTAAGGCAGGCCGAGGATGAAGGCCCCGACAGCGGCGAACCAGATGGAGTTGGTCGGAGTCCTCGTGCGCGGATTGACCCTGTGCCAGAACTGCGAACCGGGCACCGCGCCGTCACGCGAGAACGCATAGATCATTCGCGAGTTGGCCGTGACGGACGACATCCCGCAGTAGAACTGCGCGCCGATGACGATCAGGAGCAGCAGCGAGGCGCCGTTCTTGCCTAGCGCGTCCGCGAAGATCACCGCCGGCGCGGCGCCGGCGGCGCCGGCCGCGGTCGCGTAGTCGGCGTCGTTGATCGCTTGCGTCACGCCGATGAGCAGGATCCATCCGGCGATGAGGGAGATGATGATCGACCAAACGATGCCTCGTGGACCGGCGGTGGCGGCGTTACGCGTCTCCTCGGTCATGTGCGCGGACGCGTCATAGCCGGTGAACGTGTACTGCGATAGGAGGAGGCCGGTGAGGAAGACGAAGACCGACGCGCCCGCAAAGCTGAACCCGGTCAGGTTCACGAACTTCGTGAAGACGTAAGACGGGGATTGGTGGTACTTCGAGAACAGGAAGAGGGTGCCGACGATGACGATGACTCCGATGATGTGCCACCAGACGGAGATGTCGTTGAGCTTTGCCACCAGGCCCACGCCGAACGTGTTGAGGAGGCCGTGGATGAAGAGCACCACCGCGTAGCACCCGATGATGGTGAGCCTGGCATTGATGTCGGTGGCGGCGTTGAGCGGGCTCGGCCATGAGGAGATGTAGCCGCTCAGCAGGTAGTTGACGAAGAATGCAAGTCCGAAATCGATGCCGGCGGTGATCGCCACCTGGCCGAGAAGGTTGAACCAGCCCGTGAACCAGCTCCAGCCGGCGGAACTCTTGCCGCCGAGCTTGGCTGCCCAGTAATAAAGCCCGCCCGCGGTCGGATAGCTGGAGCAAACCTCCGCCATCGCCAACCCGACCAGCAGCACCATGACTCCCACGAACGGCCAACCGAGGGTGATGACGGCGGGGCCGCCGTTGGTCATGCCGAAGTAGTAGAGCGTCAAGCAGCCGGACAGGATCGAGATGATGGTGAACGACACCGCGAAGTTGGAGAAGCCGCTCATCTTGCGGAGCAGCTCTTGCGCGTAGCCCATCCGGTGTAGTTGCTCGACGTCAGAATCGTGGGCGACGCTCATGCTTTTCCCCTTTTCCCCTAGACGCGACGAAAACGCGCGTCATTCCGCCTCAGACTTGCGGGGAAGCTAACAGCCGATAGGATTCTTGTCAAGGATGTCTCCGAAGAGGCGAAATTGGATGGGGATGTAATAAACGTCACGGGGACCGACTCCCGTATCGGCGAGCTGGTGAGGCACCGCCTGGCGAGCCTCAGCCCGGCCGAGCGGAAGCTGGCGCGGGTGTTGATGGCCTCCTATCCGATCGCCGGCCTGGAGAGCGTCGCCCGGTTCGCCGAGCGGGCGCATGTCAGCCCGCCAACCGTGAC
>DATINX010000082.1:0-4234 GCA_035473835.1 Candidatus Dormiibacterota bacterium | reverse complement strand
GAAGCGCCTCCTGAACGGCGTCCTCGCAGGCGTCGAACTGTCCGTGCCGGCGGACCAGCGCGCCGAGGACCTGCGGCGCAAGGTCGCGCAGCAGGTCTTCGACCCGGACTTCCATGCTCAGAGGTCGGGTGGTGCGTCCATCACGCGCCGCACCTCGATGGGCACTTTGACGAACGCGACGATGCGCGAAGCGATCTCGAGCGCGCGTGCCTCGCTGTCGACGTCGACTATCCAGTAGCCGACCAGCGACTCCTTGGCTTCGGCGAACGGTCCATCGGTCGGGACCGGGGCGCCGTCGATGAGCCTGACCGTCTTGGCCTGGCTGCAATCGGCGAGACCCTGCGCGTCCACCAGCTCGCCGGACTTCTTGAGGTCCTCGTCCAGCTTGTGCATGAACTGGAACATCTCGAGCATCCACTCCTTGCCCATCGCCTCCAAACCTGCCTCGGCGGACCCGAACGTCATGACCATGTACTTCATATCAATCCTCCTTCGCTTCGGCGCTCCTGTGGGGCGCTCTCACCCACTGGTCGGAGCACCCGCGCGGATTTCGACATCGGTGCAGAATCGGAATCAAGAATCAGACTAGCGCGCCCCAAAGATTCCCCAAACTCGGCCTGCCACGATGGCATCGCCAGGCCGGGCAAGACAAGGAGAGACATGAAGAAAAGAGTCGAGTGTGAATGCGGTTGGGTGCTGGAGACCGACGACGAGGAGAAGCTCGTGAAGGGCGTCACTGAACACGCCAGCGAGGTTCACCACATGCAGGGCGTCACGCGCGACCAGGTCCTGGCCCAAGCCAAACCCGTCTAACGAATCAGCCGCCGCCCGCCGGGCGGCGAGACAAGGAGTTCGAACGTGAAGTACCTATACCTTCTCTATGCCGACGAGTCGAAGATGCCCGCCCCTGGGTCGCCGGCGTTCGACGCGCAGAACAAAGCCTTCAACGACTACTTTGCCGAGATCGACGGCAAGGGGCTGTTCAAGGCCGGCGACCCGGTCCAGCCGTCCAGGACGTCCAAGACCGTCCGCGTCCGGAACGGGCACACGGAGAGCACCTCTGGACCGTTCGTCAAGAACGGCGACCAGCTGGTCGGCTTCTACGTGATCGAGGCCAAGGACCTGGACGAGGCCGTCGAGTACGCGGCGAAGTGCCCGGTGGCGCAGGTCGGTGCCATGGAGGTCCGCCCGATCGTCCAGATGTAAGTTCCCGGGGGCCGGCGAACAACGCCGGCCCTCCCCTTCCGGGCCACGGGAGCGTTGACGCAGACACCATCAAGTGATAGCTTCGCGTCTACTTCTGTAATAAACGTTTCGGGCGGGCGATGAGCCCGGGGAGGGGTAGGCCTTGAGCGTTTCAGACGAATCGCACCATGCCGATGTCCAGGACCTAGCGAGGTTCGGCTACAAACAGGAGCTGCGGCGCGTCCTAGGCGTCTACTCCAGCTTCGCGGTCGCGTTCTCGTACATCTCGCCTTCCACCGGAATCTTCACCCTGTTCGTCCTCGGCATCGGCCTGGCAGGCCCCGCCTTCTTCTGGAGCTGGCCCATCGTCGTCGTCGGCCAGCTGCTCGTCGGCTTGAACTTTGCCGAGGTGAGCGCGCACTTCCCGGTCGCGGGCTCCGTCTATCAATGGACCAAATACCTGTCCAACCAGACCTATGCGTGGTTCACCGGCTGGATCTATCTGTTCGCGGGCGTCCTGACCATCGCAGCCGTCGTCGCGACCGTTCCCCTCGTACTCATCCCGCTGCTCAACAACCTGGGGATGAGCATTGGCACTGACCTCGACACCGAGCGAAACGTTGCGGCCCTGGTGCTGCTGAGCACGACTCTGTTGAGCATCTTCGGCGTCCGCCTCGTCGCTTTCGTCAACAACACAGGCGTCGTGTTCGAGATCCTCGGCATGGTCGTATTCGCCTTGATCCTGCTGCTCTTCTACCACCACCAATCGCCGTCGGTTCTGGTCGACGGCAGCTACCTCGGCTCAGGCTTCAACAACCAAGCCGGAACGTTCCTGGCCGCCATGTTCATGTCGTTGTTCGTGATCTACGGCTTCGACACGGCGAGCACGCTCGCCGAGGAGACCAAGAACCCGCGTAGAGAGGCCCCGCGTGCGGTGCTCGCTGCCATCATCGGCGCGGCCATCATCGGCGCGATCTTCTTGATCGCCACCATCCTCGCCGTCCGCGGCGACATGGGCAAGTTCGTCTCCGACATCGGCGCCGGCAAGATTCCGTTCCCGCTGGTGACGATCATCGAATCGAACTTCCCGGGCTGGGCCGCCAACCTGTATCTGTTGGTCGTCTTCGCGGCCATCTATGTGTGCTGCCTCGCCATACAGACCGCAACCATCCGCCTCGCGTTCGGCATGGCGCGCGACGGGAAGCTCCCCCTGGGGAAGTACTACAACAACGTGCACTCGAGCCTGCACACACCGATCGGCACTTGCATCGTGGTCGGCGTGCTCGCCGCGATCCCGCTCGTGTACTACGCGGGCGCGGGCACGATCGCCATCGGCGCGACCGGGATGATCTACCTCTCTTATATCCTGGGCAACATCGCGATTCTTCTTGCCAGGCTGCGAGGCTGGCCCAAAGAGTCCGCGCCGTTCAAGCTGGGCCAATGGGGCACCATCGTCAACATCCTCGCGCTGCTTTGGGGCATCGCCATGGAGATCAACTTCCTGTGGCCGCGCAACGCCGCGGTCGGCGGCCAGAACCCGCCGCTCAGCGCGCTGCCCAACGTCACGATCGGCGGCGCCATTGGGGGCATCCCCGTGTTTGAGTTCACCCTCGGGGTGATCCTCCTGGTCGGTGTCGTCTACTACCTGCTCGCGCAGCGCAACGCGCCCGAGACGCCGGCCATCAAATCAGCCGAAGCGCCCGCCTGACAACCGGCATTTCCCCCTCCCCCCACGAGGGGGGAGGGTCGCCTGGGGGCAGAGTGGCGTGAGGTCGAACGCGCGCGCCGTCGTCATCGGCGGAGGTGTCGGCGGCGCCTCGATCCTCTACTGGCTGGCGCGGCTGGGCTGGACCAACACCGTGCTGGTGGAGAGGGCGCGCGTCACCAGCGGCTCGACTTTCCACTCGGCCGGGCTCGTCGGGCAGCTCCGTGGCTCGCTCAGCCTGACCCAGATGATGGTGAACTCGGTGGCCCTCTACCGGACTCTCGGCGCGGAGGTCGGGCTCGAGACAGGCTGGCACGAGGTTGGCTCTCTTCGGCTGGCCTCGAGCACCGAACGCATGGAGGAGCTCACGCGCCAGGCGGGCTGGGCGAAAACCTTCGGCCTGCCGCTGGAGCTGATCTCCGCGGGTGAAGCCCAGCGCATGTTCCCGCCGATGTCCGCGGAGGGAGTCGTCGGGGCCGCATTCCTGCCGACCGACGGCTACATCGATCCCAGCCAGCTGACCTTCGCCCTGGTCGAAGGCGCGCGGCGCCGCGGCGCTGAGATCTGCGAGGAGACGCGCGTCACGTCGATCGAGACCGCCGGCGGCCGCGTCAAGCGTGTCGTCACCGACAAGGGCGCTATCGACACCGAGCTGGTCGTCAACGCCGGCGGCATGTTCGCGGGTGAGATCGGCCGCCTGGTCGGGGTCAACGTGCCCCTTATCCCGATGGCTCATGAGTACCTGATCACCACCCCATCCGGCCTGCCGCGCGACATGCCGACCATGCGCGACCCGTCGCTCCTGGTCTACTACCGGCCGGAGTCCGGCGGCTTGATCATGGGCGGTTACGAGCGCGACCCCGCTCCTTGGGGCATGGACGGGATTCCCGGGGATTTCAACGGCAAGCTGCTCGAGCCCGACTGGGATCGGTTCGAGCCGCTGATGACCAACGCGATCGTCCGCACCCCCTCATTGAAGGACGCGAGCGTGGTGCGCCTCGTCAATGGGCCTGAGGCCTTCACGCCCGACGGGGAGTTCATCCTTGGTCCGACCGAGGTGAGCGGCTTCTGGGTGGCGGCGGGCTTCTGCGCGCACGGCCTGGCAGGCGCCGGCGGTATGGGCCGCCTGGTGGCCGAGTGGATCGTCGACGGCCGGCCCCACCTCGACGCATGGGAGATGGACTCGCGCCGCTTCGGCCGCCATTACATGAGCCGCGAATACACGCTGGCCAGGACGCGCGAGGTCTACTCGACCTACTACGACGTCAAGTACCCCGGCCACGAGCGCAGCGCGGGCCGGCCGCTGAGGCTCTCGCCGGCATACGTGCGCCTCAAAGAGCTGGG
>DATINX010000081.1:0-29898 GCA_035473835.1 Candidatus Dormiibacterota bacterium | reverse complement strand
GGAGACCGGGCACGACGAGAACATCACGTTTGCGCAGCTGAAGAAGGAGCTGGGCGACGAGCTCGCCACCAAGCTTCGGGATGCAAGCCTCGAGCTGTACAAGTTCGCTTCACAACTTGCCGAGCGACGTGGGCTCATCCTCGCCGACACAAAGTTTGAGTTCGGCCTCATCGGCGACGACCTCGTCCTCATCGACGAGGCGCTCACGCCCGACAGCTCGCGCTACTGGGAGGCGGCCATGTACCAGGTCGGCACGTCGCCCGAGTCCTACGACAAGCAGTTCGTGCGTGACTGGCTCACTCGTTCCGGCTGGGACAAGGAGTCGGAGCCACCGCGCCTCCCGGATGACATCGTTGCGCAGACGCGCGAGCGATACCTCACCGCATACCACCGCCTCGTCGGTAAGCCGCTCTTTCCACCGAAGCCGCGCAACGAGTGATGAAGGCCGTTGCGAGGGTTGTGGTCACGCCGAAGCCCGTCGTCAACGACCCCCAGGGACTTACCGTGAAGCAGGGATTGATGACGTTGGGATTTCGCGAGGTCGAAGAGGTCCGGGTCGGCAAGTACATAGAGGTGAGCCTCGAGGCGGAGAGCATTCACGAAGCGCGCGAGCGTGTTGAAGCCATGTGCACTCAGCTGCTCGCCAACCAGGTCATCGAGGACTTCCGCTTCGAAGTCGACCGCGAGGGTCAGCCGTAGTGTCCCGCCCCCGAAGTTCCTTGCATCTTCGCGGCCTAGGCGGCCGGGCGCGTGCTCACCCCACGGAATCC
Organism: Candidatus Dormiibacterota bacterium; assembly: GCA_035473835.1. Taxonomy (GTDB): domain Bacteria; phylum Chloroflexota; class Dormibacteria; order Dormibacterales; family Dormibacteraceae; genus UBA10449. The sequence goes on along the minus strand of DATINX010000081.1, from coordinate 29,128 downwards.
AGTGATTCCGCGGGGGCCCCCAGCAGGGCGCTGAAGCCGGCGTCGCCTCCTGCGCGCGCTCGGTCACGCATCTGCGCGATGCGCTCCCTCGCGTGCTCGTCGGCTCCTTGGCTCCTGCCGCCGATGCCGCGAATATGCGGCGGACCTCGGGGTCGGGACACTAGCCGGTGAAGTTCGGTGTGGTGGTCTTTGCACCCCACGAAATCTTCGATTTCGCGGGGACCCAGCGGAGGTTTTCATGCACGGTGGTTTCCGAGTGAAATTCGGTGTAGTTGTATTCCCCGGCACATGGTCGGATCGCGATTGCGGCTGGGTCATAGACCAGGTCGTCGGCGCGCAGCTGCAGTACCTCTGGCACAAGGATGCCGACCTCAAGGGGTGCGACTGTGTCATCCTCCCGGGCGGCTTTGCGTATGGCGACTACCTCCGCACCGGCGCGATTGCGAGATTTGCCCCAGTCATGCAGGAGATCGGCGAGTTCGCGGACCGCGGCGGGCTTGTGTGGGGCATCTGCAACGGCTTCCAGATCCTGTGCGAGGCCGGGCTCCTGCCTGGTGCGTTGATTCGCAACGTGTCGCTGGAATATCGATGTGAGTGGACTCATCTATCCGTCGAGCGCGCCGACCTCCCTTTCACGTCGGAGTGCACGGAGCGCGAGGTCATCCGGGTGCCCATCTCGCATGGCGAGGGCAGCTACTTCGCCGAGCCTGCCGTGCTCTCACGGCTGGAGCAGAACGGCCAGGTCGTGTTCCGTTACTGCGATGCTGAGGGCCGCGTCGTCGCCGGCGCCAACCCGAATGGCTCGCTCCACAACATCGCCGGCATCATCAACAACCGCGGCAACGTGCTCGGGATGATGCCTCATCCGGAGCGCTGCGCCGAGCCCGAGCTGGGCGGCGCGGACGGTCTCAAGCTCTTCAAATCGGTTGCCGGCAGCGCCCTGAGGGTGCTGGTTTCTTGAGTTTGGACATGGTCGACTCACGGCGATTGAGGGAGGTGGCCCTCACGCCGGAGGAGTACCGCGTCATCGTCGAGAAGCTCAGGCGCCCGCCCAACCCGCTCGAGCTGGGGATGCTCGGCGTCCTGTGGTCCGAGCACTGCTCGTACAAGACGTCGAAGACCCTGCTGCGGCGGCTGCCGTCGAGCGGCGATGCGGTGCTCCAGGGCCCTGGCGAAAACGCGGGTGCGGTCGAGATCGGCCAGGGCTGGGCGGCCGTGTTCAAGATCGAGTCCCACAACCATCCCTCCGCCATCGAGCCCTACCAGGGCGCCGCGACCGGCGTCGGCGGCATCATCCGCGACGTCATCGCGATGGGCGCGCGCCCGATCGCCCTTCTCGACTCACTTCGCTTCGGCCCCCTGCCCGCCTCGCGCCACCACTTCGATGGGGTCGTGGCCGGGATCGGTGGATACGGGAACTGCATCGGCATCCCGACCGTGGGGGGCGAGGTGTACTTCGACGAGTGTTACGCGCAGAACCCGCTGGTCAACGCGATGTGCGTCGGCCTGGTGCGCGTCGACCGCTTGATGCGTGCCCGCGCGGAGGGCACGGGCAACAGCCTGCTGCTGGTGGGCGCGGACACCGGGCGCGACGGCATCCATGGCGCCTCATTCGCCTCGGTCGAGCTCGACGAGACGAGCGCGGAGCGCCGGCCGGCGGTGCAGGTGGGGAACCCGTTTCTCGAGAAGTGCCTGCTCGAAGCGTGCATGGACCTTGCCCACACCGACGCAGTGGTCGCGGTGCAGGACCTCGGCGCAGCGGGCCTGACGTCATCGGTGGCCGAGTGCGCGGGTCGCGTCGCCGGCGCGGGCGCGCGCATCGACGTTTCGCTGGTGCCTCGTCGCGAGCGAGGGATGTCGCCCTACGACGTCATGCTGTCGGAATCGCAGGAGCGGATGCTCGTGGTTGTACAGCGCGGCCGTGAGGCTGAGGTCGAGCGGATCTTCCAGAACTGGGATCTCACGTCGGCGGTGATCGGGGATGTCACCGACGACGGACACCTGACCGTGTTCAACCGGACCGAGCTGGTTGCGCGCCTGCCGATCGACCTGCTCACCGACGGCGCGCCGCCCCGCCGGCTCGTCGGCATCGCACCCGAGCCGCCCCCGGCGCTTCGCCTCGATTCGCTTCCGCCACTGGTCAACGCCGCCCAGTCGCTGCTCCGCCTGCTCGCCAGCCCCAACCTGTGCAGCCGCCGGCCGATCTTCCGCCGCTACGACCACATGGTCGGCGACTCGACGCTGATCGCTCCTGGCGGTGACGCCGCGATGCTGCGGCTCAAAGGCACCCGGCTCGGCCTCGCGATGACGACCGACTGCAACGCGCGCTACTGCCACCTCGATCCCAACCTCGGGGCACAGCACGCCGTCGCCGAGGCGGCGCGCAACATTGTCGCCACCGGGGCGCGGCCGGTCGCCGTCACCGACTGCCTCAACCTGGCCAACCCCGACCGGCCAGAGGTGTACTGGGAGCTCGAGGAGACGATCGCCGGGCTCGCGCTCGCCTGCCGCGCGCTCGAAGTGCCGATCGTGAGCGGCAACGTCAGCCTGTACAACGAGACCTTCCCCGCTCGCGGGCAAGGTGACCAGCCGCGCAGCGGCCGGCCGGATGGGGAGGTGCCCTTGGCCATCCATCCGACTCCGGTCGTCGGGATGGTCGGTGTCATCGACGACTACGCGCAGAGGCTGGAGGCGGGCCTGAAGAAGGAAGGCGACTTCGTGCTGCTGGTCGGCTCGAGCCACAACGACCTCGGCGGCAGCGAATACCTGAAGGTCGAGCACGGGACCGTGGCCGGCCGGCCACCGGCGCTCGACCTCACTCGCGAGGCTGCGGTCAACCGGCTGATCATGGCCGCGGCCAAGGCCGGCCTCCTCCGCTCGGCGCATGACTGCGCGGAGGGAGGGATGCTGGTCGCGCTCGCCGAGTGCTGCCTGATCGGCGGTATGGGGGTGAGGTGCCCGGCGATCCGCCCCGAGGGCACGTTGCGCCTCGACGCTGCATTCTTCGGCGAAACGCCCGGGCGCTTCATCGTCAGCGCGGCTTCGCGCGCGATGCCCGAGCTGCAGACTCTCGCGCGCCGCCACCACGTTGAGATCTCGCTGCTCGGGATGGCGGGCGGCGAGACCGTGGAGTTCGAAGGCCAGTTCAGGCTGTCGCTGTCCGAAATGCGCCAGGCTTGGGAAGGCGGTCTGATCAACTAGATATGTGTGGGGTCTTCGGCATCTGCGCGGCTCGCGGCGTCGACGTTGCGAACATCACCTATTTCGGCATGTTCGCGCTGCAGCACCGCGGCCAGGAGTCGGCCGGCATCGCGGTCTCGGACGGGCAGTCGGTGCGCGTGCATCGCGGCATGGGCCTGGTGGCTCAGGTGTTCACGCCGCCGCTGGTCAAGGACCTCGGCGAAGGCTCGATTCTCGCGCTCGGGCACACGCGATACTCGACCACCGGCTCGAGCCGCCCCGAGAACGCGCACCCGCTGCCCTTCCATCACCCGCAGCTCGGTCCCGGCGCCATCGCGCACAACGGCAACCTGCTGAACGCTGAATCGCTGCGCCGCCAGCTAGAGGAGGAGGGCGCGACCTTCGACTCGGCCCTCGACACCGAGGTGATGGCGCGGCTCATCGAGCACACGCATGGGCGCACCTGGGAAGAGGTGATCCGGAAGACGTTCGCTCGAGTGGTCGGCGCGTACTCGTGCGGGATCATCACACCCAACCAGCTGATCGCGCTGCGCGACCCCTACGGGTTCCGGCCGCTATGCATCGGCTTCATCCCCCTGCCGGGCCAGCCCGCTCATGTGATCGCCTCGGAAACGTGTGCCCTGGACACGGTCAACGCCACCTTCGTCCGTGAGGTGCAGCCGGGCGAGATGGTGGTGATGGACGAGCACGGCGTCCACAACCTCACATTCCAGACTTCCAGCAAGCACGCGATGTGCGTGTTCGAGTTCATCTACTTCGCGCGGCCCGACTCCATCCTCAAGAACTGCGAGCTGGAGGAGGCGCGCATGCGCATGGGTCACGAGCTGGCCAAAGAATCGCCGGTGGAAGCGGACATGGTGATCGCATTCCCTGACTCGGGCACGCCCGCGGCGATCGGATACGCCGAAGCAGCGGGCATCCCGTTTCGCGAGGCCCTGATGAAGAGCCGATACATCAACCGCACGTTCATCCAGCCGGACCAGTCGCTCCGCGAGGCGGGCGTCATGCTGAAGCTCAATGCGCTGCCTCGATCGATCAAGGGCAAGCGGGTGATCGCCGTCGACGACTCGATCGTTCGCGGCACGACCTCGCGCCGGATCATCGAGCGGCTTCGCGCGGCCGGGGCAAGCGAGATCCACATGCGCATCTCGAGCCCGCCGATGCGGTTCCCGTGCTTCATGGGCGTCGACATAGGCTCGACCAAGGAGCTCATCGCGGCGGGACGCACGGTGGAAGAGGTGCGCGGGCACATCGGCGCCGACAGCCTGGCCTACCTGTCGATCCCCGGCCTCATGAGGGCCATCGGGCGCGGCACCTCGGAGCAGTTCTGCCGCGCGTGCTTCGACGGCTCATACCCGGTGCCGGTGCCGCAGCAGCTCGAGATGGATAAGATGCAGTTCGAGCTCCCGCTGAAGTCGGACCACGTCCCGGGGCCTCCTTCGCCGGCCCTGCTCGAACCGATCGGCTGATGCCGGGCGAGGGTATGTCGTACGCCGCGGCGGGCGTCGACATAGAGGCGTACGAGCGGGTCCTCGAGCGGGTCAAGCCACTGATCAGGGCCACCCACGGCGAGGACGTCGCGGTCGGCGTCGGTCCGTTCGCAGGGCTGCTCGCACTGCCCACCGGCGGCCACCTCGCGGCCAGCGCCGACGGAGTCGGCACGAAGATCAAGGTCGCGATTGCGGCCTCCTCGCATCGCGGGATCGGCGTCGACCTGGTCAACCACTGCGTCAACGACATCGCCACCGCAGGCGCACGGCCGCTCTTCCTGCTCGATTATTTCGCCACCGGCAAGCTCGACCCCGATGTTTTCGCGCAGGTCATCGAAGGCATCACAGCAGCTTGCCGCGAAGCTGGGTGCGCGCTATTGGGCGGCGAGACCGCGGAGATGCCGGGCGTCTATGCGCTCGGTGACTACGACCTCGCCGGCTTCATCGTCGGCATGGTCGAGCCCGGCCTCATGCGAGACCCCAAGGCCATCCGCGCCGGCGATGTCCTCATCGGTTTTCCCTCGAGCGGCCTCCACACGAACGGCTTCTCGCTCGTGCGCAAGGTGTTCGAGGACGTGCCGCTGAGCCGCGTGTTCCCGGAGCTGGGCCGGCCGCTCGGAGAGGAGCTGCTCGAACCTCACCGCTCGTACCTGCAGGAGCTCGGCTCGATCGCCTGGAAGGGCGCGGCGCACATAACAGGCGGGGGGATTGTCGGCAACCTGCCCCGATGTCTTCCCGACGGGCTGGGCGCGCGGTTGGGCCGTCGAGCATGGGAGGTGCCTCCGATCTTCGAGCTCATCGGCAAGCGCGGGCGTATCGCCGACGACGAGATGTTCGGCACGTTCAACATGGGGCTCGGCATGATCCTGGTGGTTGACAAGGAGGAGGTGCCGCGGAGCGCCCAGGTGGTTGGAGAGGTGGTCGAGCACGGCCGCGGCGAACGGGTGGTGCTGAGCTGAAGCTGGGAGTTGTCGTCTCTGGCAAGGGCTCCAATCTCCGCAATCTCGTCGATCGGGGATTCGACGTGGTCGCCGTGGCCACCAACCGCCCGTCGTGCGCGGCGGCGGAGTTCGCGAAGGAGCGCAGCATCCCCGTCGGAGAGCTGTCGCTCAAGCGATTCTCGTCGGAGGAGGAGCGCGACACCGCCATGCGCGACTTCTTCCGGTCCTATGGCGTGGATCTGGTCGTCGATGCCGGCTACGACCGCATCCACACCCAGCCCTTTCTCGAAGCATTCCGCGGCCGGATCGTCAACGTCCACCCGTCCCTGCTGCCCGAGTTCGGCGGCAGCATGGACGCGGTCGACCAGGCGCTGCGCAGCGGCGCGAAGGTGACCGGCGCGACTGTCCACCTGGTCACCGAAGATCTGGACGCCGGGCCAATACTCACCCAGGAGTCCGTGCCGGTTTTGAAGGACGATACGGTGGAGAGCCTGCGCAAGCGCATCCACGAGGCGGAGCACAGGATCCTGCCCACTGCCATCCTGATTTTGGAGAAGAGACTTGCCGAGAGCCCTGCTGTCGGTCAGTGACAAGGCGGGCCTGACCGGGTTCGCGCGCGGCCTGCAGCGCCTCGGCTTCGAGCTTTACGCAACCGGCCACACTCTGAAGGCGATTCTCGACGGCGCGCTCGATGCGCATCCCGTAAGCGATCTCACCGGTTTCCCGGAGATCATGGACGGCCGCGTCAAGACGCTGCACCCGGGCGTGCACGCGGGCCTGCTCGCGCGTCGTGACAAGATCGAGCACATGGAGGCCCTCGAAGGCCTCGGCATCAAAGCAATCGACCTCGTCTGCTGCAACCTCTATCCGTTCGTCGAGACCGTCGGCCGGCCCTCCGTCACATTCGAAGAGGCGGTCGAGCAGATCGACATCGGCGGACCGACCATGATCCGTGCCGCGGCCAAGAACCATGAGTCGGTCGTCGTCGTGGTGAGGCCTGGGCGATACACGGAGGTGCTGGCGGCGCTGCAGGCCGGCGGGCCGGACCTGGAAACGCGGCGCCGCCTGGCTGCCGAGGCATACGCGCACACCGCCGCATATGACTCGTGGATCGCGGCTTACCTGCGCGGTTCGGGCGGGCCCGAATTTCCGCCCGACCTTTCTTTTGCCGGCCAGCTCGCGCAGCCGCTGAAGTACGGTGAGAACGACCACCAGCGCGCAGCGTTCTATCGGTTCGGCCCGGACGCGGGCGGGCTTGGTGGCGCGCGGCAGGTGCAGGGCAAGGAATTGGGCTTCAACAACATCCAGGACGCCGCCGCCGCCCTGGCGCTCGTCAGCGATTACGAGCAGCCGGCCGCCGCGATCATCAAGCACATGAACCCGTGCGGCCTCGCGGTCGCGGGTGACATCGCGACCGCATACCGGCTGGCATACGAATGCGATCCCGTGTCCGCGTTCGGCGGCGTGGTCGCGGTCAACCGGCCGCTCGATCGATCGACCGCTGAGCTGATCGTCCAGATCGTCACCCACGCGGTCATCGCGCCGGCCGTGCTGGAGGAGACCACTGAAACATTGGCTCGTCGAAAAGGGATGGTCGTGCTGGTCGCCAACCAGGATTCCGGAGGGCTCTTCGACTACGACGTGCGGACGGTCCCGGGCGGCTTCCTCGTCCAGGAGTGGGACCGAGCCCGCTTCGATCGCGCGTCCTGCGTGGTGGTGACCAGACGGCAGCCCACCGAGCAGGAATGGGAGCAGCTCGGTCTTGCATGGACGGCTGTGAAGCACGTCAAGTCGAACGCGATCGTGCTCTTCAGGGAGTGCGCCGCCGTCGGAGTCGGCGCCGGGCAGATGTCGCGGGTGGAGGCCGTCCAGATCGCAGTGCGGCGCGCCGGCGAGCGGGCGGCGGGCTCGGTGATGGCGTCCGACGCATTCTTTCCGTTCGCGGACGGCCTGGAGGAGGGCATCCGCGCAGGCGTCACCGCCGCGATTCAGCCGGGCGGCTCGATGAAGGATGCCGAGGTCGTCGCGGCGGCCGATGCGGCAGGGATTGCCATGGTGATGACAGGCCGGCGCCACTTCAAACACTGATGGGCACCCGCTTCGGCGAGGAAGGCCGCAAGCTTTCCTACGGCTCGTACCTGAAGATTTCCGAGCTGCTCTCGCTCCAGCAGGGCTTGAGCCACGAGCACGACGAACTGCTCTTCATCGTCGCCCACCAGGTCTACGAGCTGTGGTTCAAGGTCGTGCTGAACGAGCTCGAAGCCGCGCGCGCGAGCATCGACCGTGACGACATCTTCTTCGCGCGCCACCACTTGCGGCGCGTGCACGTCATCGAGCGATTGCTGGTCGAGCAGATCGAGGTCCTGGAAACGATGTCGCCGCAGGATTTCCTCGCGTTCCGCTCCAGGCTGGCTCCCGCGAGTGGATTCCAGTCGGTGCAGTTTCGCGAGATCGAGTTCCTTTCCGGCCTGAAGGACCCGAAGTACCTCGTTCGCATCGAAGCCGGCCCCGAGGAGAAGCAGCGCCTGCAGAGGCGGCTCGACGAGCCTTCGCTGGCCGATGCGCTCCATTCGCTCATCGCCCGGCGGGGATCGCCGGCGCTGCTCGAGATTTTCCGCGATCGCGAGCGCTACGGCGACCTCTTCGACCTGTGCGAAGAGCTGCTCGATCACGACGAAGCGTTCGCGCATTGGCGCGCGCGGCACGTGCTGATGGTCGAGAGGCAGATCGGCTCCAAGCCCGGCACCGGCGGCAGCACCGGCGCCCAGTACCTTCAGTCGACCCTGGGCAAGCGGTTCTATCCAGAGCTCTGGGCGGTGCGGTCGGAGCTGTGAAGCCCGGTTTCGAAGGCGAGCGGCCCGAGCATCACATGAAGAAGACGAAGGTCGAGCACCCTCGCGTCACGTGCGGCTCGTGCCAGAAGTTCGACGGCCTGGCGTGGTGCAGGCATTGGAATTTCCACACCACGGCCGAGTCCCCGCCGTGCCGCTTCTACAAACCGAAAGGGAATTAGCCGCCCGCCGGCCCGTGTTGTAAGGCTGTGAATCCTGCAAGCCTCCAGGTTTCCGCGCCCGCGCGCGACCGGCGTTGGCCGGCACTGATCGTGCTCTGCGCCGGGATCCTGATGATCATCCTCGATGCCACGATCGTGAACGTCGCCCTGCCGTCGATCCAGATCGACCTCGGCTTCACGCAATCCAACCTGGCGTGGGTTGTCAACGCCTACCTGATCGCTTTTGGCGGCCTGCTCCTGCTGGCGGGGCGGCTGGGCGACCTCATCGGCCAAAAACGAGTCGTTTTGATCGGCCTATCCGTCTTCACCGCCGCTTCTTTGCTATGCGGCCTGTCGGTCAGCCCGGAGATGCTCATCGCCGCGCGGTTCATCCAGGGAGTCGGCGGCGCGTTCAGCTCCGCGGTCGCGCTGGGCATGATCGTGACGATGTTCCCGAAGCAGCCGGAGCAGGCGCGCGCGTTCGGTGTTTACAGCTTCGTCGCGTCCGCAGGCGCCTCGATCGGCCTGCTCGCGGGCGGGATCCTCACCCAGGCGATCAGCTGGCACTGGATCTTCTTCGTCAACGTCCCCATCGGCATCGCCGCCACCCTGCTCTCCGCGCGCCTGCTCGACTCGGATCGGGGCATCGGCCTCGGCAGGGGCGCGGATGTGGCCGGCGCCATCCTGGTGACCGCCGCACTCATGCTCGGCGTCTACACGATCGTCGAGACGAGCCAGTACGGCTGGGGCTCTTTGCACACGATCGGTTTAGGGGCCGTGTCCCTCCTGCTGCTCGCCGGGTTCGTCGTCCGGCAAGCCACCGCTGCCAACCCTCTGCTGCCGCTGCGCATCCTCCGTTCTCGCAACGTGTCGGGCGCCAACCTCATTCAGCTGCTGCTCGTGGCCGGCATGCTCGGGTTTTTCTTCCTGAGCTCGCTGTATTTGCGACGGGTGGTGGGTCTCGACCCGTTGCAGATCGGGTTCGCGTTTCTCCCGGTCGCGATCACCATCGGCGTGCTGTCGCTCGGCTGGTCGGCTCGCCTGACGATGCGGTTTGGCGCCCGCCGGCTGTTGGTGCCATCCCTCATCCTCGTCGCCGCCGGCCTGGCGCTCCTGATGCGCCTGCCCCAGCCCAGTAACTACGCGGTGGACCTGCTGCCCGGAATGGTGCTGCTTGGAACGGGAGCGGGACTCACCTTCCCGGCGCTCGCGACCCTTGCCATGTCGAGCGCGACACCGGGCGATTCCGGTCTTGCCTCGGGTCTGCTCAACACCACCGCCCAGGTGGGCGGCGCGCTTGGTCTCGCCGTCCTCGCCACGGTGGCGTCCTCGCAAACCCAGAGCCTTCTCGCTCGTGGGGACACCCTGGAGTCGGCGCTCACCGGCGGTTTCAGGGTGGTGTTCGGGATCAGCGCGGCCCTGATCGTGGCGGGCATCGTGCTTGCGGTGACGGTGCTCACCAATGAGTCCGCAACTGCAACCGCCTCAAAGGAGAGGGATTCAGAGGCGGACGACGAGGACGCCGCCTGAGCGGCGCCCTCGATGTCGTTCTGGCTGCTCAGGCCGCGGCGCTCTCTTCCTCAGCCACTTGCACGGGCAGTTCCCGAGCTCGCTCGGCGCGGGCTGCTCGCGGCGAGCGCAGCACCACCAGCACGATAAGCAGGCCGGCCGCCACGCAGGCGGCGGCGATCCCGAAGCCGAGCTGATAGCCCGCGGTCAGCGCCCCGGCGATTGACTGGCCCTGTGTGACCAACAGGCGCGTGTGGTCGGCTGAGATCGTGCCCAACGCGGCCAGGCCGACTGCGCCGCCAATTTGCATGCTGACGTTTCCCACACCCGAAGCGACGCCCGCGTCGGCCGCGGGAACCTCGGCCATCATGATCGTCGTCAGTGGCATGAACGACATGCCGGCGCCGATTCCGAACACAAGGTACGTTCCGAAGATGCCCGGGAAGTAGCTCGCATTCTGGTCCGTGGTCGCCATGAGCAGAAGCGCGATCGTGATCGTCACGAGGCCCGGAATGAGCACAGCGCGAGGTCCGAAAGCTCGCATCAGGCGGGCCGAGATACCGAGTGACAGCACCGCGAGCGCAAGCGTCGAAGGCAGGAAGGCCAGGCCGGTGTCGAAGGCGCTGTAGCCCTTGACGTGCTGCAGGTACAGGGCACCGAGGAAGAACGTGGTGAACATTCCGGTGGCCACCAGGGCACGCGCGCCGCTCGCCCCAGTAAGGCTGCGGAGGCCCAGGATCCGCAGCGGCAGGATCGGGTTCTTGATCCGTGCCTCCGCCACGACGAAGGCGGCAAGCAGGACGATCGCCAGGCCGCCGAAGCCGAGCGTGTGGGCCGAGGTCCACCCCGTCTCGGCGGCGGTCACGATCGCGTAGATGCCGGCCACCATCGCAGCGCTCACCAGCAGCGAGCCGGTAACGTCCACACCCTGCCTCAAGCCGAGGCCCTCGTGCTGCTCGATCAACCACCAACCGAGGAGCATCGTGCCGACGCCGATCGGCAGGTTGATGAAGAAGATCCAGTGCCAGCTGATCAGCTGCGTGAGCGTTCCTCCAAGGAGCAACCCGAGGGAGCCGCCGCCGGCGACCACCAACATGAAGATGCTCATCGCCTGGGCGCGCTCCTGCGGCTTGGGGAAGCCCGTCACGATGAGCGCGAGGATGACGCCCCCCGAGAGCGCGCCGCCGAGACCTTGAAGCAGCCGTGCGGCGATCAGGGTCGTCGAGTCGAAGGCGAGCCCGCTCAACGCCGATGCCACGGTGAAGACGGCCACCCCGGCCAGGAACACCCGCTTGCGTCCGATGAGGTCGCCTGCCCGTCCGGCGAGCAGCAGGAAGCTCCCGTAGGCGATCAGGTAGGCGTTGACGACCCAGGTGAGGTTGGCAGGGCTGAAGTGAAGGTCGCGCTGGATCGCGGGCAGGGCGACGTTCACGATCGTCGAGTCCAGCATGATCATCAGCTGGCCGAAGCAGACGACCACCAGCGCCAGCCAGCGCTGCCGATCGCTCATGGCGGGTCGAAGTGCCGAAGAATGGATTTTCATAATGCCTCCAAGGACGAACCGGTCTGCGTGACGATCACTATAACAGGATCATTACCATCCTTATTGCATGGATTATCGGCGAGATGGGAATAGTTCTCATCTGGTGGTAGGATCAGAAGTGGCCAACATGGAGAGCGGAACCGATACGGGGCTGATCGCGCTGCTCACGCAGATTTCCAAGGCGCTGCACCGGCGCACCTCGGAAGAGCTGCTGGGCATGCGCCTGAAGCAGTTCCTGCTGCTGGGCTACGTCCGAGACCACACCGCGGTGTCCCAGCAAGAGCTGGAAACCGCGCTGCTGATCGACGCGAACAGCGTCGTCCTCCTCCTGAACGAGCTGGAAGCGGCCGGTTTCTCGGTTCGCCGGCGCGACCCCGCCGACCGGCGCCGCCACCTGCTCGAGTTGACGGAATCAGGTCGGGTGGCGCTCGAGCGGGCCGAGAAGGCGCGCGAGTCGATCGAGGGCGAGATCCTGGCCGACTTCACGGCCGAGGAGCGCGTCGCCCTGGTGAAGCTGCTGCGCCGAGTCCTCGAAGGGCTTCTGCAGGCCACCGCGGATCCGGTCAAGGCCTAGCACCCGGCGCGACTCGGTCGTCGATCGCCGCGGAGGCCGGCGCTGTCTAGTTGAGGCGCTCCACAATCATCGCCATCCCCTGGCCGCCCCCCACGCACATCGTCTCCAGCCCGTAAGTCTTGTCCTTCTCGCGCAGGCCGTTGAGCAGCGTGCACAGGATGCGGGCGCCGGTCATGCCGAATGGGTGACCCAGCGCGATGGCCCCACCGTGGGGGTTGAGCTTGTCGCTGAACGGGTCGATGCCGATGCCCCGCGCCGAGGGGATGACCTGGGCGGCGAAAGCTTCGTTGATCTCGACGATGTCGATGTCGTCGATCGTCATCTTCGCGCGCTTCAAGGCCTGCTTCGAAGCCTCGATGGGACCCAGCCCCATGAACTCCGGTTCCAGCGCCGTCAGCCCGGTCGCGATGACGCGGGCGAGCGGCTGGATCCCGAGCTCCTTGGCCCTGCGCTCGGACATCACCACCACCGCTGCGGCGCCGTCGTTGAGCGGGCACGAGTTGCCGGCCGTCACCGTGCCGTCCTCTCGGAAGGCCGGCTTCAGGGTCGCCAGCACCTCCACCGTGGTCCCCGGCCGCGGGCTGTCGTCCTTCGTGAACATCTCGCCATCGGGCAGCGGAACCGGAATGATCTCGCGCCCGAAAAAGCCGCTGTCGCGCGCTTTGACCGCCGCATTCTGGCTCTTCACCGCGTAGCGGTCCTGCTCCTCGCGGCTGATCTTCTCGCGTCGGGCCACGTTCTCGGCCGTCTGGCCCATGGCGATGTAGATGTCGGGATACTCCTCTGGATTCCCCGGCACGAGCCGCGGGTTGTGCGTGTCCGGAGCGTCGGGATAGCCGCTCCCGTAACGCGACACACACTCCACGCCGACGGACAGGAACACGTCGCCTTCGCCTGCCTCGATTGCGTGTGCCGCCATCCTGGTGGTCATCAGCGAGGACGAGCAGTAGCGGTTGACGGTGACGCCAGGGACGTCAAGCCGGCTCAGGATCGAAACGACCCGGCCGATGTTGTGTCCCTGCTCGCCTCCGGGCAGCCCGCAGCCGCAGATGAGGTCTTCGACTTCGGAGCGCTCGAGCTGCGGGACCTGCTCGAGCACCTTGGTCACGACGTACGACGCGAGGTCGTCCGGCCGGACGTCGACGAGGGATCCTTTCCGGGCCCTCCCGATCGGGGAGCGGCCCAAAGCAGCGATCACAGCTCCATTCATGGCTCGAATTATTACCTCTCGCGTCCGGTCGCTATTTCAGCCGCGACTCTCGCTCGCCTGACAGCACAAACGCGACGAGACCGAGCAGGAGGAGGGCCATGACTCCAAACGCGATCGGCCCGTTCATGTGTGTCCATCCGGCGACGACCAGCAGGGTAGCCAACGCGGGGAGCCAGAGCATCCCCGCCAGCTCCCACCTCCCGAGCGGGCCGTATCGGCGCCCAACGAGCCCGAGAAACAGCGCCCCGCCCGTGGGACGCTCATGCAGCATCTCGCGCGGCAGACGCTCGTCTGGGTCGAGCGGGGCGAAGATCGTGTACATCCGCTTCCGCTCCAGGCTGCGAAGTTGGGTCTCGCGATGCATTCTGAAATGCGCCTTAGAACAGTCTGACACCTTAGGAACGGGTGAGGAGCGCCTCGCGGGTGAAGAGCCGCAGCGTGGCGTACCAGGCAATCGCCCCGGTTGCGATCAGGCTGAGCGAGGTGACAGTCAGCGTCGGCCACTCGACCGTGTTGTGGACGATGGCGTCGCGCAGCACGAGCACCGCGTTCAGGATCGGGATCAGGTAGTAGGCCAGGTTGGGGTTGAAGTCCGGGATGAACAGGATGATCGAGGCTGGGAAGATCGTGACGAAATACAGCGGCGTGACGTAGGCCTGGCCCTGGCGGAACGACCTGGCCAGGGTGCCCAGCGCCAGCGTGATGGTGCTGAAGCTGACGGCGATGAGCAACGCGACCCACACCATGACCGGCACCGCAACCGGGTTGAGGCTGATGTGCGAGGACGCCGACGCTCCTGGCAGAGAGATCTGCCACAGCGCGACGAACATCGAACCGATGGCTGCAACCGCCGCGACCAGGCTGATCGTCGTCACGGCCCCGATCTTTCCGAGCAAAACCCGGCTTCTTGGTGCCGGGGTCAGCAGCAGGCTTTCCAGGGTCTTGCGCTCGCGTTCACCCGCAGTGCTGTCGAGCGCGGCGGAGAAGCCGCCGGTGAGGATCATCGTGATGAGGATGTAGGGCAGGAAGAAGCTGAGAAAGGCGTTCGACGCCGCCTTGATCGGCGAGGTGAGGGGATGGGACACGAGGTGGATCGGGGTCAGGATGCCGGGGTCTATGCCCTTGCTCTGCAGCGCGGCCGCCGCCTGCGCAGCGTCGTACTGGCCGAGGACCGTCTGTAGGCGGACGTCGGCGATCTGCGCGCTCTGGCGGCTGGGGTCGTAGTACTCGTCGATCTCGCCCGGCTTGAAGTCGACGCCGACGTCGACCTGCATCTTTGCCGCCGCGCCGGGATCGGGGACCTCCACCAACTTCAGGTTGGTCGCGCGCAGCAGCTCGCCGAGCCCGGGAGGTATGTCGCCTGTGTAGCCGATCGTGTACGTCTGGACCGCGGTCTTGGTCGCCACCTGCGAGATGATCCCCAGCACGAGCGGGGTCGCGAGCGCCGCCAGGCCGATCGCCATCAGCGTGCGCCGGTCGCGCAGGATCTCGATGATCTCCTTCCGGTAAACGATCCACGCCGCAGACATCACTTCACCGCCACGAGCTCGAGGAACGCATCCTCGAGGTCGGGCCGGTCGCCCCTCACCTGGACCGTCGGCCCACTCGCGACGACCTGTCCTTCATGGAGGATCGTGATGCGATCGCAGAGCCGCTCCGCGTCGTGCATGACGTGGGTCGAGAAGATCACGCACTTGCCGCGGCCCTTCGACTCGACCATGAACTCTCGAACCTCTCTCGAGGCCAGCACGTCGAGGTTGGAGGTCGGCTCGTCGAACATGAGCACAGGCGGGTCGTGCACGATCGCGCGCGCGATCGCGACCTTCTGCTTCTGGCCGGACGAAAGGCTCTCCGCCCTCTGGTCGGCAAACGAATCGATGTCAAGTCGCTCGATGACAGTGTCGACCCGCCGCGTCACCTCAGTGCCCTGCACCCCGCTCAGCTGCGCGAAGTAGGTGATGTTCTCCCGGGCGGACAAACGCGGGTACACGCCGATGTCCGCGGTGACGACGCCGATCCGGCGGCGCACCTCTTCGGGCGCTTTGCGAGTGTCGAAGCCGAGGACCTCGACAGTTCCGCTGTCCGGCGACAGCAGCGTGCAGATGATTCGAAGGGTCGTCGTCTTGCCCGCGCCGTTCGGCCCGAGCAGCCCGAAGATCTCGCCAGACCGGGCCTGAAACGAGATGCCGCGGAGCACATTGTTCTTGCCAAGCGTCTTCTCAAGGCGCTCGACCGCCACCGCCGGCTGGATCAACCGGACTTCTTAGGCGTCCGGCTCTTGGAGGCGGTGGATTTCGTGGCGCTCGCCCCGCTCGTCCGCCTGGCTGCGGGTTTCGTGGCGGGTTTGGACGCTGGTTTCGCTGCGGTCTTCGCAGTTTCGGTCTTGGCCGGCGCTGCTGAAGCTGGAGTCGGCTCAGTTTCGACAGGCGCATCCACGGGTTCGGCCGCGGCTGCCTCGGAGCCCGCCACCGAGATCTCACTCGACAGCGTGCGGTGGCATGTCTCGCAGGTGACGATCGTGCGCACGAGCGTGCCCAGCTGATGCTGCTCGTTGCGGAGATTGCGGGGCCGGCCGCAAAACGAGCACATGGCGACCTCTGTGGTGACCACGACGTGGCCGGGCCGCTTGTTCATTGTGGTGTCCCAGCCCCGAAGTTCCTCGTGTCTTCGCGGCCTAGGCGGCCGGGCGCCGGCCCACCCCACGGAATCTGACGATTCCGCGGGGACCCCGAGCGGGGCGCTGAAGCCTGCGTCATGGGGCCCGGCGCCGCGCTTCCTCCCGCGCTTTGCGCGGGGGCCCCAGAGGATGCGCTCCTCCTAGCGCCACCCTTTCCTTGGCTCCGGCCGCCGATGCCGCGAATACACTTCGGACCTCGGGACCGGGACACCCCATGAGGGTAGCTGATAAACTTCGCGGAACGGCGCGGGGCGCCGGGGTTCCTTTAAGTCCGATCCAAGAGAGGTCGGGAAGGAGGATTTTTCATGGCCATCGGAAGTCGTCTACGTCACGTGCTCGAGAGCCAGCAGTTCTCGAGGGCGCTCCTCGAGGAGCTCCTCGACCGGGCTGACGAGATGAAGAGCCAGCCACACCATTTCTCGGGCCGGCTCGCCGGCCAGGTGATGGCCGCCTTGTTCTACGAGCCATCGACCCGAACGCGTCTGTCCTTCGAGGCCGCGATGCTCCGCCTCGGCGGGCGCACGTTGGGCACCGACAACGCGCGCGAGTTCTCGTCCGCGGCCAAGGGCGAAACGCTCGAAGACACGATCCGCATCGTGAGCGGCTACGCCGACGTCATCGTCCTGCGCCACAACGAGGAAGGAGCGGCCAGGCGGGCGGCGGCGGTGAGCTCGGTTCCGGTCATCAACGCCGGCGATGGGCCTGGCCAGCATCCGACCCAGGCCCTGCTCGACCTGTACACGATCCGCGACGAGCTCGGTCACATCGACGGCATCCGCATCGCCATGGTCGGCGACCTCGCCAACGGCCGAACGGTCAGGTCGCTGACGTATCTGCTGAGCAAGTTCCGCGACATCCGCATCTGCTTCGTGGCCCCGCCGCAGGTGGCCATGCGCGCCGACATCAAGGACCACCTCGACGAGCACCACGTAGCCTGGGTGGAAAC
Organism: Candidatus Dormiibacterota bacterium; assembly: GCA_035473835.1. GTDB lineage: Bacteria > Chloroflexota > Dormibacteria > Dormibacterales > Dormibacteraceae > UBA10449. The sequence continues at coordinate 12,045 of DATINX010000081.1, read as the reverse complement.
GCAAGACCTCGACCCGGTGCTGCCGCAGGTCGACGTCATCTACCAGACACGCATACAGAAGGAGAGGTTCACCGACGAGGCCTCATACCTCGCGGTCAAGGGCATCTACAAGATCGACAGCGCGACCCTCGCCCGCATGAAGAAGGAGTCGATCGTGATGCATCCTCTGCCCCGGGTCGACGAGATCGCGCCCGAGGTCGACGCCGATCCGCGTGCGGCCTACTTCCGCCAGGCTCGCAACGGCCTGTACATCCGGATGGCCCTCCTCGACCGCGTGCTGGCATGAGTGCAATCCAGCAGGGCCGCCTGAAGGCGACGGTCATGGACGGCGAGCAGATCAGGCGATCGCTGTCGCGCATCGCGCACGAGATCCTCGAGCGCAACCGCGGCGCGGGCGACCTGGTGGTCGTCGGCGTGATGGCCAAGGGAGACCACCTCGCGCGCCGGCTGGCCGTCAGCCTCATGGAGCTGGAGCGCGCGCCTGTCGCGGTCGGCGCCCTCGACATCAGCAAGCACCGCGACGACCGCCACTTGCGCGTGCCCGCGCACAGCGGCCAATCCGATGTTCCCGACATCGACGGCAAGGTCGTCGTGCTAGTGGACGACGTGATCCATCACGGGCGCACCGCTCGCGCCGCGATGGATGCGCTCATGGACTTCGGCCGCCCGCGCGCCATCCAGCTGGCGGTGCTGGTGGATCGCGGCCATCGCGAGCTGCCGATACGTCCCGATTACGTCGGCAAGAACGTGCCCACGTCCGACTCGGAGCGGATCGAGGTCCTCGTCGCCGAGGAAGATGGGATCGACCAGGCGGTGATCGTTGCCGTCTAGCGCCGGGCGCGCGCAGGGCGCCCACAAGAAGTCGCACGCGGCGCTGGTGCTCGAAGACGGTCGCGCCTTCGCCGGCGCTGCGCTCGGAGCGGATGTGATCGGTGAAGGCGAGGTCGTCTTCAACACGGCCATGACGGGCTACCAGGAGGTGCTCACAGATCCCTCCTACGCGGGGCAGATGGTGTGCATGACCTACCCCCTGCAGGGGAACTACGGAGTCCGCGAAGCCGACGCCGAGTCCGCGCGGCCGTGGGCGCGCGCGCTCGTCGTGCGCTGGGCTTGTCCTGTGCCGAGCCACCACGCAAGCGAGGCTTCGCTCGACGAGTACCTGCAGCGCTGGCGGGTTCCCGCGATCACCGACATCGACACCCGCGCACTCACCCGCCACATCCGGCTGAACGGTGCGCAGCGCGCTGTGCTGACCCACGAGGAGACGGCGCCGAGCCGGCAGCGCCTCGAAGAGCTGGCCGCGGCCGCTCGCCGAGTGACACCACTTTCAGACCAGGACCTCGTGGCCGAGACCTCGCGAACAGCGCGCGAGGAATGGCTGGAGGCGCTTCCGGCTGAGCTCCGCCCGTCGCGTCGCGCGGATGGAAGCGGGCTGGCCATCGCGGTCGTCGACTATGGCGTGAAGGCGAACATCCTTCGCTCCCTCCGCGAGCGCGGATGTCGCGTGATCGTGCTGCCGCACACGGCGACCTGGTCCGATGTGTCCGCGGCCGGCGTGGACGGCCTCGTGCTGGCTAACGGTCCGGGCGACCCCGCGGTCCTCGATCGTCCAGTCGACCTGGCGCGCCACGCGTTGGGACGCATCCCGCTCTTCGGGATCTGTCTCGGGCATCAGATCCTGGGTCGCGCCGCCGGAGCCAGCACCTCGCGGCTGCCCTACGGCCATCACGGCGCCAACCATCCCGTCAAGGACCTCGAAACCGGAATGGTTCACATCACGAGCCAGAACCACGAGTTTCAGGTCGACGCGGCATCGCTGCCGCCGGGCGACTTCTTCGTCTCGCAGCGCAACCTCAACGATGGCTCGGTCGAGGGGCTCGGACACCGCACTCTCCCGGCGTTCAGCGTCCAGTACCACCCCGAGGGCTGCCCGGGCCCGCAGGACAACCAGCACCTCTACGACCGGTTCGTGGAGATGGTGCGCGATCGCCGGCCGGTATTGAAGGCGGTGGGCGGCGCCGCGCCGGCCGACAAGCCGAAGAAGGTACTGATCCTCGGTTCGGGGCCGATCGTGATCGGCCAGGCTGCCGAGTTCGACTACGCGGGCACGCAGGCGTGCAAGGCGCTGCGCGAGGAAGGCATCACGACGGTGCTGGTGAACTCCAACCCCGCGACGATCATGACCGACGAGGTGGTGGCCGACCGCGTCTACCTCGAGCCGCTGACGGTCGACGCGGTCGAGCGCATCATCGCGCGGGAGCGGCCGGATGCGCTCCTGCCGACGCTTGGCGGACAGACCGGTCTCAACCTGGCGACCGAGCTGGCCGCAGCCGGCGTGCTCGAGCGCCACCAGGTGCGGCTGCTCGGGGCAGACATCGAGACCATCCGTAAGGCCGAAGACCGCCAGGCATTCAAGGAGATGCTCGAGGGGATCGACGAGCCGGTGCCGCTTTCGCGGGTGTGCGAGTCGATGGACGAGGTCACCGCTTTCGTCGCCGAGATCGGGCTGCCTGTGGTCGTCCGCCCCGCGTACACGCTGGGCGGGACTGGCGGCGGTTTCGTGACCACGGACGTCGACCTCAAGACCATCGCGCAGCGAGGTCTCGATGCTTCGCCGATCCACCAGGTCCTGGTCGAGCGCTCGCTTTGGGGCTGGAAGGAGATCGAGTATGAGGTGATGCGCGACGCCGCCGGCACGTGCATCACGATCTGCAACATGGAAAACCTGGACCCGATGGGCGTGCACACGGGCGACTCCATAGTGGTCGCGCCGGCGCAGACGCTGTCGGATCGCGACCACCAGATGCTGCGTTCGTCCGCGATTCGCATCATCCGCGCGCTCGGCATCGAGGGCGGATGCAACGTGCAGTTCGCCCTGGATCCGAAGAGCTCCACCTACTACGTGATCGAGGTCAACCCGCGGGTGAGCCGATCGTCCGCGCTGGCCTCGAAAGCCACCGGCTATCCGATCGCGCGCGTGGCCGCGAAGGTGGCGGTGGGGCGGAGGCTCGAGGAGATCCGCAACGAGATCACCGGGCGCACGTTCGCCGCGTTCGAACCCGCCCTCGATTACTGCGTCGTCAAGATCCCGCGCTGGCCGTACGACAAGTTCCCGTCTGGCGACCGAAGGCTGGGCACGCAGATGGCGTCGACGGGCGAGGTGATGGCCATCGAGCGGACCTTCGAGGCCGCGCTGGTCAAGGCCGTGCGGTCGCTGGAGCAGAAGCCGCCTTCCGCATTTGAGCTGGAGCGGCCGGAGCTTATCGACCAACCCAACGATCGGCGGCTCTTTGCTCTCCTGCACGCGCTGCGAAACGGCGCCGACCCCGCAGATCTCGCCGCGCGCAGCGGGATCGATCGATGGTTCATCGATCGGATGGCGACCATCACGCGACTGGAGAAGGAGGGCGACGTCCGCGAGCTCCGGCGCGCCGGCTTCTCCGACATCATGATCAGCGCCCTTCGCGGCGAGGCGGTGGAGAGATCCGCGCCGACATACAAGCTCGTCGATACTTGCGCGGCCGAGTTCGAAGCGGCGACGCCCTACTACTACTCCTGCTGGGAAGAGGAGAGCGAGAGCGAACCGGTCGACGCCAGCTCGGTGCTGGTCGTGGGCTCGGGGCCGATCCGGATCGGGCAGGGCATCGAGTTCGACTACTGCTCGGTCCACGCTGCCTGGTCCTTGCGCGAGGCCGGCGTGCGAGCGGTGCTCGTCAACTCCAACCCGGAAACCGTGTCCACCGACTTCGACACCTCGGACCGCCTGTACTTCGACCCGCTCGACCTCGACGGCGCGGCACGGGTCGCGGAGGCTGAGCGCGTTGGCGGCGCGCTGGTGCAGTTCGGTGGGCAGACGGCCATCAACCTCGCCGCGCCGCTCGAAGAGCGCGGCGTTCACATCCTCGGCTCCGGGGTCGAAGCCATCGATCTCGCCGAAGACCGGCGCGCATTTGCAACGGCCCTCGATGCCATCGGCATCCCTCAGCCGGTCGGCGGGACGACCACGAGCGTCGAAGAAGCCGTCGTGATCGCGGAGCGCGCCGGCTATCCCGTTCTTGTGAGGCCGTCGTACGTCCTCGGCGGCCGCGCGATGGAGATCGTCCACGACAGGCGCGAGCTGCAGCGCTACATGGTGTGGGCGATCGGCGCGATGCCGCGCGGTACGGTCCTCGTCGACAAGTACCTGCAGGGCGACGAGGTAGAGGTAGACGCCGTCACGGACGGCGAGACCGTCGTCATCCCCGGGGTCATGAAGCACGTCGAGCGAGCCGGCGTTCACTCGGGCGATTCCTACGCTGTCTATCCAGCACCCGGCCTCGAGCCGTCCACTCAGAACGACGTGATCGACTACACCGTGCGCATCGCGAGGCACCTGCGCCTGCGCGGGCTCGTCAACGTGCAGTACGTCGTCCACCGCGGCAAGGTGTACGTGCTCGAGGTGAACCCGCGCGCATCCCGCACGGTGCCCTTCCTGTCCAAGGTCACCGGCGTGCCGATGGTCGACATGGCCACCCGAGTGATGCTCGGCGACAAGCTTTCCGACCTCGGATGGAGCACGGGTCTCGTCGCGCCACGCAACCTCGTCGCGGTCAAAGCTCCGGTCTTCTCGATGAACAAGCTGCCCGCTGTCGATTCATACCTCGGGCCGGAGATGAAATCGACCGGCGAGGCGATCGGCATAGACCGCACGCTGGCGGCCGCGATGCGCAAAGCGTTCGCCGCGTCAGGCGTCCATGTGCGGGCAGGCGGAGCGGCACTGTTCACGATCGCCGACGCCGACAAGCCCGAGATCTTTCCCATCGTCTCGAGGCTGGTGCAGATGGGCTGCAGCCTGGTGGCGACCGAGGGCACGGCCAGGGCGCTGCGCGCGGCGGGCTTCTCACCGCGCGTGGTGGCGAAGATCGGCGAGGAGGGGCCGACCGTGCTCGACGCCATCACCAATGGCGAGGTGGATCTGGTCGTCAACACGATGTCCAACATCTACAGCGACTCGGGCGAGGCGGGGGGCCCCGTGTTCAAGGACGGATTCGAGATCCGGCGCGCCGCCGTCGAGCGCCGCATCCCCTGCCTCACGTCGCTCGACACCGCGGCGGCGCTTCTCGAGTCGGCTGCCACCGCCCCTGGCGAGATGGAGGTCAGGACGATCGATGAATGGAGAGCTCTTGGTACTGGTTGAGGGCCCATTGGTGGCGCGCCGCCAGGTCGCCCGAGGGATGTTCGTGCTCTCGCTTGAGGCACCGGAGATCGCGCAGTCGGTCCGGGCCGGCCAGTTCGTCAACCTCGGCTGGGCAGGGGGCCCGCTGCTCCGGCGTCCGTTCTCCGTCTACAAAGCCGAGGGCGACCGCATCGAGGTCATCCTCAAAGCGGTCGGTGCCGGCACCGCGCAGCTCCTGGCGATGTCGGCGCGGGACGTGATCAGCTGCCTCGGTCCGCTCGGCCATGGCTTCGACCTGTCGGCGGGACCGCGTTCGGTGGCGCTGGTGAGCGGCGGGCTCGGGGTGGCACCGATGCCACTGGCCGCCCGCGACGCCCGGGCCGCGGGGGTGGAGGTGGTCTGGGTGCACGGCGCCCGCAATGCCGAGGAGCTGTGCTCTGAAGCCGACGGCGACGAGACGATTTTGGCGACCGACGATGGCTCGCAAGGCTTCGCCGGCACGGCCGTGGCGGCGGTTCCGGATGTGGACCTGGTGCTTGCCTGTGGCCCGAATCGCATGCTCGCGGCGGTAGCGTCGCGCTGGCCCAACGCCCAGGTCGCGGTCGAGACCTACATGGGCTGCGGCACGGGGGTTTGCCTTGGCTGCGCCGTCCCGCTGCGCCGAGGTGGGTACGACCGGGCCTGCAAGGAGGGACCCGTCTACCGGGCCGGCGACATCGACTGGTCGTCGCTGCCGGCGCACCTGCCGTACGCGATCAGCGCATGAGCGTCGATACATCCGTCCAGGTCGGCGGGCTGAAGTTGCGCGGTCCGGTGCTCGCCGCCTCCGGCACGTTCGGATACGGCACCGAAGTGCCGCTGCTGGAACGCCGCGCGCTGGGCGCGATGGTCTCAAAGGGGATCTTCATGAGACCCCGGGCCGGCACTCTGCCACCGCGAATCGTCGAGACGCCGTCGGGGATGCTCAACGCAATCGGGCTCCAGGGACCTGGGGTCGAAGGATTGATTCGCGACTACGCCCACCAGTGGGCGCAGTGGGACTTCCCGGTGCTGGTGAACATCAATGGGGAGTCCGCGGCCGAATATGGCGAGCTGGCGGCGCGACTCGATGGAGTTGCCGGCGTCGCCGGCTTCGAAATCAACATCTCGTGTCCCAACGTCGAGCAGGGCGGCATGTTCTTCGGTAACGACCCGCACGCGGCCGCAGCTGTGACCGACGCTGTGCGCAAGCGGACGAGGCTGCCGGTGTGGGTGAAGCTCACGCCGATGGTCACCGACATTGGAGTGATCGCGCGCGCGTGCGAGGCGGCCGGGGCCGACGCCCTGTGCGCGATCAACACTTTCGTCGGCATGTCTATCGACCTCAACGCGCGGAAGCCACGGCTCAGCTTTCGAACCGGTGGCCTTTCGGGACCGGCCATCCGGCCGCTGGCGGTCCACCTCGCGCACCAGGCGGCGCGGGCGGTCAGCATCCCGGTGATCGGCATCGGCGGGATCATGCGGACCGACGACGCTCTCGAGTTCCTGGTCGCTGGCTGCGCTGCGGTCCAGGTGGGCACTGCGACGTTCGTCAACCCGCGAGCGATCGCCGAGGTACACGATGGCATCGCCGCGTATCTCGTGTCCCACGGGTTAGGCTCGCTAGCAGACCTACCGCGATATCTACCCCGCGACTGAGGAGACGACATGGCGACCGAGATCCCGCCGCCGAGCAAGGACCCAGAAACAGCGTCCAAGCTCCAGATACTCGCCACCGAGCACTGGAGCCTGCTCGCGACCCGCGGGCTGACGTACACCGAATCCCTCGGCCGCGTGAACATGTTCCTGGCCATTCTTTCGGGCGCGGTCATCGCACTGGCGCTGGTCGCTCAAGCCGATCGATTCGGCACGACGTTCATCGCGGTCGCCATCTTCATGCTCGCCGTGGTCCTGTTCGTCGGTGTCGCCACCGTCTCACGTTTGATGATGCTGAACAGCGACGACTACCGGTTCGTCATCGGCATGAACCGGCTCCGCAACGCATACCTCGAGCTGCACCCGGAGCTGGAGCCTTACTTCATCACGAGCCAGTACGACGACCTGCCCGGCGCGCTGCAGACGCTGGGCATCGCGACCGCGGGCGCTCAGCGACTGGGCTCGGTCTTTCACGGGCTTCAAACCCTGCCGGGCATGCTGTCGGTGATCGTGGCCGCCGTCGCGGGGGCCATCGGCGCGCTGGCCGCGCTGGGTTTCTCCAGCCCGCCGCTCGGGGTGTTGCTCGCAGGCGGGGCCGCGTTCGTGTTGGCCGCGGCTCTGATGTTCAACTGGGGACGGAGGTCGGTCAGGCGCTTCGGGCCATTGCTCGAACCGAGATTTCCTTCGCCGAAACGCTAGGCCTCGCTAGCTCGGGGCGAAGACCTCAGGTTTTCCGAGCCTGATGCCGACGATCACCGCCCCGGCGATGATGGCCCCTGTCGCCATCGCCGCCGGCGGGCCGAAGAGGGTGGCGAGCGCGCCGGCTTGAAGGCTCCCGATCGGGCTCACGCCAAGGAGCGCTTGCGCGTACAGGGCCATCACGCGGCCGCGCAGGTGATCGGGAGTAAGCGTCTGGATGCGGTTGTTGGCGGTGGCGACGAACGAAATCTGGCAGTAGCCGGCCACGAACAGGGTGATCAAGGACAGCGCGTAGACGCGCGATAACGCGAACACCACCAGCGCCGCCACCCAGATGAGCGCCATCCAGAACTGACGGCGCGGATCCGCGCCGAGCGTTGGGGAAAAAGCGAGAGTCATCGCCCCGGTCAGCGCGCCGAGGCCCATCGACCCCATGAGGAATCCAAAGCCTCGGGCGCCGACGTGGAGGACCTCGTCGGCGAACAAAGGGATCAGCGTGAGTCGGTTCATCGCGAAAAGCGAGAAGACGGCCACAGCGACCAGCAGCATGCCGACGACCGGCTCGTGGCGCACGTAGTCGGCTCCCTGCACGATCCGTTCGAACCAGGGCTGGCCATGATGCTCAGCCACGACTGTTGGCAGGTCGCGCATGAGCAGAAGCGCGCCGACCGCGGCCAGGTAGCTCACCGAGTTGACGAGGAAGCACAGGGGCACGCCGACCGCCCCGATGATCACCCCCGCAACCGACGGACCGATGACGGCCGCGCCGTTGAAGACCGACGAGTTGAGCGCGATCGCGTTCATCAGGTCCTGCCGGCCAACCATCTCGATTACGAACGATTGGCGCGCGGGGACGTCGAAGAGGTTGATCGTGCCGGTGACCGCCGCCGCGACGAGGACCATCCAGTACTGCGCGTGGCCGATGGCCGAAACAGCGAACAACGCGAAGGAGGGCAGCGTGAAAAAGGACTGCGTCGCCAGCAGGACGTTGCGCTTGCGATACCGGTCGGCCACGACGCCCCCGACCTGGCTGAAGAGCAGCACCGGCGTGAACTGCGTCGCGAGCACAAGACCGACGAGCAGGCCATTGTGCGTGAGCTCGAGCGCGAGCCACGGCATGGCGACGCTTTGCATCCACGTGCCGACCGTGGACACGATCTGGCCGGCGAGGAACAGCCGGTAGTTTCGATGTCGCAGCGCCCCCAACACCCTCGCGGGCGCTGGTCGGGATAGAGACTCGCCGCCGCTTTCCATTTAGTGTTCGGCCAGGGGGACCGCTCGCCAATGCATCGGCCTAGTCGGCCGGGCGCCTTCGGCGCTGAAGCCGGCGTCGCTTCCTGCGCGCGCTCGGTCACGCATCTAGGCGATGCGCTCCTTCGCGTGCTCGTCGGCTCCTTGGCTCCGGCCGCCAAGGCCGCGCCTTGGCGAGCTAACCCCCTGGCCGAACACTCGCTGATAATCGCAGGGTGACCAGGGTGCGAGAGGAAGTCGACATCGACGCGCCGGCCGGGCGTGTCTGGGCTGTCGTCCAGGAAGACGCGACCAACGCGCCGAAATGGTCATCGCACGTGGCCAAGATCGAGAAGCTCGACACCGGCCCGCCGGCAAAGGGAACGCGCTACCGCTATCACCTCGTGCTTCCCGGCGGCCTCAAGGAAACCCTCGAGGTTGAGCAGAGCGTCTACAACAAGCCGAAGAAGTGCGCGGGGAAATTCGTCCGCGGTCCGCTGAAGGGCACGTGGTCGTACACGTATACGGAAAAGGACGGGTGGACGCATGTCGTGTACGACATGGACTTCCAGCTCACCGGCCTCCTGCGCTTCGCTGGCGGACTTCTCGCGGGCCAGTACGCGGAAGGCATTCGGCGAAACATGATCGCGTTGAAGAAGTACATCGAATCCGGCAAGGGGCCGAAAGGCTCCAGTGTTGCCAGGGCCGCCAAGACCCCAAAGACGACCTGATGCTCGCATATGTCTTCAGCCATCGACCCGGGGGCGGCGTCGACGTGACCGATTACGAGTCCGCGCTGAAACACTTCCACGCGATGCTGGCCGGCGCGCCGCCGGCCGGATTTCTCGGGTCGTCGACGTTCAGGGTCGGCGACCGCTACAGCGACTGGTACCTGGTCGAGAGCTCGGCGGCGCTCGATGCGCTGAACGAGGCGGCGGTAAGCGGCGCCCGCTCATCGGCTCACGATGCGGCCGCCCGCATGGCTGTGGACGGCATGGGCAAGCTCTGGAGCCTGGCCGGCGGTGAGCCGCCGAGAGGTGGGGGCTACGAGATCCCATTTTCGAAACCGACCGGCACGAGCTACGCCGACCTGTACGAGCGGGTACAGCCGTTCGCCGCGCTGCCGGGCGTCAGCCTGTGGAGGCGGATGATGGTCCTGGGGCCTCCGCCTGAGTTCTGCCTGATCGGCCCGGCCGCGATCGAGCTGCCGAGAGAGTTCCGTCCCGAGGTGCTGCGCCGGGAACCGATCTGAGTGGCGTGCGAGCGCTGGGGGTGCCCAGAGAGGACGTTTAGAAGAGCGTTGCTGCGACCGCTCGCACAGTAGGTTGAACGCCGGCTGCTGCGTTTTGGCTACGGTCTGCGGAAGGGCAGCAGCTCCAGCTGCTCGAAGCGGTCCTGGACCGCGTCTCTCAGCTCATTCGAGAGCGCCTTCAGCCTATCCTGCGCGCCCCGGTCGTCGAGGTTGAGCAGGCGAACCCGCCGCAGCGCGGTCTGCATCGCGTAGAGACCGGCGGGTTCGTCGCTGGTCATGCGGCCGGCGGCGCTGCGCAGCTCTCGCGCCACGTCTTCATGGTTGTGGGCGCGCAGCCAGTTGCCGAGTCGGGCGGCGGCAAGGAGGACGCGCTGCGTCTTGGGGTTCAGGCCGGTAGGCACAACCTCGCGCGGCCGCGCCGGCTGGAAGACCGCGAGGGAAGGACGGCGCCGGCGCACCCTGGTCAGGCGGCGGATCAGACCTTTCGCGTTCGGGCCCAGGATCACGAGGACTCCCGTCACGATGAGAAGGCCGGCGACCAGCCCGGCCAGAACGTCGAGCATTGTGCCTAGCGTACAGTCTTGACGGCGCCGCGACACCCGCATCCAGGAGGCCCGGACGGAAACCTTGGCGAGAGATTCGGTGACCAGGTGGCAGATGCGAGGCGCGGCCGAGCACCGGAGCGCGCGTATCTGTCGATGCGCAAGCGAGGAGCGGGTACCGCTGGGGCCCCCATGCCGGAGCCATGGGAGGCAGTCGGCCGCATGCGCGCCGAAGATCCGTCAAGGGCTTCTGGCCGGGCCCTCCCTGGGTGAGATAGACAGAGTGCCGAACACTTATCGGCCCATCGCCGTGGTCACCGGCGCTTCGTCAGGAATCGGTGCAGCCACGGTCGTTGCGCTTGGCCGCCTTGGTTATCGGATCGTCGCCGGCGCGCGGCGATTGGAGCGAGTGAGGCGCGTCGTCGGCGAGTCCGGCGTCGCCTTGCCGCTCGACGTGACGAGCCTCGATAGCATCGATGCGTTCGCCGCCGAGGTGAAGAAGAAGTTCGGTCGCATCGACGTCCTCGTCAACAACGCTGGGCTGGCGCGGGGGCTCACGACGATCGCTCAAGGCAGCGATGCGGACTGGATCGAGATGTGGGAGGTCAACGTTCTCGGTCTCCTGCGCATGACGCGGGCCTGTCTCCCACTCATTCGCAAGGCCCGCCACGGACACATCGTCAACCTGGGATCGATCGCCGGCTTCGAAACGTACATAGGCGGCGCCGGCTACACCGCCAGCAAGCACGCAGTGCACGCCATCTCGCGCACGCTGAGGCTGGAGCTGAACGGCGAGCCGATCAGGGTCACAGAGATCGAGCCGGGCATGGTCGAAACCGAGTTCAGCGTCGTGCGATTTCATGGCGACCGCAAAGCGGCGAAAGGCGTTTATGCGGGCGTCAAGCCCCTGGTTGCCGCCGACATCGCCGACTGCATCGCGTTTGCGGTGACTCGTCCGCCACACGTCGACATCGATGAGATCGTCATCCGGCCGATCGCCCAGGCCGCGAGCTGGCTCGTGGCGCGAAATCCTAAGTCGTCTTAAGACCCGGTTCCCAACCCTCTCCCCAAGGGGAGAGGGCGAAGTTCTTCAACCTCTTACTTGATCAGTCCGGCCGCACGGGCCTCGGCGATCGTCATTCAACAACCCGGGTCGCCGTAGTTCCCACAGCACGCAGACCGGTGGACGATCTTGCGCCCGACATTGCCCAAGACGCGGCCGGCACGTTCAAAGAATCCGTAGTCGCCGGACCGGAGGTTTTCCATGAATCCCGTTGGCTTGGAGGGCTCTTGGGGCCCCCTGCTTTCGTTCATTAGTTCATTGTTCTTCTAAACCGTCGACTGCGCCGCGCTTAGGACGGATTACTCCGGCCGTCACCTGACGTCCACCCGCCAGACGCGTACCAAACGTCGTCAGGGGACCCCAGGTGCTGAAAGGTTGGCTATCGTTGATGGCCATGTGGCGAAGCATCAAGACCCTGCGCCACGCCGAC
>DATINX010000080.1:0-6973 GCA_035473835.1 Candidatus Dormiibacterota bacterium | reverse complement strand
CCACGATCCTCAAGGACGCGGATGCGCAGGGCATTCGCTACGTCCTGGTCCACGTGGGTTCCAGTGACGGCAAGAGCGGCGGCAGCCACGAGCGCGCCCATCACCGGGTCGACATCCCGCAGCTCCGCGAGCTGGCGCAGCAGCTCAAGTCGCGCGAACGGATGCTGGTCAGCTGCGTGGCGTTCGGGTACAAGCGAGGCATCCCGGACGGCGCGGCCTGGGTGGTCGACGTTCGCATGCTGGACAACCCCTACTGGGTCGACGAGCTGCGCCCGCTTGATGGGCGCGATCCCAAAGTGCGCGAGTTCGTGCTCAGCCAGCCGGCCGCGCGGGATCTGCTCGACAACCTTGAACGCACACTCAAAGACGCGCTCCCTCACTATCGCGAGCGTGGTCGCTCGCAGCTCGCCATCGCGTTCGGCTGCACCGGCGGCCGGCATCGCTCGGTGGCGATGGCGAACGAGATGGCGGCTCGCCTCGAGCGTCTCGACGGAATCGACGTCGAGTTCACGGCGCGCGACTTGGACCCATGAGGACCTCCACGCCCGCGTCCCTAACCCTTACCCCTGCGCGGAGAGAGGAGTGACCAGGGCTCTCGTCATCGGCGGGGCGGGCTTCGTCGGGACCGCCGCTTGCAAAGAGCTGATGCGGCGAGGCGTCGAAACCATCGCGTCCGGACGCAAGGAGCGGCCCTACGGGACATTCACGAGCTACATCGCCTTCGACCGCTCGGATGAAGAACAGCTGCGCAAGGCGCTCGAAACCGTTCGCCCTGACGTGCTGCTCGACCTTGCCTGCTTCAGGCCGGCTGAGGTGTCGGCGGTGGCACGGAACTTCAAGGGTGAGCGGTATGTCTTCGTGTCGACCGGTGTCTATCCAGACCTGAATGGAAAGCGGGCGCGCGAGGACGATTTCGTGCCCCTTGAAGGGGAGCCGCCCGAAGAGCTCGACTATGTGAACGGCAAGCGCTGGTGCGAGACGCTGCTCGCGCGCTCGCCTCACCTGCCGTGGACCGTCGTTCGCCCGCCCGCCGTGTTCGGGCCGGCGGATCACACGTTGCGCATTGCGGCGTACATCCAGCGAGTCCTGGACGGCGGCCCGCTGCTGGTGCCCGTCGAGTCATATGAGCGCCAGGCCAGCCTGGCGTGGGTGAAGGACATCGGCTTCGCCTGCGCGCTGGCCTGCGACCTGCACAAGAACACCGCCCGCAAGGCCTACAACGCCGCATTCGAAGGCGTCAGCCTGCGAGCGCTGATCGAAGGCATCGCCGGCGCGCTCGACCGTCGCGCCCGCATCCACCCGATACCATTCGCGGAACTGCCACCCGACGCCAGCCCATATGGTCCCGATCCCAAGCGCCACGCGGGATACGACCTCGACAAGGCTCGGCGTCAGCTTGGTTACGAACCCTCAGCGCTGGAGGATGCGCTCGCGGAGACGCTGGCGTGGTACCGGGTCGCGCGGCCCTCGCATCCGGGTTACGCGAACCGCCCGCGCGAGCTCGCGCTCGCGGGGGTCACCTAGCCGGAGGGGGCGGATCAGACTCGTATTCTTCACGCCATGACGCGGCGCCTGACCCCCTACGGCTTCGCGATCGGTGGCGCGGTGGTGGTTACGATCGCCATCGGGGCCATCTCGTCACGGTTCCAGGTCCCAGGCCTCAGCGCCTTCTACCTGCTCCTTGTGCTGTGGCTCGGGGCGAGATGGGGAAGAGGACCGGCCGTGATCGCGAGCATCGCGGCCTTCCTCATGTACGACTACTACTTCGTCCCTCCGGTGGGGACGTTCACCGTCCGGGGCCAGAGCGAGCTGCTGGAGCTGTTCGTGCTGCTGGCCGTTGCGCTGGTCACGGGCCAGCTTGCGGGCTCGCTGCGACGGACTCAGAGCGCCGCCGAGGCGCTGGCGGCAGACGAGCGCGCCATGTACGAGATGGCGACCGCCGCTCTCAGATCGCCGGAGGTCACCGCGGCCCTGACCCTCCTGAGCGAGCGCGCGGTCCGACTCGAGGGAGTCAGCCGGTTTGCGCTGGTCGGCATGGATTTCGGCAGCGTTGTGATGCTCGCTGGTGGCGAGGTGAGCGCGGACGAGCTCCGCCAGGCCGCGTGGTCCTATACGAGCGGGCACCCGGTGGGTATCGCCGTCTCGGACGGAGCGGTGAGGTTCGTAAGGACGCATCCAGGTGGCGCGGAGTCGGCGTACCTGCCACTGGCGAGTGGGGTGGCGGTGATCGGCTTCGAAGGGGGCCGCACACAACCCTCCGACATGCGGATGCTCGCCGCCCTCATCGGTCTGGCCGATCTGCTTCTCGATCGCCGCCGCGCCGCGCTCGAGGCCGAACGTGCGCGTGGATTCGAAGCATCCGACAAGCTCAAAGCGGCGATCCTCTCGTCGCTGTCGCACGAGCTCAAGAGTCCCATCGCTTTGCTTCGGGCGGGCCTCACCGCGCTCACAGCGCCGCAGGCCGGCTTGCAGCCGGAGCAGCGTGACCTGCTTCGTGACCTCGACGGACAGGCTACGCGCCTCGATCGGCTGGTCGGCGACATGCTCGCGCTTTCCCGCCTGGAGGCTGGATTGGAGCTCGAGCGCGAACCGCTGCGATTTGCGGACCTGGTCGGTACCACGCTGCACCAGCTCCGGCCCGAGCTGAAAGGGCACGAGGTCAGCGTCGAGCTCGCGGACGACCTCCCGCCGGTCGAGGTCGATGAGCTGCAGGTCGGCCGGGTGCTCACGAACCTGATCGAGAACGCGATCGAGTGGGCGCCGCCCGACGGTCGCATTGCAGTCGGAGCCGGCGCGACTGATGATCGCCTCACGGCGTGGGTCGAGAACGACGGGCCCGCAATAGCTCCGACGGACCTCGATCGGGTCTTCGACACGTTCTGGACCCGCCGCGCACGCGGCAGCGGTCTCGGGCTTGCCATCTGCAAACGGGTGGTCGAAGCGCACGGGGGCACGATCCGCGCCGAGAACCGCAGGCGAGGACCGCGTTTCACGTTCACCCTGCCGCTCGCTCGTGTGGCGGCGACGACGTGAGCGGAAGGGTGCTGGTCGTCGATGACGAGCTGGAGATGCAGCGCGCGCTCCGCGCCGGGCTGCGCTACCACGACTTCGAGGTGCGGGCGGTCGGAAGCGGTGAGGAAGCGGTCCGTGAGACCGCGGCATGGCGCCCCGACGTGATCCTGCTCGACCTCGGCCTGCCGGGGATGGACGGGTTCGCGACCCTACGCGCCCTGCGGCCGGCGACCCGCGCCGGGGTCATCGTCGTCAGCGTGATGCCCGGCGAAAAGGACAAAGTGCGAGCGCTGGATGCCGGCGCGGACGACTACGTGGTCAAGCCCTTCGGCACCGATGAGCTCGTGGCGCGGATCAGGGCGGTTTTGCGGCGCCAGGCCGATGTCCTGGAAGGTGAGCCTATCGTCCGCACCGGGGACCTCGAGATCGACCTGGCGCGCCGATCGGTCACCGCCGGAGGCCGGGCTGTGAAGCTCACGCCGACGGAATACGAGCTGCTGCGATACCTCGCGCTCCACGCGGGCAAGCCGGTGACTCACACCACCTTGCTGAGACAGGTGTGGGGCGAGTACGCCGTCGGCGACAAGTACAACACTCGCTATGTCGTCGCCCAGCTCCGCAAGAAGCTCGGCGACGATCCGGCCAATCCTCGCTACATCGTCAACGAGCCGGGGGTCGGGTACCGATTGGAGGCCTGATGGCCTATTAAGCCCCTCTCCCCGATGGGGAGGGAAATTGCCGCTACTGCTCCGCGTGGCTTCGGTTCAGCAGGTACGCGGCGATCAAGGAGACCAGGACGATACCCGGCGACCATCCGAGCCCGGGGCCGAACGGGTCGTATGGCGAGAGGTCGATGAAGACCGCCAGGCCGCTGATCGCGGCGAAGGCGACGACGATCAAAGCGCCGCGTACGTTTCCGTGGCGCCTCCAGTAGAGCTCCCAGCCGACGCGCCATGTGTGTCGGTGGGTGTGACGCCGCGGCAACGGCAGCGCGGCGTGCGCAGCGACGCGCTCGCGCCGGCCGTGCCGGTAGCGCGCGATCTGCGGCATCGGCTCGGGAGCCAGGCGCTCCACCTCTCGGTCGGGAGGGGGCGGCACCGCGAGCGGTTCCCAAAGAGGCTGTCTCTTGAACTTCCGGTACGCCACGAAGGTGAGGATGCCCAGGGCCAGCCAGCCCAGGTAGATCCAGGTCGAGTTGGAGATGTTCTGGAATGCAAGCTGGGTGAAGACCGTCCCGATGGCGAGCGCGCCGACGAGTGAGAGGATCGGAATGCTGTCGCGCCCGAACTTGATGTTCAACGGCATTCGATAGGGCCGGTAGAGCTCGGGCTCGATGAATCGAAGGCGCATCACGGAAAGGTGCGCCGAGCAGAAGGCGAATGTGGCCGCCAGCGAATAGACGGCGCTCATGAGGTCGATCTCCTTGCTGCCGACGAGGATTCCCGGCAGCACCAGCATCGCGGCCAGGATGCCGAAGATGATGATCGAGACATAGGGCGTCTTGAATTTCGGGTGCAACGTGGCGAAGCGGCGCGGCAACATCTCCGCGCCGGCGAGCGAATAGCTCAGGCGTGAGATGCCGATCAGGCCGGCATTGGTCGCGATCAGCAGGATCGTGAAAGCGAGGATGCCCACCCAGATCTCGGCCCAGAATGCGAGCGGTTGCAAGAAGCCGGAGACGATGCCGGCGACCGGGTCGGCCTTCCAGGTCGTGGCAAGGTCGCTGGTCCAGCCGCCATGTCCGTCCGGATGCACGGGGAAGACGCTGAGCCCGATCGTGGGGAGAAATGCGGCTACGAACAGCACGGCGACGATGACCGCATAGGTGGCGCGAGGCACGGATCGGCCGGGGTTTCTGGCTTCCTCAGAGAGGTTGGAGATCGTCTCGATCCCCGTGTAGGTGACCATGGCGATCGAGATGCTGGCGAGGAAGTTTCCCCATGTCGGCGCGACGCCCCAGTGGATGTTGTTGATGACGGTGCGGATGTTCAGCAGCAGGATCAGACCAAGGATCACGAGGACGAACTGCGTGACCAGGTCTGCCAGGGCGAGGGTGAGGTTGAGGACGCTCGATTCCTGGATGCCGATGACGTTGATGACGATCAGAAAGGCGATCAAAACGATGGTGGCGCCCACATGCCACGCATCGTTGGATTTCATCAACCCGAAGAGCGGCACGTACCGGCCGAATACGCCCAGGTAGCTGATGGCGAAGTACGACGAGATGGAAACCGTCGCCATGTAATTGAGGAGCTGGACCCAGCCGACCACGAATCCGATGGGGTCGTTGAAAGCCCTTCGCGCAAAGCTCGAGCTTCCTCCTGCATGGGGGATGGCCGCGGTGCCCTCCGCATAGTTGAGCGCTGTGGTGACGAAAATCATGCCGGCGAGGATCAGGGCCAGCGGCGTGAGGCCAAGGGCGAACGCGGCCGTGACCCCGAGCGCGTAGTAGATGCTCGAGCCGACGTTCCCGTAGGACGCTGCGAACAGCGCGGGCGCGCCCAGCGTGCGTGGGAGCTTGGCCGGACGGCGAACGACAACCCGCAGGTCGCCTGGACGCCTGCCCCGGCGAGCGATTGAGTCCGGACCCATCGGAGCCGAGCGTAATGGATCGGCTTCATACCCATACAGAATCCATAGACCTGGCGCCGACCTCCAAACGCGCTTCTAACACCACTCCTCCTAGCGTGGTGCTCATGCGCAGCGCCATCCTTCAACTGCCCGACCAGCGGACGAACAGCGAGCAGCGCCAGGTCCTGCGGGCAGCCATCCGCCAGCTCGACCGCGCGGAGCTCTACCTCGCGGCAGTCGCCTACATGGACCTGGGCGATCGGGCCGCGCAGAGGGCGCTCAACCAGCTGCGCACCGATCTCGACGCCCTGAAGCGACACCTGGCGGCTCTGCGAGCGGAAACGACCGGTTGAGCCGGATAGCGCTTCCGGTCCGCCGGCGAATCAAGGTTCGCGGCGGGAGCCTCGGGGCCTTCCTTTGCTGGGCGGTGGTCTTTGCCGACATCGGCACTTCCGTCTACTACGTGCCCGGCATCCTCTACGGGCACTTCGGATCGAGGTCGGCGATCTTCGTGCTGATGACGCTCTTCGTCTTCGTCCTTCTCTGTATCAAGTACGCCGAGGTCACGTGGCGCTATCCCGAAGGCGGTGGCGTCGTCAACGTCTCTTCGCAAGCCCTGCATCCGTTCGCCGGCCTGCTCGGCGGCTTCTTCATCCTCGTCGACTACTACCTGACGGCCGCACTGAGTGCGCTCTCCGGAGTCCTCTATATCGCTGTCGTCATCCCGCACCTCACGGCGCAGGCGGTGGTCCTGTCTCTGACCGTCGGAGCACTGATAGCGCTTGGTGTCCTCAACTTCATGGGCATCAAGGAGAGCGCCCGCACGACCGCCTTATTCGCCACGATTGCCGCCGCGGGACAGTTCCTCGTGGTCATCGCCGTGGCGATCTACCTCGGTCCGGGCGGCATCATCCACAGCTTCCAAGCCCTTTTTTCCGGGGCGCCCCTCGGGTTCAAACAGATCATCACGGGGTACGCCGCGGCGTTCCTCGCGTTCTCCGGCCTCGAAAGCATCGCGCAGCTCGCCCCGTCCATGCGCGAGCCGCGCCGCCGGATCGCGTACCGCGCGATGGGGGCGGTCGTGATAACGATGGCGATCACCAGCCCACTGTTGACGCTGTGGTCCACCACCCTGCTGAGCCCGAACGCCGACCCGAACCAGTTCATTTCCATTCTGGGCGCCAAGGTCGGCGGCGCCGCCTTGGGCGACTTCGTCGCCGTGAGCGGGTCGATCCTGCTCGTATTCGCATCCAACACCGCGATCATCGGCGCGTACCACGTGTTCATCGCGCTGACGCGGATGGGCTTCCTACCCCGAGTTATGGAGCAGCGCAACCGATGGCGGCTGACGCCGCACTGGGCGATCCTCGCCGCGATCATGCTCCCCATC
>DATINX010000079.1:0-4423 GCA_035473835.1 Candidatus Dormiibacterota bacterium | reverse complement strand
ACGTGACCGCCCGGTTGCGTGTCCTCCGGAATGGTCACGCGCACGGTCACGTTGCCGTTCGTGTCGGCCTGGAAGGCACCGATTTGCCGCGAACTGCTCTCGAGCTGCACCGTGCCAACCTGATTGGCCGGGAGCTGGCTTCCGCTGACGATCAGGCTGCCGCCCTGCTGCACGGTGCTGTCTGAGAGTGAAATCCCCGGCGTCGGCGTTGGCGTCTGGTGGCTTCTGCTCCATAGCAGCGCACCGATACCAACCAGAATAAGTAGGACGGCGACGCCGGCCAGGAGCCAGCCTCGTCCTCCTCGGCGCGCGGCCGGGATCAGCGCCGCGTCGCTGCGAATGGCCTCGGCCAGCGCGTCATTCATTTCTGTGCAGCTCGGCCACCGGGCCCCGGGCTGCCTCGACAGCCCACGTCGCAGCACACCATCGGTCGCGGGACCGAGCTCGGGGTTTTGGCTGGAGGCTGAGGGGGGGTCCTGCGTGAGCTGAGCGTTCAACACCTCGGCGGACGTCTGGCCTTCGAACGGCGGAGAGCCCGTCAAAACCTCGTACGCGATGCCGGCGAAGGAGTACCGATCCGCCGCCGCGCTCACCTCACCTCGCTCCGCCTCCTCAGGCGCAATAAATCCTGCCGTGTCCGTCGCCGACGAGACCAAACGCTGCCGAGGCTCCCGCGGCAACAGGGGCGCCAGACCAAAGCCCGTGACGAGGGGTTCGCCGCCGGCGCTCAAGAGCACGTTTGACGGCTCGAGATCGCCGTGCAGCACGCCGGCGCGGTGGGCTTCGTCGACTGCGCCGGCGATTCCACCAAGAAGGTGCACCGCCTCGTCACGGCCGAGGCCACGGCCTCGCACGAGGTCAGGCAGTGAGCCGCCGTGCACGTAGTCGTAGACCAGGTAGGGCACCTCCTGGCTCTCGCCAAACCCCACCACCTCCACCATGTGTGGGTGCCGAAGCGCAGCCAGCTTCGGCGCCTCTGAGGTGAACCGTTCGCGCGTCTCAGGCGAGGACAGGTCCTCCAGGCCCACGATGGTCACGGACCGGCTGTGGCTTCGGTCGTAGCCCCGGTAAGCCGGGCCCGCGGAGGTTGGGCCCAGATATTCCTGGACCTCGTAGCGATCGACGACTGTACCGGGGCGCATCGGCGACCGTGCCATGCCTCGCGCCTTCGAATCTAGTGAGCCGCCCCGCCGCGATTGGGGGCGCGTTCCTCGCACCTAGACAAATCTGTCGGCGGGATCCCGTTACTGACCCCGAAGGAAACCTGCGCGGGCCGCAGGTCGACCGGTGACGCGAACTCGGTGGCGAGCCTGAGACCAAACTCAAGGATCGCTGTCTCGACCTCGAGTGGGGTCTTAGGTCTGCGTTCGCCGGATTCGCGCAGCCGCTGCATGACTCTTCGCGCCTGGGCGGCAGCGTGGACCCGACATCGTTGGGATGGCGGTCTGATGGGTTTTCCGCAATCGACGCAGCGGTTCGCTCGCTCTGGCATCGCCGTTCGGGAACTTTCCTACAGAGCCCGGAGCGTTCCTGCACCGAAATTCACGTTCGGCCAGCGCCCGTTAACGGCGCCATAATGACGCGCCATGTGGCGCACAGTAGTCAGGCCTTGATCAGGAGCGCACCACCCAGGTAGGTGGGAAGCAAGCTCGAGATGATTGGTGATAAGAGCGGTGTCAAGGCACATGCCGGTTCGCGGCGCCCGAAGCGCACAGCATCGGGTCAGGCAATCCGGGTTGTTGGCGCGACGAAGGCCAGGCCGCTCGCGGCTCAGGTCAATCGGAGTGCGGACAGAATGTCACCTCTGTCCACGCACGAATCCGCTGTGATCGCGCTCGCCAGTTCGGGCCTCGCGACCAAAGAAATCGCCGCGCTGCTCGGGATATCCATCAATACTGTCAAGTACCACCTGACCAACATCTACCGCAAGCTCGGCGTGAGGAGCCGCGTTGACGCACTGAACGCCTATCACCGCCTGCGCCAAGGGTCGCCCAACGCCAGCGTCAGGACCATTCTCGAATTGGGCACCAAGCTCGCCGCTCAGATAGCGTCGGAGTCCATCCCACAGAGTCGAGCAGCATACTTCCGGATCGAGGGCGGAATGGTGATACCGCTCATCGAAGTAGACAGTGTCAAAGCGCCCGGTGCTCACAGTTTTCCCCTCGCGGAGAACCACCACTTTGCCGAGATCGTCTCCACCAGGCGACCCAGAATCGGACGCGTTGCGAGCAAGCCGTTGGGACCGAATGCTCGTGTTTCCGCGGCGAAGATAGGCGTCATAACTGGTGCCGGCGTGCCAATCGTCGTGGGTGAAAAGGTTCACGGCGTCCTCGCCATCGGAGCGCGCGGATCTGATCTGCCCGACGTGGTATTCCGCCGTCTTATTGACCTGGGACAATTAGTTGAGATAGCGCTCGCGAACCCAAGCTTTGGAGAGGTTCTGCCCCGATTGAATCGTTAACCGTCTACTGCAGTGACATCCACTCCGATCCAATGAGACAACTACGAATACCGGGCGCAATCTCCGAGGCCCGCTGGACGCGCAGCGCACCCGACGAACCCTGTGAGTCGCTGGCCCGAAAGCAGATCCTCTCCGGGGCGATCTACTAGCCGCCGATGATCGTTGTGAATTATGTCTCGGCGCCCATATCTGCGGAATAAGAACATGGCAGCCGTTCTCTTTATGGGCATGGGACGCGCGCTGCTCGGTTTGGTGATTGTGCTGGCAGCCGTGGCGTGCCAGTATTCCGGCCCCACAGCGAAAGGGAATCCCGTCACCGCGGAGAGCATTGCGCTCCGGTCGGGCGATGCGTCCGGTCTGCAGAGGTGCGGCGGGAGCGGCGACGTGGAGGCGGTGCTCCGGGGCGAGAAGGCCCGCGACCCGATGGCGTACAACTTGAACGCCACCGAATGGGAGCAATGGAAGAGCCAGGGCGCGTCGGACGCGTATTTCGCAGTCTATGGTCGGACTGCCGCCGACTGCGACGCGCTGTCGGTATCGGGCGCGGGAGCTCCATCAGGCGGGCTCATGGCCGCTTTGGTGGTGAAGTTCAAAAGCGAGGCGATCGCTGCACGGACCTATGGATCCAAGTCGACAATTCTCGGGTTCGGACCTAGGGATATCGCGTTCATCATGCTGGTAGGTGGGAGCGTCATGACCGGTTCGGACACGGGACTTGGGCCGAGGTCTGTGATCGGCAGCGGCTCTGCGGCCGGTACGAGCTACTACTTCGCGTTTTGGCAGAACAATGTGTTCGATTCCTTCTTCACTGCATACGACCTGCCGTCCGCCGACGCGCGAGGGGCGGCCAATAAGATGAACCACGGGATTCGCTGAACCAAGCCCGTTCCGGGGCCGTATTCCGTGACTCGATGTTGACACCCTATACGCTGGCGGATCCTGCTCCGCTTACCTGGACCGAACGTCGGCGAGGCACTTAAACTGAACGGCTCACAAGATCCGTAGACACCTGGGGTCTTCCCAGATGTAAAAGCGGCGGTCCGATCAGAGCAGCGGTCGGAGAACGACGCCCGCCTACCCGAATCGTCTCACAGCCAAAGCACGCCTTCCCAGGCTCGGCGGCGTGATACCAATGCGGCCACCGAGTAGCCCGGATTTATCCCAGAACTCGTTCTCCAGGATGATTTGGGACGAGATGCCAGCAGAGTAAGTTGATTCGGCAAATGCTGGACCGGCCGGTCTCCTGGTTTCGCTCACTCAACCCGACCGTGCTGGACGGGCTGCTTGCCTTGGTGCTGTTGGTGAGCGAAGTCTACCGCCAGAACCAGCTCGCAACGCCCGAACCCGAGCAGCTGGCCACGCTGCTCTTCATATTCGCGCCTCTGACTTTGCGGCGGCGCTGGCCGATCGCCGTCACCTGGCTGATCGGTGGTGCTTTGCTGGCGAATCTAGTCCTCGGCTTCGAGAATTCTTTCTTCGACAACTTCGCGATCGTCGTCGCCTTCTACACGGTGGTTGCCAACTCGGCGAGCAACCTTCGCCTGACCCTCACCATCGGTTTCGCGCTGGTGGGCATCAATGCCGGCATTGCGCTCGGCTGGTACAACCAGCGCTCGGTTAACCTTGCCGACCTGCCCTACAACTGGCTCCTGTTCGCACTGCCGGTGGTGCTCGGTTACAGCGTGCGAACCCGGCGCGCCTACTCGGAGCAGCTGGTGGAGCGCAACGGTCTGCTGGCGCGACAGGTGGCGTCCGAAGAGCGGACGCGGATCGCGCGCGAGTTGCACGACGTGATCGCTCACAGCGTGAGCGTGATGGTCCTCCAGGCAACCGCCGGCGCCCGAGTGGCCGCCCGCGATCCCTCGCAAGCGCTGCAGTCCTTCGAGGTTATCCAGCAGACCGGCCGCGATGCGCTTTCCGAGCTTCGCCGCGCGCTGGGCGTTCTGCGCGGAGCCGGGGAGA
>DATINX010000078.1:0-12293 GCA_035473835.1 Candidatus Dormiibacterota bacterium | reverse complement strand
TCCCTCATCGCCGGGCGCTGCGCGCGCGGCGGCTCTCTTTCCCATTGTTCGGATTACTTGACCAGCCACTCCTGGCAACGCTTGGCAGGGGTTAGAAACAAAGTTGCGGCCGGGGTAAACCCGGCCGCCATTGCGACGCGGGGTTTCGGTCGGCTTCGCCGACCTTATGAGGAAAAACCTGTCGGTTTTCCCTCATCGCCGGGCGCTGCGCGCGCGGCGGCTATCTTTCCCGCGGTTGGGATTACTTGACCAGCCACTCCTGGCAACGCTTGGCAGGCGGTAGAAACAAAGTTGCGGCCGGGGTTAACCCGGGCCTACCTTCCGGAAGTCGATGCCCACCTGGACGCGGACCGGAACCCGCTTGGGCTGATTCCGGTTCCAGGCTTGCTCGCACTTCTCGCACGAGCAGCCTGGTCCGTCCGGTTCGGCTGGCGAGCTCAGGGACCCGCCGAGCACCTGGAACAGCGTTTCTAGGATCGTTGCAGGACGTAGAGAAAACATGGTTACCTCCGCGTTAATTCAATCAAGCCTAACGCGGCAAAAGGCGATTTCCTGCTAACGCCTACCATTTGTTGCCTGGCGGCCTTCCCCATGACTTGTGTCAGCGGCAAGTCCTGACCGCGGTGACTTCTGGGATCGGTCCAAGCCTCCTAGCGTTGGCCGCATCCCAAACGAGGAGGCCAGGCCGAACATGGAGTACCGATCCAAGGAGCAATTCCGGGGCATCCCGATCGTGGCAGTGTCGCTGCAGGGCCGGGCGGTCGGGGTGGTCGCGGTCGGGCGCGTGGCCGTGGGAGTGGTCGCCGTCGGTCTGGTGGCGATCGGGCCGGTATCGGTCGGCCTGGTCAGCGTCGGCGTGGTCACTCTCGGTCTGGCAGCGCTCGGTGTCGTCGCGGCCGGCGTCGTGGCCGTGGGCATCACCGCCGCCGGCCTGGTCGCGGTCGGCCTACGCGCCGCGGGCGTGATCGCGGTCGGCCTACACGCCGCGGGCGTGATCCGCTGACAGGTGGGCCGTCACTCCGGCAGGTTGGCGTAGAGACAGCCAGCGAGCCCAGGTCAGAAGGATCACGAACTGCGCGAACTGGCCGACCGAGTACGAAACGATCTCAACAGTCACCGGAGTGCGGGCCAGACTTTCCATCGGGTCCCAGACCAGCTCGGTCATAAGGAACGCGAGCAAGAGACCCAGCCATAGGCGCGCCGGCGCACCCTCCGACCAGAACTGGTACGCGAGCAGCAGCATCACAGGCGCGAACAGGAGCTGGTATGTGGCCCATTCAATCGGCCCCAGCATCGGCGAGATGAGGCACGCCAGCGCGAAAACCTCCCACCCGGTCGACAAGCGCCGCAACAACAACCATGCGATCGCGACGAGCGCGGCATCGACACCCAGGGTGACCGCGGTTGTGGTGGGCAGGCCGAGCCGGCACAGGAGCGCCAATGGCGAATAGTTCTGGGTGACACAAGCCACGAGCGGTCCATGCCCCTTGGCGGCAAAGTCGGCGAGCAGGGGAAACGGGTTCAGTGCCCCAGGGTCGCCTGCTCGCCAGGCCAGAAACGCGATCCCGGCCACATTGAGACCGGCCGCGACGGCTGTCGCCAACATCCCCGCCGTCCGCGACTCGCGGCGCAGCAGCAGCGCCAGCGGCAGCAACAAAAGGATGGGCTTCGTTGCCACTGACAGACCGATCAGGAGGGCCGCCAGGCGATCGTGGCGTCCGACCAGCGAAAAGCCGGCAAGCGCCAGCGCGAAAACGATGATGTTGAAGTTCAGCCAGAAGATGGTAGAGATCGCCGGCGAGAACACCGCCGCCGCAACAAGCGTGCCCCACCACCACGCCGAAGGGACGCGTCCCTGCAAGCGGCTCCAGACAGTCACCAACAGTCCACCCCACACCACGACATTCGCGGCAACAAGGACGTGGGCGCCGGCGTCCGCGGAAGCAACGCGCGTGATGACCGCCATCACCAGTGCCAGGAACGGCGTGGAAAACCAGGTCGACAGTCGCTCCGGATGACCGCTCGCCCACGCTTCGAGGCCGCCGCTGTACGCGAGCCCGAAGTCGGCGGTGTACCGGATCGAGGCTACAAAGGGGATGAGGGCGAGCGCCGCCGCCAGCGGCGCGAGCAGATGGATCTTCCGGACCGGTCGCTCCATGATCGGCGCCACTGTAGATGAGGGCGCGCCGTCAGGACGGTCGGTGATCAAGGCTCCTTACACTTAAACCTCGTGCTGGAATACAGCCCCGGGCTGGAGGGAGTCGTAGCAGCCGAGACCGCTGTCAGCGAGGTGGACGGCGCCAACGGAAGGCTCATCTATCGCGGCGGTTATCTCATCGAGGACATCGCCGCCGTCGCCACCTTCGAGGAAACCGCATACCTCTTGTGGAACGGAGAGCTCCCCAAACAGGGCGAGCTCGAGGCCCTGCGCCGGCAGATGGCCGAGGGCCGACGTCTAAAGGCCAGCGCGCGAGCCGCGCTCCTGGCGCTGGAACCGGCCATCGATCCGATGGACACCCTCCGCACCACTGTTTCCGCGCAGGGAGCGGCGAGGTCACTCGCGAAACCGACGCTCGACGAAGCGATCGCGCTGACCGCGGTGGTGCCGACCATCGTGGCCGCGGCGCACAGGCGGGCCAACGAGATGGAGCCGATCGACGCGCGCGATGACCTCGGCCACGCGGCGAACCTCCTCTGGATGTTGGAAGGCAAGGAGGCATCGCCGGATCGAGTTCACTGGCTCGACACCTATCTCGTGCTGCTGGCGGATCACGGCCTCAACGCATCGACATTCACCGCCCGCGTGATCGCATCCACGGGCAGCGACCTCACCTCGGCGGTCGTCGGCGCGATCGGTGCCCTCAAAGGCCCTGCTCACGGTGGGGCCACGTTCGCGGCGCGCACGATGCTGGACAGCATCGGCTCCGCGGACAACGCCGAGAAATGGCTGCGCGAAGCTCATGCGAAGCACGCGCGTTTCCCAGGCTTCGGCCACCGGGTGTATCGAACCTATGACCCGCGCGCGAAGATCCTCAGAGAGATGGCGAAGACCGCCACGCCCGACGTTTACAAGACGGCCGCTCGCACCGAGGAGGTCGCGCTGCAGATCCTCCACGAGGCCCACCCCGAGCGCCCAAACGCGACCAACGTGGATTTCTGGGCTTCGGTCGTGCTCACGGGGGTCGGCATCCCGAAGGAGCTGTTCACCTGCACCTTCGCGACATCCCGCATCGCCGGTTGGACGGCGCACGTGCTGGAGTCCCTGGCCGACCTTCGCATCATCCGTCCCGCCTCGGTGTGGAAGGGACCCCAGCCGGGTGTCAAACCGCAGCCGATCGCCGCGCGATGACGAGCGCGTACGTCCCCGGGCTCGAGGGCATAATCGCCTCGCAAACGGCCATCTCGATGGTCGATGGGCAGAACGGGCGGCTCGTCTATCAGGGCTACGTGATCGCCGACCTCGCCGAAGAGATGTCCTTCGAAGAGGTCGCATATCTGCTCTGGGAAGGCCGGCTACCCAAGAAGACAGAGCTGGAAGGTCTGTCGCTGGAGTTGGCCGCGAACCGAGGCCTGACCCAGTCGGCAACGATCGCCCTTGACGCCCTTTCCAACGACACCGACCCGATGGACGTGTTGCGCAGCGTTGTTTCCGTGCAGGGGGTCGAGCACAAGCTCCAGAAGCCCACGGTCCCGCTTGCCATCCACGCCACCGCGTCGTTCCCGACGATCCTGGCGATGTTCGCTCGCAAGCAGCTCGGCCTGGCACCGATCAAGCCGCAACGCGAGCTCGGCCACGCCGCCAACTACCTCTACATGATGAATGGCAAGGAGTCGAGCCCGGAGATCGTGCGGGCGCTCGAGACCTACCTCGTGCTGCTCGCCGACCATGGCATGAACGCGTCGACCTTCACCGCTCGCGTCATCGCATCGACGGAATCAGACCTCATCTCAGCTTTAGTGGGCGCGATCGGCGCTCTCAAAGGCCCCGCGCACGGCGGGGCGCCTTCCGCGGTCATCCAGCAGCTCGAGGAGATCGGCACCGCAGACAACGCGGAGCCCTGGCTGCGCGAAGCCCGCAAGCGGAAGGTCAAGTTCATGGGTTTCGGCCACCGGATCTACCGCGTGTATGACCCTCGCGCGAAGATCCTTAAAGAGATGTGCCGGCGGATGAACCCGAAGTTCTACGAGCTGGCCACTCGCGTGGAGGAGGTCGCCCTGCGGGTCCTGCACGAAGAGCACCCTGAACGGCCCCAGTCGACCAACGTCGAGTTCTATTCCGCAGGGGTGCTGCAGGCGATCGGGCTGCCGAAGGAGTTCTTCACCCCTACCTTCGCCGTCGCCCGCGTTGCGGGTTGGAGCGCTCATGTGCTCGAGCAGGTGGCCAACAACCGCATAATCCGGCCGCAATCGGAATACGTAGGACCGGACCCCCACAAACCAGTACCCCTGGCCGAACGCGGCTGATTCGCCGTCGGCTCGATGCTCGAGCCTGGCGGAATCTCGGCGCCGCCGCACTTGCCTGGTTCTTGCTCGTCGCGCTGGCGCTCACCGGATGGTTTGTCGTCGTCAGACCGCTGCAGGCCGACATCCTCGACAACGACCTGACCCTCATCTACATCGGCGCTCAGATCGGGGTCGAGCATGGCTGGAGCCACATCTACTCGCTGCCTCTGCAGCATGAGCTCTTCACGCAGCTGAGGCCCCACGCCTCTTTCAACGACGGCGAGCGATACCTCTCACCTCCCCCGTTCGCGTGGCTCGTGCTGCCGTTGAGCGTCTTCGGCACCACGGTCCTGGTCTATGCCTGGCTCATCGGGTCTGTGCTCGCGCTGATCGCCGCCTGGTGGCTCGCCGCACCCGGTCGAGGTCCCGCGCGCGGCCTCTGGCTGCTCGGCGCCCTGGCCTGGTATCCCGTGCTCTACGGCCTGAGCCTGGCGCAGCCCGACCTGCTGCTACTCCTGGTGTTGGCCGCCGGCTGGCGCCTGGCCGAGGCCGACCGGCCGTATCTCGCCGGAATCGTCCTGGGACTTTCCGTACGCAAGCCGCAGCTGACGATCGTGCTGCCGGTGCTTCTGCTCTTCGCCGGCCGCTGGAGGATCGCCGCCGCTTGGGCGGCGACCGCCGCGGTCCTGGCCGCGATTTCGTTCGCGGTGATCGGCGGCCAGGGCCTCAGCGACTACGGCAGCCTGCTCAATGAGGCGCAGCGCGTCACCAACAACAGGTACTTCACCCTCGCCTACGTGCTGGGACCGGGCGTGCTCAGCTACGTGGCACAGGGCGTGGTCATCGTCATCGCGGCGGCCGGCGCCTACTGGAATCGGCGCGCGTCCCACGCTCACGTGTTTGCGCTGGCCATCCTGGCAACCACGCTGGGCGCAACCTACTGGCACCTCCAGGACTTCACCATCCTGGTCCTCGCCGCCTGGCTCTTCTGGCGCGATGAGCCGCCGGCATGGCAGCGGTGGTGGCTGCTCGTGGTCGTCATCGCCGGCGAGTTCGCGTGGCCGCTCACTCCGTTGCCGCTGCTGCTGGGGGTCGCCGTCTGGTTTGCCTTTATGGTCGCCCGGCCGCGCGTTCCTTCGATCCAAACCGCGATGGCCGCGACATGATCAGGTGACAGCGGCCGGCGTTCGCGTCCCGCATGCGCTGCTCCTGGTCGCCATCGGTGCGGTGCTCGTGTGCGCGGCCATCCTCTGGCTCTCGCGCATGTACACCTTTTATTTCGACGAGTGGACGTTCATCCTCCCCAACGGCTCCAGCTGGACGGGCTATCTCCAGCCACACAACGAGCACCCCGCAATGCTCCCGCGCGTGATCTACGCGGTGCTGCTGAAAACGGTTGGGATGCGCACCTACCTTCCGTACATGGCCGTCCTCCTCGCCCTCCACGCGACGAGCGTCGTGCTGCTGTTCGCGCTGGTCCGGCGCCGGGCCGGGGACCTGGTCGCGATCGCTGCCGCGATCCTTCTGCTGGTGCTGGGGGCGGGCTGGGAGAACCTGTTGTGGGCGTTTCAGATCGGGTTCGTGGGCTCGGTCGCGTGCGGGCTCGGGGCTCTGCTCGCAATACAGGTGAGCGAACCTCCCCACCCCCGCGAGGCGCGTAAAGCGAGCCTGGCGGGACCTCCCCACGGCGTAGGGAGAAGCTGGCTCGCCGCGGTCATGCTCCTCGCCTCGCTGATGTTCTCGGGGATCGGGCTCTTCTTCCTGGTCGCTGCTGCCATCTGGCTCGCCCTCACTGCCGGCCGGAGGCACGAACTGGCATGGCTGGTCCCGATCGCCGCCGCGCTGGGCGTGTGGTACGCCGCGTACGGCCACAACGGCGCGCCCCCGAAACCGCTTTCGCTCGCCGGCAACCTCGCGTCTCTCCCGGCCTACGTCGTCTGGGGCCTCGGCTCGAGCGTTGCTGGATTGCTGGGCGAGGGGGGTGTGATCGGCCTCGTGCTCCTGGTCCTCGCGCTCGCGGCCGTCGGCTGGACGTGGCGCCGCCACAGGCCCGACGGCTTCGCAATCGGCGTCGCTGCCGCTCTGGTTGCTTTCTATCTGGTGCTCGGTTTCAACCGGGCCCAGCTCGGCTACCAGCAGTCAGGTTCGGGCAGGTATGTCTACGAGGGCGCCGTCTTCTGGCTGCTGCTGCTCGCGGACGCGGCTTGCGACCTGCCCTGGCGCGGCACCTGGCGGCCGGCCCTCGTCGCGTGCATCTTCCTGGCCTGCTTCAACAGCGGCGTCCTTCTCTTCTCGTACTCCGTGGCCAAGACCTCGCAGATGCAGCGCGAGGCGGCGGACCTGCAGGCACTGGCCGCGACACGCGGTGATCACTGCCTCAACCCAACCGGGGCGGTCGACCCGCTGGTCATGCCCCAGGTCACCAGCCCCGTTGACTACTACCGGGCAATGGATCGTTACGGCGATCCCGGGGCAGCCTTTCCCACCGTCCGCGGCGCTCATTTCGACCGCGCGCGAGCCAACCTGGTCACTCCCGGCTGCGCCTGAGAGGGGGTGGCCGAGAGCGGCGACTTCTAGTATTAGTTCAGTGCCAAGCGGTGATTTCGACGTGCTGATCTTGGGCGGCGGCATGGGTGGCTACCCCGCCGCGATTCGAGCTTCCCAGCTCGGCCTGAAGGTCGCCCTGGTGGAATCCGACAAGCTCGGAGGCACCTGCCTCCACATCGGCTGCATCCCGACCAAGGCCCTGCTCGAGTCGTCTGAGCTCTACCACCGAGTTTCAGCCCGCGGGACCGAGTTCGGGGTCAACGCGGACAAGGTCACATTCGACTACTCGCGCATCGCCATCAGGCGCGATGCGGTCGTGAACCAGCTTTACAAGGGCGTCCAGTTCTTGATGAAGAAGAATAAGATCGAAGTGATCGCGGGCAGCGGACGGCTCAAGGACCGCAACACGATTGCGGTCGGCAATGCGCAGGTCACGGCGCCCCACGTCATCGTCGCCACCGGCTCCACCGTCAAGTCGCTCCCTGGGATCGAATTCGACGGCGAGTACATCATCTCGTCGGATAACGCCACCCTGTCGACACGCGTGCCAGAGTCGATCTGCATCATCGGCGCGGGCGCGGTCGGGGTAGAGTTCGCGACCCTCTACAACCAGCTTGGTGTGAAGGTCACGCTGCTGGAAGCCCTCGACCGCCTGGTCCCTCTCGAAGACGAGGACGTTTCGAAGGAGATGCTCGGCGCGTTCAAGAAGGCCGGCATCGACTGCAAGATCGGCGTGCGGGTCAAAGGAGCCAAAAAGGCCCGCGACGGCGTCAGCGTGGACACCGAGCAGGGAGAGGTGTGGGCACGCCAGCTGCTGGTGGCGGTCGGGCGCGCGCCGCGCTCCAAGGACATCGGCCTCGAGCAGGTCGGGGTTTCCCTGCACGCTAATGGATTCATCAAGGTGGACGAATGGATGCGGACGTCGGTGGAATCGATCCATGCGATCGGCGATGTGGTCGGCGGGTATCTGCTCGCGCATGCCGCGTCACACGAAGGCACGACCGCGGCAGAGGACATCGCCGGCCAGCGGGTCGCACCTTTCGAGCAGGAGCTCGTCACGCGCTGTACGTACTCGCACCCGCAGATCGCCTCGGTCGGCCTGACTGAGAAGCAGGCTCGTGAGAAAGGCCACGAGGTGAAGGTCGGCAAGTTCCCCTTCAGCGCGCTCGGGCGGGCGATCATCCACGGCGAGACTGCCGGCTTCGCGAAGATGGTTGCCGACGTCAAGACCGGCCAGCTGCTCGGCGCGCACGTCGTCGGTCCGAACGCGACAGAGCTGATCGCGGAGCCCGCGCTCACGCAGCTGTTCCAGGGCGACGCCTGGGAGCTGGGCCGCAACATTCACCCGCACCCGACTTTGAGCGAGGCGGTCATGGAGGCAGCCCTGGCGGTCGACGGGAAGGCCATCCACATCTGATGGCGACCACCAAGCCGCGCGAGCGCGGCGCCCGGGAAGAGGAGCCGGCCCTTCGTCCCGAGTGGCGATTCCAGGAGCCGGTCGCGTGGCGCGACACCGACCTCGACGAGAAGACGCTGAAGGAGTGGTTCTACTACATCCTTCTGGGTCGCCAGATCGACTATCGGTTCCAGGTCCTCAACCGCCAGGGCCGCGCGCCGTTCATCATCTCGTGCGCCGGCCACGAGGCCGCGCAGATCGGCGTCGGCTGGCCGTTGAAGCCGAAGTACGACTGGTTGTCGCCTTACTACCGCGACGTCGTGCTCTGCATGCGCATGGGGGTCACTCCGCTCGACCTGATGCTGTCGGTCCTTGCGAAGCCCGCTGACCCTGCCTCGGGCGGCAAACAGACGCCCGGTCATTTCTCCGACACCCGGCTCAACATCATCTCCGGCGGCTCGCCGGTCGCGACCCAGATGGTGCACGGCGCGGGCGTCGCGTACGCGCTCAAGATGGACGGCACCGACAAGGTCGTCATGACCAACTACGGCGAAGGCGCGGGCTCGGAAGGCGACACGCACGAGGCGTTCAACTTCGCCGCCATCTA
The DNA here is from genome assembly GCA_035473835.1 of Candidatus Dormiibacterota bacterium. GTDB lineage: Bacteria > Chloroflexota > Dormibacteria > Dormibacterales > Dormibacteraceae > UBA10449. The sequence goes on along the minus strand of DATINX010000078.1, from coordinate 3,300 downwards.
CAAGCTGCCCGAGATCTTTGTCTGCGAGAACAACGGCTTTGCGATCTCGACTCAATTCAACAAGGAGTACGCGATCGACCATGTGGCTCGGCGCGCCACGGGTTACGGATTCCCGGGCATCACCGTCGACGGGCGCGACCCGGTCACCTGCTATTTCGTCGCCAAAGAGGCGATCGCAGGCGCGCGCGCGCGCCACGGCCCGACCCTCATCGAATGCCTGGTCGACCGCCTCGGCGCCCACTCGTCCGAGGACGACCAGCGCCGCTATAGAACCCAGGCGGAGATCGATCAGCTCGCCAGCAACGACTGCCTCGAGCGGTTCAAGAAGCGCCTCCTCGACGAAGGTGTGCTTACAGCCAAGGATGTCGAGGCCTACGAGGAGCGCGTGCGCGACGAGGTCACGGAAGCGACGCGCCAAGGCATGGAGTCGCCGGACGCCACCGGTGAGGAAGCGCTGACCAACGTTTACGGCCTCGACGTGCCGCAGGCCATCGACCCGGCGCCGGGGGTCGAAACCGAAGAGATGAACATGGTCGCGGCCCTCCGGTCGTGCCTCACCGAGGAGATGGAACGCAACGAGCGCGTGATGGTTCTCGGCGAGGACGTCGGTCAGAAGGGCGGCGTGTTTCTTGTCACCGACGGATTGCGCAATCGGTTCGGCGAAGCGCGCGTGATCGACACCCCGCTCGGGGAATCATCGATCGCCGGTGTCGGTCTTGGCCTTGCGCTGGCCGGCAAACGGCCGGTGGCGGAGATGCAGTTCGCCGACTTCGCGCACATGGCCTTCAACCAGGTCACGAACGAGATCGCGAAATTCCGCTACCGCAGCAACGGCGACTGGTCGGTGCCGATGGTCATCCGCGCTCCGTTCGGCGGCCACGCCCACGGTGCGCTTTACCACTCGCAGTCGATCGAGGCGCGCTTCGCGACGCCCGGGCTGAAGGTCGTCATCCCGTCGAGCCCGTACGAGGCCAAGGGTCTGCTGCTGGCGTCGATCCGCGACCCGGACCCGGTGCTGTTCTTCGAGCACAAGCGTCTCTACCGCATGTTCAAGGAGCCGGTGCCGACGGGCGAGTACCTCATTCCCCTTCAGGTCGCGCGGACGGTGCGGGAGGGCAGCGACATCTCGGTGTTCTGCTACGGCCTCATGGTCCATTACGCGATGGAGGCGGCCAAGGTCGTCGAGGGCGAGGGTGTGAGCGTCGAGATCGTCGACCTGCGCACCGTGTACCCCCTCGACCGTGAGGCGATCATCGCTTCCGCACGCAAGACGGGCAAGTGTCTCGTCCTCTACGAGGACAACTTCAGCGTCGCGGTCGGGTCCGAGGTTGCGGCGCTGATCGCCGACGGAGCCTGGCGCTGGCTTGACGCGCCCGTGAAACGGCTCGGCGGCCTTGACGTGCCGGCGATGCCGTACGCGCCGGCGATGGAGGAGGCATTCATGCCGAACCCGCAGAAGATCACCGTCGCCCTGCGAGAGCTCGCGGCCTTTTAGACATGGCTGGCAAGACGACCCGAGTGGTCATGCCGCAGCTGGGCGAGTCCGTCCACGAAGGGACCATCTCTCGCTGGCTGGTCAAGCCTGGCGACAAGGTGGTCGAGTTCGAGCCCATGCTGGAGGTCGACACCGACAAGGTGAGCGCAGAGGTGCCGTCGCCCGTCAGCGGCGTGCTGCGCGAGATCCTGGCCAAGGAGGGTCAGACTGTCCAGGCCGGAGCCGAGATCGCCGTCGTCGAGGTCGGCGCGGACGGCGTGGTCACCGCCACCCCAGGAGCCCCGACCCCAGCCCCAGCGGTTGCGGCTGAAATACCCTCTCCCTCCAGGAGAGAGGGGCGTCCGCAACCTGCGGCGCCCGCGCCCGTGCCGGCCAATACGGCTGCCGCGACACCGGCGCCGGCAGCGCCCGCGCCGCAGCTCGACGGCGGTGAGCACCGCTACTCCCCCGCCGTCCAGATGGTGGCCTCGGAGCGAGGCGTCGACCTGGCCACGGTGCAGGGCACCGGGATCGGCGGCCGGGTCACCAAGAAAGACGTGGAGCAGTTCGCCGCCGCCGCCAAGGCCGCCCCGGCCACCCCGGCGCCCGCGCAGCCCGCCACCACCCCGCCGGCGATGCCGTCGGAAGGCGACCAGGTCGTGCAGCTGACGCGGGTCCGCCGGCTGATCGCCGAGAACATGGTCCGTTCGAAAACTACGATCCCCCACGCATGGCAGACGCAGGAAGCGGACATGTCGGGTGTGGTCGCGAACCGAAACGCCAACAAGGCCGCCTTCCAGAAGCAGGAGGGCTTCTCGCTGACCTATCTGCCGTACGTGATGGCGGCCACGATCTCGGCGCTGCGCGAGCACCCTGAGGTCAACTCGACCTACAACGAGACCGAGCTCATCATCCATCGCGACATCAACCTCGGAGTCTCGGTCGGCCTCGAGGACACGCTGGTGGTGCCGGTCATCCGGCGCGCGGACAGCCTGTCGATCGCCGGCCTCGCCAGGGCGGTCAACGACCTCGCCACGCGCGCCCGCAACAAGCAGCTCAAGGCCGACGACCTGAGCGGCGGCACGTTCACAGTCAACAACTCGGGCACGTTCGGCACCCTGTTCAGCTACTCGGTCATCAATCCCGGCCAGTCGGGGATTCTCACGATGGAGGCGATCGTCGACCGGCCGATGGCGGTGAACGGGATGATCGGGATCAAACCGATGATGTACCTCTGCTTCTCGTTCGACCACCGAGTGCTCGACGGGCTGAAAGCGGCGCGCTTCCTGACCTCGTGCCGCAAGTGGCTGGAAGCGTTGACTGTCGAGACGCCCGTTTACTGATCGGGGCGTTAACCAGACCCGGCTTGAGGGCCCGCTCGTTATGATCTCGTGACCGCAGCTTTGGTCTCGGTTCTCCTCCTCACCAAGAATGCCGGGCCCGGCCTGGAGCAGGTCCTGAACTCAGTCTTCGCCCAGGAAGGAGTTCGGTATGAGGTGCTGGCAATGGACTCCGGGTCCACCGACCACACCCTGGAGCTGCTCAGAGGGACGCCGGCTCGCGTTTACGAGATCCCCAGCAAGTCCTTCAGCCACGGCGGAACTCGCAATCAGCTCGCCGGCCTGGCCGGGATTGATGACCGAGTAACTGAAGAGCGTCCCGAACGTCCCCGAGTTGTTGACCGTGAAGGTCCCCCCAGTGAGGTCGTCCGCCTTCAGCTGCTTGTTGCGGGCGCGGTTGGCGACGTCGTTGACGGCGCGTGCAAGACCGGCGATCGAGAGGCCGTCGGCGCGGCGGATGACGGGGACGACGAGCGTGTCCTCGAG
>DATINX010000077.1:0-12529 GCA_035473835.1 Candidatus Dormiibacterota bacterium | reverse complement strand
TGGCCGATCCGGCGGCGACCATCGCCGAGCTGGCCCGCAGCCTGCGGCCAGGCGGCGTGATGGCCGGCCTCGATTTCTTCGTGCCCGTCAACCCACTCTGGCACGCGGCCTGGTGGCTGTACACACGCGCTGTGCTTCCTGTGGCCGGCCTCCTTCTTGGTGGGAGGGCATGGTGGGAGGTGGGCCGCTTCCTCGGTCCCAACATCTCCACGCACTACGGACGCTGGCCGCTACGCAGTCTGGTCGACGCGTGGGAGGCGGCCGGGATGGTGGACGTCGAATACCGCGTGATGAGCCTCGGCGGAGGCATCGTCATGTGGGGCAGGAAACATGCCTGAGGTGCTCGCGCCCGCCTACTACACGGCGCGCGGCGCTGGGTGGAGGCGCGACGTGTGGGCGGTCCTGCATCCGCCGTACACGGCCTGGCACCTTTCGTACGTCCTCATCGGTGCGAGCCTCGCCCCGGTCGTCAGCGCGTTCCGGCTCGCGGCCGCCCTCATCGCATTCTTTCTCGCGGTCGGCATCGCGGCTCACGCGCTCGACGAGCTCAATGGGCGGCCGCTGCGTACATCGCTGCCCGGCTGGGTCCTGAAGGCGGCCGCGGTGATCGGGCTGGCCGGCGCCGTCGGCGTCGGGTTGGCCGGCGTACCCGTCATCGGTATCGGCCTGCTTCCCTTCATCGCGCTCGGCGTGCTGTTCGTGTTCGCGTACAACCTGGAGCTGCTCGGCGGGCGGATGCATGGAGATTTCTGGTTTGCTCTTTCGTGGGGGGCCTTCCCGCTGCTCACCGCCTACTTCGCTCAAGCCGGCAGCATCTCAATCGGCGCCGTCGCCGCCGCCGGCGGCGCGTTTGCGCTCTCCTACGGCCAGAGGATGCTGAGCACGCCGGCGCGCGCCCTGCGCCGGAAGACCCGCTCGGTGACTGGCACGGTCACGATGAACGACGGGTCGCAGGTGACTCTCGACGAGCCGACGCTGCTGCGCCCGTTGGAGAGGGCGCTGCGCGCGTTTTCGTGGGGCGTCGTCGCCCTGGGCGTTGGTCTGATCGCGTCCCGCTTGATCTAACGCATGAACCTCCCGACGGTGGCGATGCCGAAGCCGCTGCTCCGAGGTTGGTCGCACGGCGTGGCTGCCCTGGTGGCGATCGCGGGGCTGGTGGCACTGATCCTGGTCACCCGCAGCGATCCGGCGAAGCTCGTCTCGATGGCGATTTACGGGACGGGCCTGGTGCTGCTGTTCGGCGTGAGCGCCACGTATCACATCTTCAACTGGCCGCCGCGCGTGAAAGACTGGCTTCGCCGCGCGGACCACGCCACGATCTTCGTCTTCATCGCCGCGACCTACACACCGCTCGTCTTCAACGTGCTCGGCGGCTGGTGGCGGATCGGCGTGCTGGTCGCGATCTGGGCTTGCGCGCTGGCGGGCGTTCTCGGTGCGGCTCCATTTCTTCGGATCCCGAGAGTCGCCCTCGCGTCGCTGTATCTCGCGATGGGATGGCTCGCGGTGGTCGCGCTCATCCCACTCAGCGCCGCGCTCGGATGGGCGGCGGCGGCGTTGATGGCGCTCGGTGGCCTGCAGTACTCGCTGGGCGCCGCGGCGTATGCGTTCAAGAGGCCACGCCTATGGCCGCGGGTCTTCGGATACCACGAGCTGTTCCACCTTGCCGTCATCACGGCGAGCGTCACCTTCTACGCGATCGTGGTCTATTACGCAGTGCCGTACCACCGCATCGGCTGACCCAGGTCGCTAGACCGGCGGCACTCCATGCTTTCGGTCTGGTCGACCTGACCTCCGGGTCGCATAGGCGCGATAGCGCGCGGTGAGATTCGCGCGGAGGTCATGTGGTTCGATGACGTCGTCGACGATGAGGTTCGCGGCAAGCTTGTAGAGGTCGACGTCCTCGCGGTACTCGTCCTCCAGCTCTTTGCGTTTCGCCGCCCGTTCGGTTTCAGGCAGCTCGGCGAGCTTGTTGTAGAAAACGGCGTTGACCGCGGGCTCTGGTCCCATCACCGCGATCTGGGCCGAGGGCAGGGCGATCACGCAATCGGAATCGAACGCCGGGCCGGCCATCGCGTAGAGGCCGGCGCCGTAAGCCTTGCGCACGATCACCGAGATCTTGGGAACCGTCGCCTCGGAGACCGCGCTGATCATCTTGGCGCCGTGGCGGATGATCCCCCGGCGCTCGACGTCAGTGCCGATCATGAAGCCGGGAACGTCGGCGAGGAAGAGAAGCGGAATCTCGAACGCGTCGCACAGCCAGATGAAGCGGGCGGCCTTGTCAGCCGAGTCGTTGAAGAGCACGCCGCCCTTCTGCATCGGCTGGTTGGCGACGATGCCGACGGCCTGGCCGTCGAGACGCGCAAACCCGGTGAGCAGCTCCTTCGCGAACAACTTCTTGATCTCGAGCCAGCTGCCCTCGTCGATGATCGCCTCGATCACTTTGCGCATGTCGTAGCCCTTGTTCGCCTCCTGCGGGATCAGGTCCGCGATTGGCTTCGATCGCGCGCTTGGTGCTCTCGCTTCGCAAGGTGCCGGCTTCTCGCCAGACCGCTGGGGCATGTAGGTGAAATATGCGTGGGCGAAGTCGATGGCCTCTTTGTCATCGGCGACCAGCGCATCGCCGCACCCGCTCTCGGTGCAGTGCATGCGCGCCCCGCCGAGCTCTTCGAGGCTGACCTTCTCGCCGACCACGACCTCCACCATCCGCGGCGAGCCCAGGTACATGGACGCGTTGCCTTCGACCATCACGACGACGTCGCAGAACGCTGGAATGTACGCGCCGCCCGCCGCCGACGGGCCGAGGAGCAGGCAGATCTGCGGCACCTGGCCGGACAGCTGCACTTCGTTGAAGAAGATTCGACCTGCGTGGCGGCGGCCCGGGAACATGTCGATCTGGTCGGTGATCCGCGCTCCGGCCGAGTCGACGATGTAGAAAAGAGGCACGCGGATCCTCTGCGCCGTCTCCTGGATGCGCACGATCTTCTCGACGGTTCGCGCGCCCCAGCTCCCGGCTTTGACGGTGGGGTCGTTGGCCATCACCGCGACCTGGCGCCGGCCGATCGTGCCCAGGCCGGTGACCACGCCATCCGCCGGCAAGTCCTCCGCGAGTACGTTGGCGAAGAGGCCGTCCTCCACGAAGGAGCCGGCGTCGAGGAGCAGGTCGAGGCGCTCGCGCGCGGTCAGCTTGTTCTGCTCGCGCAGCTTCTGGAGGTAACGCGTGCCGCCCTTGAGCGCGAGCGCCCGAAGCTCAGTCTGGCGCTTGTCGCTCACCCTGTCACCGGCCCTTGAAATCCGGCTCGCGCTTTTCGAAGAACGCGAGCACGCCCTCCTTCGCATCCTCGGTAGTGGCGATCTTGAGCAGCTCGTCGTACAGGTACTCGAGCCCGGATGCGAAGTCCATGTCCTGCTGGCGGTAGAAGGACGCTCGTCCGAGCCGCAACACGATCGGCGACTTCTTGGCCAGCTTGTCGGTGATGTCGAGGACGGTGGCGTCCAGCAGCTCGCGCGTGGCGACACGGTTGACGAACCCGATGGACTGCATCTGGGTCGCCGTCCAACGTTCGCCCAGCATCATCATCTCGAGTAGGACCTTGCGAGGGATGTTCCGGGCGAGGACGGCCGAGATCATCATCGGCCACACCCCCACGTTGATCTCGGGAGTGCCGAAGGTGGCCGTATCCACTGCGACCAGCATGTCGCAAGAGCCGGCGAGGCCAAGACCGCCCGCGAGGGCGTGACCGTTGATGCGCCCGACGATCGGCTTGCCGACCTGCTGCATGAGCAGGAAGAGGTCGACGAAGACTCGCCGCTGCTTGTGGCGCTCCGCTTCGGGCATGCCCGCCTCGAAGCTGGTCAGGTCGGCGCCCGCGCTAAAGGCCCGATCGCCGGCTCCGGTCAGGACGACGACTCGCACGTCGTCCTCGGCCTGGCACCAGCGAAAGGCGGCGACGAGATCGCGAAGCATCACGATCGAGAGAGGATTGCGCTGATCGGGACGATTCAGCGTGATCGTGGCGACGTGACCGTCGAGCGCGAGCAGCGCTTGCTCAAGGGCTGGAGTGTCAGTCAAAGCTGCCCACAATCCTAGGTTCTAGCCGAGGATGCCGATCGCGAGCGCGAGGCCGACCAGGATGAGGACGGCTCCGCCGAGCTCTTCGCTCCACGCTTCGACGCGGGTTCCGAGCCTGCTCCCCAGCTCGAGCCCGACCAGCGACAGGGCGACGCTGATCACCCCCATCGTTGCCGCGGCAAGCACGATCGGGATCCGATACACGGCAAGCGCGAAGCCGACAGCAAGGTTGTCGATGCTGAGGGCCAGCGCGGTCACGACCAGGCGGTGGGTCTGCAGCTCGGCCGGTTCCTGCTTTTCGTTGCTGACCCGCCGGCCCTGCCAGATGGTGTAGATGCCGGTGAGGATCAGGATCGTGCTGCCCACGTACTTGGCGATGTGGCCGAGGTAGCCCGCCACCGCCTGCCCGAGGAGAAGTCCCGCAATCGGCATCAATGCCTCGAACAAGCCGAAAGCGATGCCCACCCGAAGCCGGGTGCGGGCGTCGATGCCGGAAAGCCCGATCCCGATCGCGCCCGCGAAGTTGCTGAGGCCGACGGAGACGCTGACCAGGAGCAAGCCGAGGAGTCCAGACATTTAGCTGGGTCGTAACTATATGGAGCCACCGGCTGCGACAAGATTCGCCGCCGGAGAACGTTCATTTCATTGGCATTCCTTTACAAGAACACATTGCTTGCGCCCCGAAGGCCGCGCACAATGGGCACCGAAAGTTGCACCCGTCCTATAACCCAAGGTTAGGCCGCCAATCGTTCAAACGATATAATCCGCCCGGTCAAGAAGCTAATGAAGGTCAGGCATCGAGAATCTGCCACGCCGCCCGCGTCGGCTCGAGACGTTGGGATCGACCTCGACAAACCCATATTCACGCTGAGTGTGGCGTCCGAGATCCTGGAGACACACCCACGCACTCTCATGATGTACGAGCATCTCGACATGATTCATCCCAAGCGGACGGTCACGAATCGAAGGCGCTATTCCCGCCGCGACGTGATGAAGCTGCAGGCGATCCAGACCCTGACTCGCGAGCACAGGGTCAACCTCGCCGGCGTCCGCTACATCCTGGCGCTACTAAAGCGCCTTCAAACCGCAGGAGTTGAGCCACCGGAGGGGTTAAAGAACCTGGATGTGACGCTTCTAGACGTCTGAGTTGCAACCCGGAGCTCGGGTTGGTTGCTGGCAACGGATTTTGAAAACGGTTTGAGCAAATGTCCAAGAAAAGACGGCGGTTAGAGATAAAAGTGGATCCCCTGCCTCGTCCCTTTATGGACGAGACGGCATCGTGTCCCGTGTGCGGCAAGGATGCCGCCGCGATCGGGAGGCGTCAGCTCCAGATCGTGTTCCGGTGCGAGCCATGCAAGGTGGTCTTCAAGCGCAACCGGAGCTGGCCCTACATCTACTAAGGGGCTATAAGAGGGAACCTGCGAGGTTCCCTCTTATCGGGGCGCTCAGCGGCCGAATTTCGTTATAGGTGCTTCCGGCCGAAACGCGGCCGGATTCGCGCCCCTGAACACCTTCCCGAGCGGAACCCGTCTTGCTGGGTGTCGAGCCTGGCGGCGCCGGGAGACTCGATGAACGCGCGCCGCGGCCGGGACATGCCCGGCCGCCCTTGCCACGAATCAAAGAGGGATCTGCGGGATCCCTCTAAGCTGGTTTAGGGATGAGGAAGGTTGGTCGGGCCGCCTTGTATGGCGTGCTCGCGGGCCTGGCCACAGCTGCCGTAGCTGAGGCGGTGCGCCCTCGCGGCGGGATGTCCGTGCTCGTTGACTGGAACGAGGTCCGTCGCGCTGCCCGCGCCCGCCTGGATGGCTCGACGACATCCGCGGCGACGCTCGTCGCCGCCCAGAAGCGCTACCGGGCGATGGCGGCTCAGCTCGAGAAGCCGCTTCTCGACTTCGTCGGCGGTTTGCCAGCCGGCGCGCGGCTGCCTCGATTCGACGCCGTGGATCGCGATGGCTGGCTCGACCTGAACCTCGAGATCCTTCGTCGGGTCATGGACCCGGTCCTGGAGCAGGGCCAGATTCCGAACTCGCTGATCGCCGAGGTCGGTCGCGCCGGGGTCGATCGATACGTCGGTTTCATGCTCGGGTTCCTGGGCCGGCGCGTCCTCGGCCAGTTCGACCCTCAACTCCTGGGCGCGGAGCCGGTCGCCGGCGAAGGCCTGTACCTGGTCGAGACCAACGTCGAGGATTGGGCCCAGAAGGCAGAGCTGCCGGGTGAAGACCTGCGGCGCTGGCTGATCCTGCACGAGATGACGCACGCCTGGCAGTTCGCCGCGCATCCGTGGCTCAGGGCCGACATGGAGAGCTCGATCAGGGCGCTGCTCGAGTCGACGACCAGGAAAGCTCCGCCGGCCGCACGCATTGCCGCCTTCGCCGGCGTCGTTCCCGCCCAGTGGAAGATCATGCGGCGCATGCAGGGCACGATGTCCCTGGTCGAGGGTTACAGCAACCTTGTCATGAACGAGCTGGGGGCCGAGCTGCTGCCCGGCTTCGCCCAGCTCGAGAAGGCCTATCGCGCGCGGAGCACGAGCAGGAGCGTGCTCGAGATGCTGATCTGGAAGCTGTCAGGCCTTGACCTGAAGCTGCAGCAGTACAGCCGCGGTGAGGCTTTCGCGAAGGCCGTGTACGACGCCCACGGGATGCAGGTGCTGAACCTCGCCTGGCGCGGGCCGGATTCGATGCCGCGCGTCGAGGAGCTCGCGAATCCTGAAGCGTGGTACCGGCGGGTCGCTGTCAAGCCCCTGAACCGTTCCTGACTTTTCGCTTATCCCATCCCGGGGAAAGTGAGCAGCGCCGTTTGCCCGGCCGACGGCCGGGTCGGCTTCGCCGACGGCGCGATGAGCGGAAACCGCCGAGGTTTCCGCTCATTTCTCAATCTCGGAGCTCTTCCTGCGCGGTTTCCTCGCTGATCGGAATGATCGCCACGGGTAGGTCGGAGATGTCGAAGTAGCGCACAGGCTTGTTCATTCGCTTGGCGATGCCCACCTGCACCTTGACCCCGAGCGACAGCCGTCCGAAAACCCACACCTCGTCGCACCGCGCGAGCAGGTTGTTCATCGCCTCGCGCACTACGTCCTTGGAGACGGTGTGCATGAGGTAGTAGTCGAAGAGCATGAAGGGGCTCACCGGCACCAGGCCCGAGTCGAGCACGAACTTCTGGATGTGCGCCCGCCAGTAGAAGGCCTTGTTCGACATCGCGACGTACACGAGTCGCTTGGGGTGCCGGAGGGTTTCCTCGGCCTGGTCCATCGCGCTCGGCTTGGTGGTCGGCTGAAAGATTCGCTCCAGAATGTCCTCGGCCGCCTTTCCCGAGATCGCCATCAAGCTGGGCTATCGTATCAGCCGTGTCAACGAGCTCCAGGTTCGACCTGGACGGTCGCGTCGCCCTCGTGACCGGCGCGAGCCGCGGTATCGGCAGCGCCATCGCCAATGCGCTGGCGGAGCAGGGCGCTCAGGTGGTTCTGTCGAGCCGCAAGCAGGCAGACCTAGACGACGAAGCGGGGCGGATCAACACACGATTCCCCAAGCACGCGGTCGGCATCGCGGCGCATGCGGGGCGCCCGGATGACCTCGAGCGGCTGGTCAGCGAGGTGATGAAGCGCTTTTCGCGCATCGACATCCTCGTCAACAATGCCGCGACCAATCCCTACTTCGGCCCGGTCCTGGATGCGGAGGTCTCCGTTTGGGACAAGACCTTCGAGGTCAACGTGCGCGGCATCTTCATCCTGACCAAGCTGGTCTACGCGGCCTCGATGGAGCGGCTCGGCGGTTCCGTCATCAATGTGGCCAGCACTGGCGGGATCCGGCCTGGTCTCGGTTTGGGGATCTACAACATCACGAAGGCCAGCGTGATCATGCTCACCCGCCAGCTCGCACGGGAGCTTGGCGGCAAGGTACGGGTCAACGCGGTCGCGCCGGGACTGATCAAGACTCGTTTCGCGGAAGCTCTGTGGGGCAACGAGGCGATCCTCGACCGGGTGATCAGCTCCAATCCGATGGGCCGCATTGGGCTTCCCGACGAGATCGCCGGCGCGGTCGTCTTCCTGGCTTCAGACGCCGCGAGCTACGTAAACGGCGAGGTCATGGTCATCGACGGGGGCGGAGGCGACCCGTAGCCGGAAGCTCCTTGCCGTCAGTCTCGCCGTCCTCCGACGCGAGCTGCCGGCTGTGGATGAAGTCCTCAAGCTCTTTCTCGTACTGATAGGCGTGGCGGTCGGGCTCGTACCGGAGCACGCGCCGCTGCTGGATGAAATCCTCGAATGCCGCTTGCGTGTCGCGCGCGGCGCGGAAGCGCAGCTCACGCGCGGCCTTCGCCGTCGAAACCGTCCGGCCCCAGCGCAGCAAGTCCAGCAGTTGCGGCGACAGGGAGGCCAGGCCCGCGCGCCGCAGGCCGAACGCCGCCAGCTCGAGCCCGAAAGGTGGCAGCACGGGCGCATGGAGCTTGCCCGCGCCGTCCAGGAGCTTCGAGAGGTGAAGCGCGCCAGGGGCGGCGATGTTGTACGCACCGGCCGGCCCGCGCTTGGCCGCCAGCACAAGTGCCTCGACGCAATCGTCGCGATGAATCAGTTGCAGCGTCGGGTCGTAACCGGCGACGGTCGGTACGAGCTCGAGGTCTAGATACCTGGCCAGCGGCTGCGGCTCATCCGGATTGAGACTGTTGGTGAAACGAAGAGTGAGAATGTCGATCTTGGGATTGCGCGCCGCGAAGTCGGCAGCATACGACTCCACCTCGACGATGTCGCGAACGAACTGGTGCCTGGAGTTGGAATCGAGCCTGTGGTCTTCGCGCAGGTTGGTGGGCAGGTCGACCCCGGACCCATAAACGTGGCTCGAGGACTTGAGCACGAATCGCTTCACAGGGCTGTCCACCCCGGTGCAGCCGGCCAGGAGATTGAGGGTGCCGATCACGTTCATCTCGTGCGCGCGCCGAGGGTCGAGGTCGAAGGAGTCCACGCGCGTGAGCGTGTGGACGACGGTGTCGATGCCCACCGCCCGCACCAGCTTGCCGATGAGCGAGTGGCGGATGTCGAGCTTCAAATAGTCAGCTCGGCCGAGGTCGTAGTGCGGCTCGCGGATGTCGATGCCGATGACTTCGGCGACATCGGGATCCTCGACGAATCGCTGGACCGCGAGGGCCCCCCACCAGCGCGCAACGCCGGTGACGAGTATCCGCCGCTTCCTGTTGGCCATTAGCCCCAGTCTATCCAGCACAGTTCCAGAAAAGGCTCGTCGCGGACCGCACGCGCCAGGCTATGCGTCGCCAGTAGGCCTGGCTTCGCCAGGGCGAAGCCGAACCGGCGATGAGGGAAAACCGGCAGGTTTTCTCTTATACGTTCTAGGTTCTCTTGATGACGTCGCGCTCCATCTGCGCGACCGCGCGCGAGACGGCGTCGAACAGCGGCGACTTCGCCTGCCGCAGCGCGAACTCCAGCTGGCGCAGCAGCGAGTAGAGGCTCTTCATCGCCTTGATCGCGTCGCCGATGTCGACGTTGGCGGGGAGCGGAATCTTGTCCAGCGGCTCGCCGGAGGACCATCGATACGCGAAGTCGATGTAGTCGTGTGACGGCTGGCGCAGGTTCGGCTCGTCGAGGTCCTTCTCCATGTCGGCAAAGCGGAAGTAGACCGAGCGGACAAGGCGTGCCGTCTGCGCGATGGCGGCGGTCGGATAACGCCGCGGTCCTGTCGGTGCATTCCGACTGCGGCCGCGCTCGCGATCCTCGGCCGCCAGCATCACGAGCACCGCGCAAAGCTCCTCCGGCGTGAGACCTTCGAGCCAGCCGGCCCACACCGCCTCGGCGACCAGGATCGTGTTCTCGCCGTACACCCGCGCCGCGAAGAGGCCCTTGTCCGTGGGCCGGTCGGCCGACAGGAAACCGGTCTCCGCGAGGATCCTGCACAGGCGGCGCAGCTTGCGGGCGTATTCGTCCATCTGGCCGGTCGCCTCGCGCTCGCCGGCATCGAGCTCCCGCTGCAGGGTTCGGATCTCGCCATACCGCTGCAGGTACTCGCCGAAGCGCGGCGAACGCACGACCTTCAGCTTGCGCTGGCGCTCCAGGAGGCCCTTCGCCTCGATCTCGAGCTTCTGCAGAATCCGGCTCGAGTGGCCCTGAGCCCTGGTGTGCCTTCCGCGGCGGTGGCGCTCGGCCCCAGCCTCACGCCTCAGCCGCTTCAGCTCGATCCGGATCGCCCGCCGCCGGTCCTCGAGCTTGTAGTAGACGGCGACATCCTCGATCGAGACTTCAGCCTCGTTCCACATGCGGCCGATGTCCTCCAGCCGCGCCCGCACGTTTTCCAGCCGCTCGCGCGTGCGGTCGGCGGCCAGCCTCTTCTGAAACTGTCCGAAGGAGCGCTCCATCAAGCCCTCGGCCTCTTCAGGCGTGTAGACCCGGAGCAAGTTGAGCGCCATGTTGTAGCTGGGCAGAAACTTCGACTCGACGACCAGCGTCGGACCCATCGCGACCTCGTAGACCGTGCCGATCTCGACGTCCGCCTCCTTGAGGATCACCCCGTGGCCGATGACGTCGATGCCGCGACGGCCCGCCCGGCCCATCAGCTGCGTAAGCTCCCCGGTGGTGAGGTTCGAGAAGCTCACGCCGTCAAATTTGGTGAAGGACGACACGACCACGCCGCGGGCCGGCATGTTGATGCCAAGCGAGAGAGTCTCGGTCGCGAAGACAACCTTGATCAGCCCCCGCTGAAAGAGCTCCTCGACCATCTCCTTGTGGTACGGGAGAAGTCCCGCATGGTGCTCCGCGAGGCCGCGGCGTAGGAGCCGGGAGTCGACCATGCGGCGAAACAGCGATTCCTCATCGCGATCCTTGAGTCCCAGCAGCCGCTCGGCCGCTACGCGATCGATCGCCTCCTTCTCCTCCGGCGTGGTCAGGTCGAGGTCGTGATAGGAGCAGCGCTGCAACGCCTCGCGGCATCCGCGCCGCGAGAAGATGAAGTAGATCGCGGGCAAGATGTCGTTCCGGCGCAGCTCCTCGATCACCTTGAGCAGATCGTTCGATGGCAGCCGCGAGAAACGGCCGACGCGGTATGAGGACTCTTCCTCTTCCGCGGCTTTGGTCCACGTGCGCTGGTCGATGCCGCCGTCTTCCTTGAACAGGGTGTAGAAGCGGTTGTGAATCGAGAGCCACATCTTCAGCTCGACAGGACGGACGTTGTGGAAGACGGTCTCCATGCCGCCGCGGTTCTCGGCCATCCAGTCCGCGATCTCGCGATAGTTGCCGATGGTGGCCGAAAGGCCCAAGAGCTTGATAGTGCGCGGTGCCTGGATCACGATCTCCTCCCACACCGACCCGCGCGGAAAGTCGTCGATGTAGTGCACCTCGTCCAGGACGACGTAGTTGACCGCATCCAAACGCTTCGGGTCCTCATAGATGAGGTTGCGCAGGATCTCAGTCGTCATCACGACCACGGGTGCGTCGTCGTTGATGGTGTTCTCGCCCGTGACCAGTCCGACCTTCTCCTCGCCGTACTCGCGCACGAAGTCGTGGAACTTCTGGTTGCTCAGCGCCTTGAGCGGAGTGGTGTAGATGACTTTCGTGCCCTCATGCAGAGCGCGAAAGATCGCGTATTCGGCGACGACCGTTTTGCCGCTCGACGTGGGCGCGCTGACGAGTACGCCACCCACGCCCGCGTCGAGCTTCTCGATCGCCTCGCGCTGAAACGGATCGAGCTTGAAGGGCAGCGAACCCTCGAACTCGTCGACGCGTGTCGCCACCGCCTTCACAGCCGCACCAGCTCCGTCGACACGTCGGTGATGCGCGCGCCGTCGCAGTGTGACTCAATGTAAGAGAGCGCGTTGGCCAGCACCTCATCAGCATGGCGACCCTCCGCGCTCACGCACGCTATGGCCAGCTCGGCCAGCTGCCAGCGGTTCCGTTCGCCCACCTCGGCGGCGGCGACCTGGAACTCGGTGCGCACCCGGCGAAGCAGGCCGCTGACGACATGCCGTTTGCTCTTGAGCGAACCGCTTTCGGGTATGTGAAGGACGACCCGCAGCAACCCGATCGTGAGGGACGAGGACATTCTTCGGCTAGATTAGAAGCGTGGAGACCCGAGCATCCGAGCTGCGCGAGCTCGGGCGCGATCTGGTCGCCGCCTCATATCTGAAGGGCGATTTCGTTCTTCGCTCGGGAAAGCGCTCCAATCGCTACTTCGACAAATTCCTGTTCGAGACCGACCCCGCGCTGCTGCGTCGATTGGGCCGGGAGCTCGCCAGGCTGGTGCCGGCCGAGACCCAGCGCCTCGCCGCGCCCGAGCTTGGCGCCGTGCTCCTGGGCGGTGCGGTCTCGATGGAGACCGGCCTGCCGCTCGTCCTCGTTCGCAAAGAGCCAAAGGGGTACGGCACGTCAAAGCAGGTAGAGGGCCGGCTCCAGCCTGGGGAGCGCGTGACCGTCATCGAGGACGTCGTCACCACCGGTGGTGACTCGCTGCGCTCGGCGCAAGTGCTGCG
>DATINX010000076.1:0-8826 GCA_035473835.1 Candidatus Dormiibacterota bacterium | reverse complement strand
GTATGCAGCTGCACGACCGCTACCTCGGTGCCTTCTGCGCTCGCGTATTCGTTGAATGCGAGAAGGCGCGGCTCGTTCGCCGCGATGAACTCGACCAACCCTGGGACTCGCGCTCTCTCTGCCTCGAGCTTGCCTTCCTTGAGTCGGTTGGTGGCAATGAAGATGAATGGCCCGGACATCGGTCTTCCTCCCTGGCGGATGACCGCCAACGCCCGCGAGCTAAGTAGTGACCAGGTGGGCGGCGCTTCGTCAGAGCTTGTCGAGCGTGACCGCTTGCTTGATGTAGTACGTCATTGCGGTCTTATTCAGGTCTTCCAGCTTCTTCAGCCTGACGTTCCTCGCATGCTTGCCCACTCCGCGCAGCAGGGTATAGCGGTCCCTGAACGAGGCCCCCTCGCGAAAGCCGACGCTGATTCCGGTCTTGCCAGGGGTGATCCAGGCAATGGGTTTCTTGGACCCGTACATAGGGATGCCGTAGCTGATCGCTTCCTTGGCGGCGGGGGCGGTCTCTTTCATCAGCTTGCGGACTGCGCCGACCAGGGGCCTGAGCTCGGGCTTCACCTTGCTCTTCACGAACTCATCGACAGTCAATCGGGAATCTCCACTTCAGGCCATCGGTTCTGTTCGATCATGCGCCTTCCACCCTTGAAACGAATCCATTACGCATGGGTTGTTGCCGCGGTCACCTTCATCGCACTCATGGGGGCCGCGGGTTTCCGCGCGACGCCAAGCATATTGATCGTCCCTCTTCAGCACGAATTCGGCTGGAACCGGGCGGTTATCTCCGTTGCCGTGTCCATCAACCTCATCCTTTTCGGTCTAACAGGTCCGTTTGCCGCAGCACTCATGGACCGATTCGGGTTGCGGGTTGTGACTGTGGGTGCGTTGGTCACCGTGGCGACCGGCGCCCTCCTCACCACCGTCATGAACTCGCCCTGGCAGCTGTACGTGCTCTGGGGAGTGGTGGTTGGCCTCGGCACCGGTTGCATGGCGTCGGTCCTCGCCGCGACCGTCGCCGGCCGCTGGTTTGTTCACCGCAGGGGGCTCGTCCTTGGCGCGTTGACCGCGGCGGGCGCAACGGGACAGCTCATATTCCTGCCGGGACTCGGCTGGCTAGCGCAGAACGCCGGGTGGCGCTGGGCCGCGATTTCCGTCGGCCTCGCCGCACTTGCAGTGGTCCCCGTGGTCGCGATCTTTCTCCGCAACCGTCCAAGCGATGTTGGCCTTCGTGCGTACGGCGCGACCGAAACTGACAGCGCACCACTAACGACAGGCAGCCCGATATTGAATGCGCTGCGAGGCCTGCGCCTTGGGCTTCGGTCCCGCGACTTCTGGCTTCTCGCGGGCAGCTTTTTCATCTGTGGTGCGTCGACCAACGGCCTGATCGGCACCCATCTGATCCCGGCTTCCATCGATCACGGCATGGGCGAGGTGACGGCGGCCAGCCTGCTCGCGGTCATCGGCGTCTTCGACGTCGTCGGAACGCTGGCATCGGGTTACCTGACGGACCGCTTCGACAGCCGGTGGCTTCTCTTCACCTATTACGGACTGCGCGGCCTTTCCCTTCTGCTGCTCCCCTACGTCTTCAGCAGCCCCCAGTTCGGCTTGATCCTTTTCATCGTCTTCTACGGACTCGATTGGGTCGCGACCGTTCCTCCTACAGTCCAGCTTGCCCGCAAGGTTTTCGGACAGCAGAACTTCGCCATCGTGTACGGGTGGATCTTTGCTGCTCACCAGCTCGGCGCGGCCACCATCGCATTCGCTGCTGGAGCTGTGAGGACCTTCTTTGGCGACTACCAGATCGCGTTCATGAGCTCCGGCTTGCTTTGCCTCGTGGCGGCTGGAATGGTCCTTCGCATAGCACGACCGCGAACCGGCCCGATGGAGGTGCTCGAACCCGGCATAGGAGCCGAGGCACCCGCTTACCCCTGAGCTGCGCACCCCGCCTCGGGATCGTGTTCATTGCGATCGGCTTCGCGCTCTTGCCGCAGGCCGCCTTCGCGCATGCGCAGCTTGTCCAGACCGACCCCGCCGCAAATGCCCAGCTCGAGTACGTGCCGCCGGCGGTGACCCTGATATTCACCGAACCCGTCACTGCCGCTGGTGCAGGGATCAGGGTTTACAGCCCAAGCGGCAAACAGGTGGGCGGCCCGCCATCCACCAGTGGCTCCATCATGTCGGCGAAGCTGAATTCGACTGAGCTCGGAACCTACGTCGTCAGCTGGCAGGTCTTCGCGTCGGACACGCACCCATCGCGAGGTGCATTCAGCTTCACGGTCGGCCGACCCAGCGCAAACCCCTACTCAACGCTTCTGTCGACCGCGCAGGCCGGCACTTCGACTCCTCTCGGGCTGGCATTGCAGGCGCTCGCGCGCTGGGTGCACTTCGCAGGTTTCGCACTTGTCTTCGGCATCGCCGGTTATCGAGTCCTGACGGAGCGGAACGACGGCTTGGGGCGGCCGGTCGGCGTAGGCATCATCTGTCTCGTTGCTGCCGAGCCACTCGCGTTACTTGGCCAGCTTGCCAGCCTCTCGTTCGATGGTGACACCGCCATCGCGGTGCTGGGATCCAGCTTCGGCCGATTGCTCGCGCTGCATCTGGGCGCCGCTCTGCTCGCCTGGACGCTGCTCGCAGCCGGGCGCTCGTGGCCGCTGCTTGCGATTGGTGGCGTCGTCGCGCTTCTCGACGGAGCAAGCGCTCATGCAATCCCGGGACTACCCGGTGCGGGGCAGGTTCTCGTTGCCATCCACGTATCGGGCATGGGGCTGTGGGTGGGCGGGCTGGCCGCATATTTGATCGCGCCCGACATTCGCTTTCGGCGCTATGCCGGCGCGACGCTCGGCGTCGCGGTCGCAAGCGGGCTCCTTCTGGCTTTCGCCCACACCCCTTACCCGGCCGCGTTGATCGCGACGGACTACGGGCGCGTCTTGATTGTCAAGGCCGGCCTTGTTGCCGCCGCCGTGTTGCTCGTGGTCCTTCGCCGCCGCCGCCTCGAACTGGGGGTGGCGGCGGCGATCATCGCTGCCGCTGCCGTTCTGGCCGCCCTTCCGCCCTCACGCTAGGGACCGGACGCCACCCTCATAGGGGTGTGACCGGGACGCAGATCTCGCATTCGAAGTCGCCGGTCTTCGAGTCGTAGGTCGCCTCGACGGGGTAGTGCTCGAAGAACGGGCGCGAGTCGAGCTGCATGCTGTTGCCTGGGAGCCAGTCGCGCAGCATCCACGCCCACGCCTCGCCGACCTCTCCCTCACTTCCCTTGAACTTGCCCACCGCGTACTTGCCGCCGGGGAGGACCGTCATCTGATGGTTGCCCGCGCCGGAGAAATTCTCCGGCACCTCCACCGCGGCGTCGTAGCGCAGCTTGTCGGGCGCGGTGATGCCGGGGTCGTCGTGGCTGATGCCGTACCGGGGCCTGCCGTACAGCCCGTTCGTCTCCATCCACGGAGCGACGGTCTTCATCCAGAAGTCCGAGATCTCTTGGCCGTACGGCCCCACGTGCCGAAGGTAAGCGACGGTGGTCGGTTGTCTGTCGACGATTGTGACTTTCATGTCTCCATGATTCCCGGGCGCCGGCGCCGGGGCCTGATCGACATTGCTTTTCAACTGATCGCGATTGCTGACCTGAGAGGCCCGCCACAGGGTCGGTGTGGATCCGAAGCGATTCTTGAAGGCACGCGCGAACGCTTCGTTCGAACCAAACCCGACCGATAGCGCTACCTGTGTGACCGGCAGGCGCGGTTGCGCAACCAGCCTCAGGGCGGCCACCTCCAACCTTCGTCGACGCACGTACTCGCCGACCGTCTCCCCGAACCAGGCGCTGAACAGACGGTGAAAGTGAAACGACGAGAAATGCGCGACCCTGGCCAGGTCCTCGAGCTCCAGCTGCTCATCGAGGCGCCGGTCGATGTGCTCGAGCACGCGGTGCATGCGGGCGGCATACTCCGAGCGGCCGTCCCGATCGACCCTCGCCGCGGCTGGCGGACCTCCAGATCGTGTTACTGGACGAAGCGCCTGATGAACCCGAGCGCCTTGTCGGCCACCTCGCGCCATCCGTTGTCGATGGTAAGCGCGTGCCCGCGGTCGGGCATCTCGACGATCTCGGTCACGCCTTCATTCTTCTTCTGCTGCTTGTAAGACGCGTTGGCGATCGCCCATGGAACGGTGTGATCCTTCTCGCCGGACATGATCAACAGGGGTCCGCGGTCGGGATTCTTCGTGTCGACCTTCGCCTCTGTCCATGGGTTGAGGTTGGCGGTGGCCGCCTGAAACAGCGGCGCGCCCGACGTCGGGACCGAGTACGTGTCGTACAGCTGCTTAGCCTCGTCTTCGCTCACGGCGTTGGCGAAGGCGTAACGGAACTGGTCATACGTCAGGGGCACCGCACGATTGCGGTTGGCCGGGTTGCCGAGTACAGGGGAAGCCGATTTCAGCGCCGAAAACGGCAGCGGCAGCACGCCGCGGAAAGGCGCAGGGTCGATTGCCACCGACGCCGCCGCAAGCCCGCGCCCGGCGACGATCTGGGTGAGCAGCCCACCGAAAGAGTGCCCGATCACCGCGGGCTTCTTCTTCAGCTGTCCGATGACGTCGGCATAGTGGTCGGCCACCTGGCCGATCGTCTTGTGTGCGAAGACCTCCGGGTGCGCCTTTGCTTCGGCCACTGTCTCAGGATCGTCCGGCCACCCTGGCGTGAGCGCGGTGTAGCCGGCTTCCTCGAAGACGTCAGCCCAGCGATCCCAGCTGCTCGGAAGCAGCCAGAGGCCGTGGATGAAAACGACCGGGGTCTTGCCCGACGCGTTTGCCTGTTCGATCTCATCGGCGGTGGTTCGAGCGGTTGCACGAGCGGTTGTGGCGGACATCTTGCCTCCTCCCCATGAGCCTTAGGAACTACGCTCCATCATCCGCCTTCCGGCTGGGCTGCGCCACGCGGCATGGCGCGGACAAAGCCTGAGGTGGGCATAATCGCGGTGATATGCCGGTACCTGCTTCACTGGTCGATCGTGATGGCGCGCTGTTGACAATAGCTGCCCGGACCGGGCAGGAGCTTGCCACGCGCCGCCTCATCCCGATGGGCCTGAGCGTCAGGCTTTGTGGCGTCCTGAACCTGCTCGCGGAAGGCCCGATCTCGCAGCAGGAGCTGGGCGAGCAACTGGGAATCGATCGCACGACGGTGGTCGAGTTGATCGACGACCTCGAGCGCAAGCGCGTCGTCGTGCGCAAGCGCAACTCGGCGGACCGCCGCTCCTACGCTCTCAGCCTGACTGCACGCGGGCGGACGGTTCAGAAGCGCGCCGCCAAGGTGTTCGACAACGCCGCCGACGAGTTTTTCAACCCCCTCAAGCCGGCCGAGCGCGCAGCCCTGGCCGGCATGCTGCGAAAGCTGATCGCGTCCGCGGATCGAACGCATGACGAACAGGACAACGTCTAAGGATCCTTCTCCCAATCGTCAGTTAGAGAAATCATCCGCCTAAGGGAATAATCCCTACCTAGCTCCGCTTCTGGTTGGGCATGAGCCCCATGACCCCGCCACCTGCCATCTCTTCGTCGATGGCCGCTTGCCGGGATCTCACCCAACCAGTTCTGGAGGTAATCGCATGAGTACAGTCCCCAACGGCATTCATCTGGGATCACGCGCGCGCCGCGGAGTCCGTTGGCTCGCGAGCCTGATCAATCCGTTGATCCTGCTCATCGCCGGGCGGCGCTGGATGCCGATTCTCGGTGTGCTGCACCACCGCGGTCGCCGGTCAGGCCGCGTCTACGCCACCCCGCTGGGCATGCGCCCCCTTGGCGACTCATTCGTGATGCCACGCACGTTCGGCGAAAACGCCAGTTGGTACTTGAACGTCAAGGCGGCCGGGTGGTGTGCGGTCACATACAAGGGTCGCGACTACACCTTGACCGACCTCCAAGTCATCGACTACGCGAGGGCTGCGCCCGCTTTCCCCCTTTATGAGCGGCTGCAGTTTCGTGTCGTCGGCATCAACGAATACCTACGCCTCCGCCAGGCACCAGCCGGCTGGCAGCGATCCGCAACCCACGCTCCGGCAATGGCCGGTGCCTGATCAACCTACGCAAATCCGTGGAGAAGATTGAAATGTCACCTATAGCAGTTGCCCGAAGCAACGCCGCGCAGAGCGCCGTGCCTCGCAACCTGGGCGTCGCACTCGTCGTGATCGCGTTTGCCCAGCTGATGGTCGTGCTCGACACCACGATCGTGAACGTAGCGCTGCCATCGATCCAGCGTGCGCTCAAGTTCAGCCCGACCGACCTCGAATGGGTCGTCAACGCTTATTCGCTCGCCTTCGGCGGCCTGCTGCTGCTGGGTGGTCGGGCGGGAGACCTGTTCGGACGACGGCGCATGTTCGTCGCGGGGGTTTTGCTCTTCGCGGCCGGATCGTTTGCCGGTGGACTGGCAACGACGCCCGCATGGCTGATCATCAGTCGCGTGGTGCAGGGCGCCGGCGCCGCGATCATCGCGCCAACCGCTCTGGCGCTGATCGCCGACACTTTTAAGGAAGGGCCGGCGCGCAACCGGGCTCTGGGCATCTATGCCGGCGCGGCGGGCAGTGGGGGAGCCGTCGGCTTGATCCTCGGTGGTGTGATCACCAACTACATCTCGTGGAGATGGGTCCTGTTCGTCAACGTGCCCATCGCACTCCTCCTGGCCGTCGCCGCGCCGCGCGTGCTGGCAGCCGCGGAAGGACGGCCGGGTCGCCTCGACCTGCCCGGCGCGGTCGCTGTTACGGGTGGAATGACCCTTCTCGTTTACGGTCTGGCGCGAGCGGCCACGCACGATTGGACAGACTCGATCACGGTGACAACGCTTGGTTTCGGCGCCGCACTCCTTGTGGTTTTCGTTCTCATCGAGCTGCGGAGCAAGCAGCCCCTCATGCCACTGAGCCTGTTTGCGAACCGCAATCGATCAGCCGCTTATGCGCTACGTATGGTTGCCGGCGCTATGACATTCGCCGTGCTGTTCTTTCTCACCCAGATCATCCAGAACGTCCTCGGCTACAGCCCGCTCAAGGCCGGCTTCGCTTTTCTGCCCCTGGGCGTGGGCGTGGTCGTCACGGCACTGATCACGTCGCGGCTGATCGGCCGGATTGGGCCTCGACTGCCTATCGCGCTGGGTTCACTGGCGATTGGAGGGGGCCTACTCTGGCTGTCGCGGCTCTTAAGTCACGCCATATATGTCTCAGACATCTTCGGCCCGCTGGTGGTGCTGTCGGTGGGTTTCGGGCTGGTGTTCTTTCCCACGACGCTGGTGGCGATATCGGGTGCGGCTCGACATGAGCTCGGCCTGGCGTCGGCTGTGCTCAACGTCAGCCAGCAGCTTGGCGGCTCGATCGGGCTCGCCGTGCTTGCGACCGTGGCCGCAAACGTGACCCGCAACCAGCTGAGCAATGTTCGGCCGACTCGGGAAGCCGTGAGCCAGGCGATAACCACGGGTTTCACGACCGCATTCGAAATCGGAGCGCTCATCGGACTGGCGGGTTTCGTCATGGCGGTGCTCATGATTCGTGTTCGTTCGCAGCAGCCGGCCGCCAAAGCGTTACCGGAAGCTGCCTGATCGAACTGATGTGTTAGCAAGTGTTCGAGCGCGCGCCTATTTCGAACGGCGCGCGCTCGTCGCGGTTTGGCGATCGCAGGACAAAACTACAATCGGGCGTATGAACATGAAGCTCGAGCTCGTACCCGTTCCGGTGACAGACGTCGATCGTGCCAAGGCCTTCTACGTCGACCAGATCGGCTTCCACGCCGACCACGATCACCAGGTCACGGACCAGCTGCGATTCGTCCAGCTCACGCCGCCAGGGTCTGCTTGTTCGATCGTGATCGGTACGGGAATCAGCCAGATGGTGCCCGGCTCTCAGAAGGGACTGCAGGTGGTCGTCGATGACGTCGAGGCCGTGCGGCGGGAACTCTCCGGCCGCGGCGTCACAACAGGCGACGTGGACGTGCAGCCGTGGGGATCGTTCATCTATTTCAGCGACCCCGACGGCAATTCCTGGTCGGTGCAGCAGCTCCCTAAACGGGCCTGAGCAGCAGCTCCGCGAGGCGCTCGAAGCTCGTCTCCCATCCGATGCAGGTGTTGCTGCAAACCTCACGCGAGGTGAAGCCCGAGTGCCTGAGCGTGATGCGCGTGCCTTCGCCAACAGGTTCCAGGACATAGGTCACGGTCGTCGGCGCCGCAGGGGAGCCGACCGGATGCCACGTGTGCACGAGCCTTCGCGGCGCTTCGATATCGACGAACTCGCCATCGAGCGTGTACGGGCGCCCGCCGCCGATTCCTGATGCCTGCCAGCGCCCACCGACCCGCAGGTCGCCGCTCCACTCTCGCGTGTCGAAGACCCCCGGCCTGACCCACCAGTCGACGATCTCGGGCGAGGCCAAGGCTCGAAAGATCCGATCAGGGTCGGCCGGGCTTTCGACGGTTGCCAGGATCTCGCCTTGCGAAAGGTCCGCCGCCGCGCGCGCTGTCTTGTTGCTGATCGCGTTCGCACTCATGCCACGATACTAAAGTCGATACTTTCACAAGTCAAGACTTGTAGAATGCCGGCCCGCCTGCCAGACTGAGGATGGATGAACGGCCAAGCCGCCTTGCGCGCGCTGGCAGAGCCGCGCCGCCAAGAGGTCCTGCGCCTGGTCCGCGACGAGCCGCGGTCGGTGGGGGAGATCGCCGCGCACTTCGACATCACGCAGCAGGCGGTCTCTCAGCATCTGCAGGTGCTCAAGGAGGCGGGCCTCGTAAGCGTCAGCAAGCGCGGCCGGCAGCGCCTTTATGTCGTCCGGCCAGACGGCCTGACCGCCCTGCACGAATTCATCTCC
>DATINX010000075.1:0-2193 GCA_035473835.1 Candidatus Dormiibacterota bacterium | reverse complement strand
CGAAGGCATCATCCGGGTGGGGCTCGTACTGGGCTACCTCTCCGCGATCGCCCTCATTCCCGACGTGCGCCGGGTCTTCCAGTACCACGGCGCCGAGCACAAGACCATCAACGCGTTCGAGTCTGGCTGGCCGCTCGAGGTTCCGTCGGTTCGCCGCGCGAGCCTTCTGCACCCGCGCTGCTGCACCGGCTTCCTGCTCGTGGTCCTCGTCGTGAGCGTGATCGTCTTCTCGGTCGTGGCAATTTTCCACCCCAACTGGTTCTGGTTGATCATGAGCCGGGTGCTTGCCATCCCACTCATCGCGGGGGCCGGTTTCGAGCTCATCCGTTACATGGCCCGCCACCGAACCAACCCGGTCGTGAAAGTCCTCCTCCTGCCGGTCCTGGGCACCCAGAAGTTCACGACTCGCGAGCCTTCCGACGACATGCTCGAGGTGGCTATCACCGCCTTCAACAGCGCCCGGGAGGGTGAGGAGGACACGGCCGGAGCAGCGGCGTGATCAACCGGCTGGATGCGATCGCCCGCCGCTATCACGACATCGAGTCGGAGATGGGGCGGCCCGAGGTGGCTTCGGACCACGAGCAGCTGACGAAGCTCGCCCGCGAGCAGCGGACGCTGCGCGAGACGGTCGAGGCGTATGACTCGTTCAAGCACGCGCAGCAGGAGACGGAATCCGCCCGGGAGATGCTGAAGCACGAGAAGGATCCCGACATGCAGGAGTACCTGCGCTCAGAGGAGCGCCGGGTCGCGGCGCAGCTCCCAGACCTCGAGGAGAAGCTCAAGGTCCTGCTGCTGCCGAAGGATCCCAATGACGACAAGGACGTCGTGGTCGAGATCCAGGGCGCCGAAGGTGGGGAGGAGGCCGCTCTGTTCGCGGCCGACCTTTTCCGCATGTACACGAGGTGGGCCGAGCGCAAGGGCTGGAAGGTCGAGGTGGTCGACACGTCGCCGACCGGGATGGGTGGCTTCGACAAGGTCGAGTTCGAGGTGCACGGCCACGGCGCTTACTCGCAGCTCAAGTACGAGGCGGGTGTGCACCGCGTCCAGAGGGTGCCCAAGACGGAGGCGCAGGGGCGCATCCACACGTCCGCGGCCACCGTCGCGGTCATGCCCGAACCCGACCCGGTCGAGGTCGAGATCAAGCCAGAGGACCTCGAGATCAAGACGTCGACGTCCACGGGACCCGGCGGGCAGAGTGTGAACACGACCTACTCCGCGATCCGCATGACCCACAAGCCCACCGGACTGGTGGTGAGCATGCAGGACGAGAAATCTCAGCTGCAGAACCGTGAGAAGGCGCTGCGCGTCCTGCGTGCGCGGCTCTATGACCTGAAGCTTGCCGAGCAGCAGGCGGCCATCGGCGCGCAGCGGCGCGGCATGGTCCGCAGCGGGAACCGCTCGGAGAAGATCCGCACCTACAACTTCAAGGACAACCGCATCACCGACCACCGGATCAACCTGACCCTGCACAAGCTGGACCGGGTGATGGCGGGGGACCTCGACGAGCTGGTGTCGGCCCTCGTCGGCGCCGAGCGGGCCGCGCAGCTCAACGGAGCCACCAGCCCGGCCAGTTGACCGTCATCGAGGTCCTGAAGGCAGCCTCCGGCCACCTCCACAAGAATCGGTCTGACTCCGCACGACTCTATGCCGAGGTCCTGCTGGCGCAGGCGCTCGGCGTCCGCAGGCTCGACCTGTATCTCCAGTTCGACCGGCCGCTGTCGGACGACGAGCTGAGCCGCTACCGGGGCCTGATCCAGCGGCGCGCGCACGGTGACCCGGTCGCCTACCTGGTCGGCCACAAGGAGTTCATGGCACTGGACTTCGAGGTGACGCCGGCGGTGCTCGTGCCGAACCCCGACACCGAGGTGCTCGTGCAGCGCGCTGTGGCGATCGCGCGCCAGGCGGGCGGGCCGGTGCGTGTGGCGGATGTCGGCACCGGCAGCGGCTGCATCGCGATCGCGATAGCGCATTACGTTCCGCATGCGGAGGTGTGGGCCGGCGACCTCAGCCGTGATGCCCTCGAGGTGGCGGGTCGGAATGTCACGCGGCATAGCCTTGGCGAGCGCGTGCACCTCGCCTGTGGCGACCTTCTCGATCCGCTCCCCGGGAAGTTCGATCTGGTGTGCGCGAACCTGCCCTACATCTCGCCTGGCTCAGAGCTGCCCGCGGAGGTGACGGCGCAGCCTGCACAAG
>DATINX010000074.1:0-5885 GCA_035473835.1 Candidatus Dormiibacterota bacterium | reverse complement strand
GGCCGGGGGTCGTTCCCCAGTGGCCGAGCAATCTCGGCTTGACGTCCTCGAGCGTCAGCGGGCGCTTGAGCAGCGGGTTGTCGAGCAGGTAGATCTGGCCGACCGACAGGTAGTTGGCCGCCCGCCAGTACGCGTCGATCCCCTCGAGCTCCGCGGTTCCCAGGCCATCACCCGTCGCAGCTGATTTCGTTCGCGCGCGGGCCACGCCTACATTGAAGCCGGTTTGGGCTGGTGGACGTGGCCGCGACGGCGGCCCAGCAGCAGCGAAGCTTGCGCTCGGAATCGCTGACCCGCGTTAGCGCCTCGGTGATGATGCCCCGCTAGCTGAGCCAGGCCCGAAGCCACGATGCGAGCGTGAGGCATCCGGCGGCGCCGCTGAAAGTGCCGAACCGGACCATGGCTACAGTGCCGATCGGCATATGGTGCTAAGCGCCGAACCGATGCTGCGCGTCTGCACCTGGAACATCAACCTTGGACTGCGGCTCGACAAGATCCTCGAAGCCGTGACGAGCCGTCGCGATTTCGCGGGGCTCGACCTGTTCGCCCTCCAGGAGGCGTCGGAGCACGACGGCCGCACGGATGGCATCGCGATCGCCGCCGCCCTCGGCCCCGACTACGAATGCCACCAGGTCACCGCTCAGACCGTGAAGGGGCGCGTCCAGGCGAACGCGATGATCTGGAGGGGCCGAAAAGTGCGGGTCCGCAACGTCGATTACCTGACCCTGCCGCGCAGCGAGAAGACCCGCCTGGCGCAAACGCGCAACAGCGTCGTGGTCGAAGGGGAGGTCGACCGCAAGCCCTTGCTGGCCTACTCGATCCACCTCGACATCTTCGGAGCGGCCCACAAGCAAGGCCAGCTGGAGCATGTCCTCGCAGACTGCCGCAACCGGCCCGACGCGGACATCACGGTGGTGGCCGGTGACCTGAATCTCTACCACCTGTCGCGCTGGCCATCCTGGTCGAAGCTTATCGACGCCTACCAGGCGGCTGGATTCGTGGATGCGGCGGGATCCGTGCGGTGGACTCATTCCATACCCCGGCTGCGGGTGCGGCAGAAGCTGGACTCGATCCTGGTGCGCTCATCGAGGGAGCTCGAGATGCGCTCGTGGACGCTCCAGGTGGACGCCTCGGATCACATGCCGCTGTTCGCTGACCTGGCGACGCGATGACGAAATGCCATGTGCATCCGCCGAAACCGAATTCGCAGCGTTGCCCGGATAGCCGTCGGCTGGATCGCGGACTGCGGACAGGAGGGCTTCTCCACGCCCGCTCCCGGAATCAGGCGGCCTGCCGAGTCTCCTTCTCGCGAACCAGACGGGTTTCCGGCATCAGCACCGGGTCCGAGATCCACCTGATCGACAGCACGAAACTCATCCAACCGACGCCGATCAGGAGCCCGGCCAGGACGTCGGTCGGCCAGTGCGCGCCTGAGTAGACCCGGCTGAAGGCGCCCCCCAGCACAAACAGGACGGCGATCGCCCAACCCAGTGGCTGCCAGCGCCTTGGGATGTACTTGAGGCCGACGCAGGTCATCAGGATCACCGCGTAGAAGACGAACAGGATCGTGTGACCGCTCGGGTAGCTCGACGCACCCGGGTGCTCGGTGACCCGCAGCACGTTGGGGACGGTGGGGCGCGGCCGGGCCACGAGGTTGACAAGCGCGATGTACCAGGCGCTGGCGAGGGCCCCGGCAATTAGCAGGCGCCACGAATGACGGTTGAGAACCAGGATGATGATGAATACGACCGCCTCCGCCTCGAGCCCGTATGGGCCGCCGATCTGCCGGTAGAAGTCGAACAGCCCCGTCAGCGGTCCCACATTGATGGACTGGATCGCTCGCGCGATCGACGCATCGATCGCGAGGTACGGGCTCGAGTAGACGAGCACGGTAAGCGCGGCCAGGGCGACCGCGCAGGCAGCCGAAACCACCAGAAGTGGACGATGAAAGCGCGATTCGTGCGTGGTCATCGTTTGCGATGAGGATGCCGGGGCTGGGGGCCCCGCCGATGCCGTCCCCACGGCGCCCATGCTCTGCCGTGGTCGTGGGCGCACCATGTGCCGATGTGGGCCACCTCGGTAAACCGATGCGCACGTTCAGACCTGTCCGAATGGCACTTCCGATCCACCACCCGCGGCACCATTCTCAGGGTGCCCATGATAGGCACCACCGCTGACGCCGGGCCGCCCCGGGCGCACGAGCTCTCATCTCCGGCTCGCGGGCGGCAGATCGCGGCCGTGCCGGCCCGCCATCACCTCTGGCAACTGATCGAGCTCATGGCGCTCGAGCACCTGGTTCCGTTCAGGGATCACAGACGCCCCGCACTGCAGGCGGAAGGCATCGGCTGCGACGCGGTGGCCGACAACGCCACCAAGATCGTGCTCAAGATGTTGCTCGAGGATGGTTTTTTCCACGCCGATCTCCACCCTGGAAACCTCTTTATCGAGTCAACCACCCGAATCGGGTTCATCGACTTTGGCATGGCCGGCATCATCGACGCCGACTCGAGGGCGGGTCTAGACCAGCTGCTGGTGGCGGTCGTGCATCACTCAGGGACCCTTGCCATCGCCGGCTGACTGCGGCGCCCCTCGACCACCATCTCGACCTCACGATCATCGTCGGGCTTCAATTCTTCACTGCGTGCGCGGCCACTGGCTGGACCTCGTCACGTGCATCCCGATGTGGTTGAGCCGGTCGGCTCAGAAGGCGCCGCTGCCTCTCGACAACGGCGCCTTCGCTCGCTTTAGCTACGCACGGGAGCCCGCAGTCGCCTTCGTTTCGCTAGCCTGCCGGCGCAGCCCCAGATTGAAGAGGAAATACAGGACCGCCGTGACCAGGAAGCCGACCACGAACGTGAGGTCTCCGTAGACTGGGTTTGCGTTCGGGACGGCACCCACGTACAGGGAGTTGCTCGCGAAGAAGTAAACCGAGACGACCAGGCCGATCGCCATGGCGACGAAGCCTTGCCAACGCACGTGCTTGCTGTCATAGAAGATGCTCTCATCGCCGTAGTTGCCTCGCCGCAGCCAGTAGTCGACGAAGACCACCGCCAGCCATGGCGCGATCCAGTACGAGATCAAGAGCAGGAAGGCTTCGTACTTGCCACCCGGAGCCACCTGCGCCTGGAAGATAATGCCGCCGAGGTAACCGATCACCCCCGCGACGATGGCGAGGGCTGCGCGACGCTGTCGCAGGGTCATGCCCATCTCTCTGATGCCAAGCGATACGAGCGACATCGTGCCGCTGTAGATGTTGATGGCGTTCGCCGCCACAGCACCGACCGCGATACAGAGCAGGGTCAGGTAGTAGACGGGGTCGGGCATGGCCCGCTGCAGCTGGGCGGTGGGGATGTCGTTCGGACCCCATTTCGTGCCCGCGACCGTCGCCAGCACGGCGCCCGCCATCTCGAGCAGGACGCAGGACACGAGCACACCGAGGCCCGCCCACACACCGACCATCAACCGGTTGGTCGTCGGGGGCAGGTACCGCGTGTAGTCCGCCGCGTACGGGTTCCAGCCGGCGGCGTATCCGAACGCGGCCGTGAAAGCCAGGATCCAGCCGCCGAGCTCGCCGCCGAACGCGAGCGGGGCCTTTCCATTGAAGCCGACCCCATAGCTGCCGTGGATGAAGATGAAGAAGCATGCCGCGAGGAAGACCACGCCCAGGAGGGGCAGCGCCCAGCGCTCGAAGACGTGGATCAGGTTGTGGCCGAGCGTCGCCACCGCCACCTGCGCGACGACGATGACCAGGAACGTCAGCCAGAAAGGCAGGTTCAGCGACGGAAACAGCGCTTGGAGAGCGAAGGCGCCGCTGACGCTGTTGACGATGAACCAGCCGAAAGCGCCGGTGAAGGCGTTCAACCCGGCGGGCAGGATGTTGCCCAGAAAGCCGAACGCCGCCCGGCTCTCGACCATCATCGGGACCCCGAACTTGGGACCCCAGGACGAGAGCACCGCGTGGGTGAGCGACCCCAGAAGGGTGCCGACGACGATTGCCGTCGCGGCCTGCCAGAGGTTGAGACCGAACAGCGTGACGGCGATGACGCCGACGAAGACGGTCGCGAATTCGAGATTGGGCGACAGCCAGGTCCAGAACAGATCGATCGGCTTGCCGTGACGCTCCCGCAGCGCGATGTACTCGACGCCGCCGGGTTCGATCGTGCCCACCCGCTCCCCGTACTCGCCCTCACGGATCGGTACGTGCTTCTCTATGTCCTCAGCTGTCTGCATGAGCCTTCCCCCAAAAGAAAACCACCGCCTACGTTCCGGAAAGTTTAGGTCTCTGCTAGCCTCCCGTCGATGCTCGATCTTCTCCTGAAGGGCGCCCGGATCGCGGGAGAGACCGACACCAGGGAGATCGGGGTGCGGGACGGGCACATCGCCGAGCCCGAGGTCGAGGCTCGCCAGGTGATCGACCTCGGCGGGGCGCTTGTGACTCCCGCCCTCGTCGAGCCTCACATCCATCTGGATGCGGTGCTCACGGTCGGCGAGCCGCGTCACAACCAGAGCGGGTCCCTTTTCGAAGGGATCGCCATCTGGGCCGAACGCGTCAAGCTGCTGAACGTCGAGGACGTCAAACGGCGCGTCCGCAAGGTGCTGCGCTGGCAGCTGGCCAACGGCGTCCAGTTCGTCCGCAGTCACGTCGACGTGTGCGACCCGGAGCTGCGCGCGGTGCGCGCCATGATCGAGCTGCGAGAAGAGATCGGCGACCAGATGACGATGCAGCTGGTCGCGTTTCCGCAGCAGGGCATCATATCGTTCGAGGGCGGCGAAGACCTGATGCGGCGCGCCGTCGACATGGGGGTCGACGTGGTGGGCGCCATCCCGCACTTCGAGTTGACTCGCGAGTACGGCGAGCGCTCTGTCAAGTTCGCGATGTCCCTCGCGGCTGAGAAGGGCCTGCGGGTGGACATCCACTGCGACGAGACAGACGACGACCATTCGCGTTTTGTCGAGGTGATGGCCGCCGAAACGATCCGGCTCGGGATGGGCGGTCGCGTCACCGCCAGCCACACGACCGCGATGCATTCGTACAACGCCGCCTACGCTTACCGGCTCATCAACAACCTCAAGCGGGCCCAGATGCACATGGTCACCAACCCACTCGACAACTCGGTCCTTCAAGGCCGCTTCGACTCGTACCCGATCCGCCGCGGGCACACGCGTGTCAAAGAGCTGCTGGCCGCCGGCGTCAACGTGTGTATCGGCCATGACTCCGTCATGGACCCCTGGTACCCGCTCGGCTACGGCGACCCGCTCCAGGCCGCATTCGTCCTCGCACACTACGGCCAGATGTCGGGCCACAGCGAGCTGCGCACCCTGATCGACATGATCACGTTCAACCCCGCCAGCGCACTCGGCATCGAGGGTTACGGGCTGCTGCCCGGGTGCAGGGCCGACCTCTGCGCGTTCGCTGCTCCGACGGCGATGGACGCGATCCGGCTGGTCGCCCCGCGCAAGCTCGTTCTGCGCGGCGGCAAGGTGGTGGCTCGAACCGAGCCCGCCCACACGACGGTCATTTGGGATGGACGTGAAGAAGCAGTCGATTTCCTCAAGCCGGAGAAATGGGCGTGATCCACATCAGCGTCGGAGACCTGCGCTTCGTGGCGCGCCTCGAGACGGACCGTGCGCCGAGGACCTGCGAGATGTTTCGGGCGATGCTGCCCCTCAACACGAAGATCATCCAGGCGCGCTGGAGCGGTGAAGCGTGCTGGATCCCGTTTGGCGAGCTCGATCTCGACCTCGGGTATGAGAATCACACGAGCTATCCGGCGCCCGGCCATCTTCTCCTCTATCCCGGCGGCATCAGCGAAACGGAGATCCTGTTTCCGTACGGCTCGACCGTGTTTGCGAGCAAGGCGGGTCAGCTGGCCGGGAACCACTTTGCG
>DATINX010000073.1:0-7269 GCA_035473835.1 Candidatus Dormiibacterota bacterium | reverse complement strand
GTGCCCGGCGGCAGGATGGGGTCGTTTCGCGAACCCAGCGCCACCGTTCCCGAGAGCCCCGACTCGTCGAGAACGGCCCGCATCGTCTCGGCCGCCATCTCATGGACGCGGTCCTCATCGCCGCGACCGAGCAGGCGCGCGACCGCGAGCGCCGCCGCCTCGGTCGCGTGGACCAGCTCGAGAGCGAGCTCGCGGCGCACGCCGATATAGCTTCGAGAAGGGTCCTGCATTGTTCTGGTCCCGGTTTCTCTAGTCGAGTTCCGGTTCTTCTAACAGCTCCGCCGGTTGGAGCTCCATCTGGTCGATGCCGCTCTGCAGGAACGCCGCACGCACGAAATCCCGGAACAGCGGGTGCGCGCGATTGGGTCGCGACCGGAATTCCGGGTGGAACTGCGTGGCGACGAACCAGGGGTGGTCGGCGAGCTCGACGATCTCCACCAGGCGTCCGTTGGGCGAAACGCCGCTGAAGGTCATGCCGGCCTCGCCGAGCGACTCGCGGTACTCGTTGTTGAACTCGAAGCGGTGGCGATGGCGCTCGTACACAACCTCTTCACCGTACGCCTTGTGCGCAAGCGTCCCCGGCACCAGCTTGCACGGGTAGAGACCGAGGCGCATCGAGGCGCCCATCTGGTCCACGTTGCGCTGCTCGGGCATGAGGTCGATCACCGGCGTCGACGTGAAGGCAGCGAACTCGGTGGAGTTGGCGTCGGGGGCGTCGAGCGCTTCACGCGCGAAGTCGATGACCGCGCACTGCAGGCCGAGGCACAGGCCGAGGTACGGGATGCGATTGTGACGCGCGTATCGCGACGCCTGCACCTTTCCCTCGATGCCGCGATAGCCGAACCCGCCAGGGACGACGATGCCGCCCACACCCATCAAAGGTGAGGTGTCGCCCGCGTCCAGCTTCTCAGACGAGACCCAGCGGATCTCGACCGCGACGTTGTGATGCACGCCCGCATGGCGGAGCGACTCGATGACGCTCAGGTACGCGTCAGGAAGGGCGACGTACTTGCCGACGACCGCCACGGGCACGGTGGCCCGCGGGTGCTTGATGCGCTCGACCATCTCGGTCCAGTGGCCGTTCTCGGGCGCGTGTGCGCCCTCGTCGAGCTCGAAGTGCTTCGACATGACCCTGCCGAAGCCGGCCGCCTCGAGGAGTAGGGGCACCTCATAGATGGAGTCCACGTCGGGCACGGAGACCACCGCTTCGCGCGGGACGTCGCAGAACAGCGCGATCTTCTCTTTGAGATCTGCGCCGATCGGCATCTCCGAGCGGCAGATGATCGCGTCCGGCTGGATCCCGATCGCGCGCAGCGCATGCACCGAGTGCTGGGTCGGCTTGGTCTTCGCCTCCTCGCCGCGGATCACTGGAACAAGCGAGCAGTGGACGTAGAAGACGTTCTGCCGGCCGACATCGTTCTTCAGCTGGCGGATGGCCTCGAGGAAGGGCAGGCTCTCGATGTCGCCGACGGTCCCACCCACCTCGACCACGACGACGTCGACCTGAGGGTCACGCGAAGCCCGGAGGATCTTCTCCTTGATCGCGTTCGTGACGTGGGGGATGACCTGTACCGTCGCGCCCAGGTAGTCTCCGCGGCGCTCGCGCGCGATGACCTCCTGGTAGATCTTGCCGGTGGTGACGTTCGACGCGACCGTCAGGTTCTCATCGACGAACCGCTCGTAGTGCCCGAGGTCAAGGTCGGTTTCCGCGCCATCGTCGGTGACGAACACCTCGCCGTGCTGGTACGGGCTCATCGTCCCGGGGTCGACGTTGAGGTACGGGTCCAGCTTCTGCAGGGAGACGCTGAGGTGGCGGGCCTTCAGGATGTTCCCGATCGACGCCGCAGTGATCCCCTTGCCGAGCGAGGAGACGACACCGCCGGTCACGAAAACGTACTTCGACATAGAGACCTCCAGGGCGGTTTTAGAAATGTTACCGGGTGCAGCCCCGGAATAAACATCCAGCGGCCGCGGGCTACGCCTTTGGTTCCGCCCTCGGCTCCAGGAGGACGAGCTTCGTCTCGTACTCGCCCGCGGAGGCCTGCACGGTGAGCTTGGGCTGCGCCTCCCCGGCGGTCAGTCCGATCTCCTTGAGGAACCTGTCGAGGGGGTCGAGCTGCAGCTTCAGGCCGGGGATGGCGTAGTGCATCGGCACGACGTACCTGGGTTCCAGCCGGCGCACGACCTCGGCCGCCTGGGTCGCATTGATCGCTGAATGCCCCCCGACCGGCACCAGCAGCACGTCAGCCGACGAAAGCGTCTCCGCCTGGGTGTCGTCGAGGCTGTGGCCCAGGTCGCCGAGGTGGCACACGCGGACGTCGTCGATCTCGATGAGGTACACGGTGTTCCGGCCCTTTTTGGCCCCCTTCTCCGCGTCGTGGTAGGTGGGCACGCCGATCACCGCGACGCCGGCCACCTCGTACTCGCCAGGCCCGCGGATCTCGTAGGCCTCACGCACGGCCT
Source organism: Candidatus Dormiibacterota bacterium (assembly GCA_035473835.1). GTDB lineage: Bacteria > Chloroflexota > Dormibacteria > Dormibacterales > Dormibacteraceae > UBA10449. The sequence continues at coordinate 4,806 of DATINX010000073.1, read as the reverse complement.
GCGTGTAGCTGTGGTTCTCGTGCTCGTGGCTGATCGTGACCAGGTCGGCGTCGAGCCGCTGAAGCTTGAGCCCGATCGAGGGCGGGTAGGGATCGGTGACGACGGCGGCGCTGCGGCCGCGAAGCCGGAAGCAGCCGTGTCCAAGCCACGTGACGTCCAAATGCCTTCTCCTTACATACGATCGGGTGCGGTCACCCCGATCAGATCGAGCGCGGTCTTCAAAGTGTGACGCGCCGCGCGGCACAGCTCCAGCCGGGCCCGCGTGAGCTCCGGGTCGTCGACCACCACCCGATGCTCGCTCGTCTCGTTGCCCGCGTGATAGAAGCGGTGCACCGCGGTCGCCAGGTCGTGCACGTAATAGGGAATGCGGTGTGGCTCGAGCAGCCGGGTGGCATCCTCAACCACCTCGGGCCAGAACGCGAGCTGCCGCGCCACGTCGAGCTCCCACGGCTTGTCCAGCAGCGACACGTCGGCTTGCTCGGGCAGGCTCGAGTGCTTCTCGCGCGCGGCCGCCTCGACATTGGCCAGCCGAGCGTGCGCGTACTGCGCGTAGTAGACCGGGTTCTCGCTGCTCTGGGTGAGCGCGAGCTCGAGGTCGAACTCGATGGTCGTGTCCGGAGATCGGAGCAGATAGAAGTAGTGCACAGCGTCGGAGCCAACTCGGTCTACGAGCTCGTCCAGCGTAACGAAGCGGCCCGCGCGCTTCGACATTTTCGTTGCTGCCGTGCCCGCGCCGTCTTCCTTGAGATTCACCATCTGGTGGATGATGATCAAGAGCCGCTCGGATTCGGTCCCCAGCGCGGCGGCGGCAGACTTCAAGCGAGCGACATAGCCGTGATGATCCGCCGCCCACACCTCGATCACGCGGTTGAAGCCTCGGCGCTCGAAGCGGCTGAGAAGGTAGCCGAGGTCCGAAGCAAAATACGTCGGCTCGCCGTTGGATCGGATCACGACGCGATCGTCTTTCTCCGAGCGGACCTGCTCACCCAGCCCGTCCTCTTCTTCCAGCGCGGGACCGAACCACAGCGCGCCATCTCGCTCTTTGAGAAATCCCGATTCGCGCAGCCGCTGGATCGCGAGCTGCGGCAGGCCGTCCTGCCACAGGCGCGATTCCGGAAACCATTCGTCGTAGCGGACGTTCAGGCGGCCAACGCTCGCGCGGATGCGGTCGACCATCAGCGAGATCGCGAACTCGCGCACTCGCGCCTCGGCCTCCTCGCGCGGCAGCCGGTCGACGTCACCCAGCTCGCGCTTGGCCAGCTCCGCCAGCTCGGTGACGTACTCGCCGACGTAGCCGCCTTCGGGCGGCTCTTCGCCATGCATGCGCGCCCAGACCGACGCCCCGAACCGGCGCGCCTGCGTGTTCTGGTCGTTGACGTAGTACTCGCGCCGCACTTTGTGGCCGGTGAACTCCAGCACCCTCGATATGGAATCGCCGAGGATGACGCCGCGGCCGTGTCCGATATGCATTGGACCCGTGGGATTCACGCTCCCGAACTCCACCTGCACCGGTTCGCCATGCCCGAGGTCGCGCGCCCCGTAGCCCTCGCTGCTTGCGACCTCGCCCACCAGCCGCTGCAGCCAGCCGGCGGTCAGCCTGAAGTTCACGTAGCCGCGGTCCGCCTCGGCCGTGGCCGCGCCGTCGGGCACGACGATGGACTTCGCGACCCGCTCGGCGATCTGCGCGGGCGCCTGCCGGAGCGGTCGAGCGAGCTTCAGCCCCGCGGGGCTCGCGTAGTCTCCGAAGTCCGCCTCTTTGGCCCGCCCCAGCTCGAGGTCCGGCACCTCGCCTTCGACGCCAAGCCCGCGCACCGCCTCACCGAGGGCCTCAGCGATACGACCCCGCACACCCGCCCCGGAGTGGTCGGTCATCAACAGGCCGGGTGAGCGCCGGCCAGCGTCAGCTGCACCTGCGTTGAGGTGTTGCCGCGTGAGTAGGTGACGGTCACCCGCTGGTTGGGATGGAAGCGCGAGCGCATCAGGAGCGGCAGCGGGTGCGCGGCGTCGACGGTGACGTCGTCGAGCTGGGTGATGACGTCGCCCTGCTGCAGCCCCGCCGCGGCGGCGGGCCCCCCCTTGTCGACCGCGACCACCCGGCTGCCCTGCGGAGTTCCGGTCAGAGCGGCGGTCTCCTGGGTGAGCACTGTGCTGTTGGCGCCAAGCGAGGCGACGACCAGCTGCCCACTCGAAAGGATCTGCTGCACGTCGTCCTGGATGTCGGCGGTGTTGAGACCGAATCCGCCGGTCGATCCCTGCGCTCCCATCGACACGCCGATGACCTGGCCGCCGACGTTCAGCAGCGGGCCGCCGGCCGTGCCGGGATCGATGACGGCGTCGGTCTGGATCGTGTCGCTCATCTCGAGCGTCTGGTCCGAAACCACCGGGTTGGTCACGGTGACCGGCCGGTGCAGCGCGCTGATGTGACCAGGCAATGCGGCACCGGTGAGCGGGCCCGCGACCGCGACGACCACCTGGCCCTGGACCACCGAGGTCGGATCGGCGAACGCGAGGGTGGGCAGGCCGCTGACCTGGTCGATCTTGATCACGGCGACACCGGTCTGACAGTCGTAGTCGACGAGGCGTGCCTTGTGGGCCTTGGCGTCGCCAAGCATAAGCACGGTCAAGGTGCTCGAGTGGGCGACGACCTGGACGTTGGTGACGATGTAGCCATCGCTGGTGGCCAGGTAACCGGACCCCCCGCTTACCGACGGCTGCAGCTGCGTGACGACGCTGACCACCGCCGGTTTGGCGCGGGCGGCGGCCTGAACGATGGCGGAATCCTCGGTGATGCTGACGCCCGAGCGGAGGTTCACCGACTGCGGGTTCGTCCGCGACTGGAGCTGAAGCACGCCGAGGGTGACGCCACCGGCGACCAGGGTCGTGAGGAGGACGATCGCGGCGATGATGGCGACGAGACGCCAGCGGCGCACGGGCGTCCGCTCGTCCTCTTTGCTGACGCCCGCGCCCATCGGGCGTGCGTCATCGGGGACCTGGATCTGCTCTCGCACCCTCCGAGTTTAGATTTCGCGAAGAAACGAGCCCGGCTGCGGCTTCGTTACTGCTCGGTCGGGTACCACGTCAGCACGAGCTGCCGGTTGTGCTCGAAGCCCGCGGAGCGGTAGAGCCTGACGGCCGCTTCGTTGTCGGGCCGGGTCCACACGTAACCCAGCGTTACGCGGCGCTCGCGGAAAAGGCGCACCGCCCGGTCCATGAGCATCTCGCCGACGCCGCGGCCCCGGTGCTCTGGCGCCACGTAGACCTCCGCGACCTCTCCCTCCAGGCCGGTGCCTGGGTCGAAAAGGACGATCCAGCTGAAACCTATGACCGCGCCGATCTCGTCGCGCACGGCGAAGACGACGTTCTCGCCGTGGAAGGTCGAGGGCACCGTCGCGAGATGGTCCTCGATGTCGGCGCGGCTAAGCTGAGGATGGTCCGAGTAGTGCACCTGCTCACCCATGTGCAGCTCCACGAGCAGTGGCCTGATGACGTCGTAATCGCCGGCTGCCAAGCGTTCGACGTCGAGTGTCCTCATCGTCTCGATGGTAGCCTAGGCGCCCACAGAAAAAGCGCCATTCGCTGCGCAAAATGCCGACGTAGCTCAGCTGGCAGAGCAGCCGCCTCGTAAGTGGCAGGTCGTGGGTTCGAATCCCACCGTCGGCTTACAAATGCCTCGGCGCCGGCCGCAGCAGGGACAGCAGCAACAGCGCCTCCGCGAGCAGGATCGGGATGGCCTCCACCACGATCACGAGCTGCAGCAGCGCATAGCCCGCGACCATCAGCCCGACCTGCCAAGCACTCACCCCGCGTGCGCGCAGGATCAGCCAGCCGGCGACCAATAGCATCACGAAATCCTGAAAGCCGAGGTAGGGCGTGACGAGCAGCGAGCCAATGATCCCCGCTGCCATCGGCAGCTCTGGCCCTTCGTTACGGTGGCGCCATGCGGCGTAGATGGCGACAGCAACGACCACGACTTGCGCGACGTTCAGGATCGGCCCCAGCCCAAGCGGACCCGATATCGCGTAGCGCCGCGTGATGTCCCACGCCGGCGTCTGTGTCTGCGCGAGCACGTCGCGGTAGCGCGCCACTCCGTCCGGCCCGAGCAGGGCGAGAGCGGCCAGGCCGATCAGAACGCTGGCCACCAGCCAGGCGCCGAAGGTGCGCGTGTGGCCCGCGACGAGCAGGCACACCGGGACCAGCAGGGCCAGCTGGGGTTTCAAGACGAGCACGCTGAGCACCAGGCCGGCCCATACGGGATGGTCCCGACGGATCAGCCACCAGGTGGTGGCCACGGCGGCCGCAACCAGCGCCCCCGGCTGGCCGACCATGACGCCAAAGGCGACCGGAAAGACCCCCAGAAGCAGCAATAAGTGCGCAGCCCTGACCATCCGCCCTCCGGACGGTGCGAGCAGGTACCAGGTCCAGCCCAATGCCATGAGCAGGAGCGCCGTCCACAAGACCAGGGCGAGCCCGAAAGGGAGCAGCAGCAGCGGCGTGACCAGCCAGGCCAGGGGGGGCGGCGAGATGAAAGGCTGCGGGTTGAAGCCCGCCCCGAGCGCATCGATCGCCGACTTCTGCGCTACCAGGTCGTAGAGGCGGCTGTAGCCGTCCCGGATCCCGACTGTCGCCGCCGCGAAGTCGAGACGGAAATCGTTGCGGACCGCGTATTGCGAAAGGAACGTACCGGCCGCGGCCCACAGATCCCATACGACCAGGATCAGGCCGGCGACGAGTCCCACGAGCGGCCACAGCCGGCGCCGGGTTCGCACATACGCAACCACCGGCACAAAGTAAAAGGGCTCGGACCGA
>DATINX010000072.1:0-6833 GCA_035473835.1 Candidatus Dormiibacterota bacterium | reverse complement strand
CCGGCGTGGCCGTCGCGGTTCGGGGACGGGAGGCCGGGGTGGCACATCGAATGCTCGGCGATGGCGATGCGCTACCTGGGCGAGCAGATCGACATCCACGGAGGCGGCCGCGACCTGGCTTTCAGCCATCACGAGTCGGAGCGCGCGCAGTCGGAGTCCTTAACAGGCAAGGTTCCCTTCGCCCGCCTCTGGATGCACACTGGCCTCGTCCGGTACGAGGGCAGGAAGATGAGCAAGTCGCTCGGCAACCTGGTGCTCGTGAGCCAGGCCCTGGAGCGCGCGCCCGCGGCCGCGGTGCGGCTCTATCTGGCCTCGCACCGATACGGGCGTGACTGGGAGTTCAAGTGGTCGGGGCTGGCGCGAGTGGCGCGGCTGGCGGCGCGCCTGCACGCGCTTCTGGACGGTGAGACGGCGGGGGTGGGACCGTCAAAACCTGGGGTGGGACCCGATCAAGGTATGTCCGCCTCGACTCGGCGGCTCATCGGCCGCTTCAACGCGGCGCTCTCCAGCAACCTCGACACCCCCCAGGCGATCCGGGTGCTTCGAGCGGCAGTCAGGCAGCGCGACGCCGTTGCCGCCCGCTGGATGCTCGGGATCCTCGCCGGAACCGCCTCGCTTACCTAGCCGAAGAGAAGCCCCTCACCCGACCTCGAGCGGCGCCCCACAGTTGGGACACTCCATGCTCGAGTCGACCTGCACCAGCGTCTCGCACACCGGACACAGGATGTCGGCTGCGGCCGGCCGGGCCTCATCCGCGTCGGCTTCGGCCTGCATCTCCGCCGGCACCTCACCGAGGTCGAACGCCGGCGCCCCGCAGTTCAGGCAGACGTAACCCGGCTGCACGATCCGGTGGTCCTGGTAGCCGCCTTCAGCATCCAGCTCGACTTCGGCGAACATCGCCCGGAAGAGCCGGCCGCCGCACCGGCCCGAGCACGCGAGCATCATCCCGGCGTCAGCTTACGAGGACTCGAGACTGGCTTCAGGCGATGCGGCGCCTCAACGTTGCGACGCCGGCGATCACGAGCAGGACGCAGTAACCGGCAACGACGCCGATGTCCAACAGGAGAGACGCCGACGTCAAGTCCGCGCCTTTGATCATCAGGTCGCGCAAGCCGTTCACAGCGTAAGTGAGCGGGAGCACGTCCGATATCACCTGCAGAGGCCTGGGCTCGCTCGCGACGGAGAAGAGGATGCCGGAGAGAAGAAGCTGCGGGACAACCACCAATGGGATGAACTGCACAGCCTGGAACTCTGTGCGAGCGAACATGCTCAGGAAGATGCCGAGGTTCACGGCGGCGAGCGCCATCAACGCCTCCATGCCAAAGATCAGGAGCACGTTGCCCTGGTTGTGCACTTTGAGCACCGCGAGCGAGAACACGAGCACCTCCGCTGCCTGGATCAGCGCAAGCAGAGTGAACCCGATCATGTAGCCCACCACGATCTCGCCACGACGCAGCGGGCTCGCCATCAACCTCTCGAGCGTGCCCTGTGACCGCTCGTTGAGGAAGGAGACGATCGTGATGACGAACACCAGGAAGAAAACGATCAAACCGATAAAGCCTGCGCCGAAGTAGTCAAGGAGGTCCAGGCTGGGGCCACCGTAGAGGTAGTGGACTTGCGGCACGAATCGGAGGCCCGGCCCTGGTCCACTCGACGCCACCGATGCGAGCGCCTGCTGCAGCGCCTGCAGCACGGGGCCCGAGGATCCCGGCTGCGAACCTTCGAGGTGAACATCGGGCGCGATCGTGCCGGCCTGAGCGCGCTGGCTGAAGTTCGGCGGGAAAACGATGTAGGCGGCGAGCGATGCATCTTTGAGCTTGCCATCACCATCCGATGCGGTGATGTTGGTCGCGGAAATCAAGCTGGAGTGCTCGAGAGCGGACGCGAACATTCCTCCGAGGGGACCGGTGTCTTGGTTGGCGATCCCGACCGCAGGCGCGGTCGACGAGCCGCGAATCATGTAGCCGAGGAGGGCCAGGATGACGATCGGCGCGACGAAAAGCAGCGCCAACGTCCTGCGGTCGCGCCGGAACTGCTGCAGCAGCCGTCGTGTGATGGCACCGATCCTGTGGGCGCTCATGCAACCTTCTCCCCGGCGAGCCTGAGAAATGCTTCTTCGAGGTTGTTGCTGCCGCCTTGCTCGCGGACTTCCGCAGGCGTCCCCTCCGCGAGCAGCCTTCCGTACTGAATGAGACCGAGGCGCTGACAGCGCTCGGCCTCATCCATCACATGGCTCGAAACGATGATGGTCGTGCCACCCGCAGCCATGCGGCGAAAGTCCTCCCAGAACTGCACCCTCAGCTGGGGATCGACGCCGACGGTCGGCTCGTCGAGCAGGAGCAGCTTGGGCCTGTGGACCAGGGCGCAGGCCAGCGAACACCTCTGGCGCATGCCTCCGCTGATGGTGGCGACGACCGAATTACGCCGCTGATCGAGCTGCACCAGCTTGAGCACTTCCTCCACGCCACTCTCAGCCCCATAGATGGCTGCAAAGAACTCGACGTTCTCCGCGATCGACAGTCCGGGGTACAGCGCGGCGGCCTGCGTCATGTAGCCGACGTTGCGGAGGTTGTCCACGTCGGGCATCGGCCGACCGAGCACTGTGACGGTGCCTGCATCGGGCGCGATGAGGCCAACGATCGAGCGGATGAGCGTGGTCTTCCCCGCGCCGTTGGGGCCGAGGAGCCCGTAGATTTCGCCCGGTCTAACGCGGAGATTGATGCCGTCGAGCGCGCGCAGCCCGCCGAAGCTCTTCATGACGCCTTCGACATCGACCGCAAAGACCTCAGCCATCGGCGTCCTCCTCTGGATCTGGTTTCATTGCGCGGAGCCAGCTCTCCGCCAGCACGACGACGGCCTGCTCGCCATCCATTTCGAGACCGAGCACTCTTTCCGCGAGCGAGCGCGTCAGCAGGTGAAAGAAGATCGGGCCGATCAGCGACTGCAGCGCCAGCAGCGGATGCATTGTGCGCAGACGGCCCGCCGTCATCTGCGCCATGACATATGCGCCGACTGAGCCGAGCGTTGTCGCCAGCAGGTCGCGCGCGGCTTCCTCGGCGTCCGGGCTGAGGGAGCTGAGCTCGAGGAAGATCGCGCGCAGGAGGCCGATTCGCGGCTCACCTGGTGCGTAGACGGTTCGGAATACCGTGCGAGCGATCTCCGGGATCACCCTCTCGGGCGGTTCGCCACCCATCGAGATGGCGAGCTGGCTGACGGGTTCGAGCGGGGAGTAGGCCCGCAGGATGCTCGTGAACAATGCGGGCTTGCCAGGGAAGAGGCGGTACAGCGTCGCCCTCGAGACTCCGGCCTGAACGGCCAGCTCGTCCATCACGAGAGCCGCCATCCCGCCGGCGCCGACCATGGACTGCGCGGTTTCGAGGACACGCTCGCGGGTTCCAGGCTCCGGCTGCACCTCCAGTGCCTCGAGGAGCTCTTCGCGGGAGTCGAAGGCGCGATAGAAGGTCGTCTTCGACACCCCGGCCGCTGCCGCGACGCGCTCCACCGTCGGCATCTCCCCCTGGGCGAGCAGGCCGCGGGCGCCGCTTATGATGCGCTCGCGTGTCCTTGGCGCCAACTCGGCGAGAGACTAGATGAGATGGAGTGTCTCGTCAAGTGCCGTTTCTTGGCTGTCCGGCTGGATTCGGCGCTCGTGGGCGAGGCCGGGCTTCACGCCGGCCGCTGGTGGGTTGTCGACGAGAGGAAGCCTGGCGGCCGATCGGGCGAGCCTCTGGCGGCTGCCTTAACGGGCAGGGTTGGCGCTACACGCACACCGTCCTAGGTTGCCGACATGGGGCGGCTCACGGCGGCGGCGATAGGGGTGGCGTTGGGCTTGTTCCCATCGCCGGCGGTGGGGAGCTCCGCGTGGGGAAGCACGGCTTATGGCGATCCGCCGGGATGGTGCACCAACCATTCGGACATGTGGAGCGCCACTATCGTCACCAACGATCCGCTCGTCGGCACCAATCCAGAAAAGGAGACTTTCTATGGCTTCCACCGAAACCCGGGCTACGACGATTGGTACGGATACTTCTACGGCGACTTCAGGGGCACGCCGGGCGATGCATCGGGCTGGGTCAAGCTGCTGCACGAGGACTACCCCAACCACTATCACTGGAACTTCGCCGATAACGGGTGGGCGATCCACGGCCACGCGAAGCAGTACATCGCTTACTACAACTGGACCTTTGGCGGCGAATGCGGGATGGGCCGCCATCGCGGTGCAGCCCCGCCACCATACATGGCTGACCAATACGGCTATCCCGTCGTCGACATCTATGTCGATTCCGTTCCGCCGCCGCCACCGCAGCCACGCGTCTCGCACATTGGCGCGGACTCGGTGGCGTTCACGTGGGATCCCGTCGTCGACCGCGGCGATGGCGCGGGCGCCGACTACTTCGCCGCCGGCATGGATCACTACACCTCCTGGGTGACGCTCGACGGCCAATCGCAGCGACTGCAGCTTCTCGCCACGGCCGAGCCACGAACGCTTACGCAGGCAGGGATGTCGCAGCTGGATGTCGCCTGCGTTCACGTGCAGGCATTTGATCGCCTGCAAAACGCGAGCCACGAGCAGGTCGCGTGCTCTCGTGCGCTCGTGCCGCCCGCGATGCCGCCGTGGACAGAGCTGCGCGCTCGGGTGGTCGCGAACCCGACGGCGAGCGGGCTCGTGGGCCTGGAATCGTGGTTCTGGCTAGAGCCGGCTCCGCGCGCGTTCACGATCCAACTCACCGAGTCCGCGATCGACTACTCGATCACCGCGACGCCCTCGTCGGCCGATTGGACATTTGGCGATGGCACTGTTGCAGGCTTCATGGGCGCGCAGGCCTACGGGCGCGTCTATCCGCAGCCGTCATCCGTGACGCACGTCTACGAGGCTCACTCACAAGACGGCTACCTGGTTCAGGCTTCCGTGCATTACTCGATGACGTGGACCGCATCGATCGCGGGTCGGCGCACCGGTCCCTATCCGATGGACGCGATGACGCAAGCGGCGATTCCGCTCCGCTACCCGGTCCAGCAAGCGCAGCCGGAGCTGCTCCGCATCTGACTCACGATGCCGACCAGCCCGTGATCCGCTCGACTGCAATCGCGACCACCGGGCCAGATGGACGGTCAGCACGGTACTGCCCGTACCGCTCGGTCAGGACCGCGATCGCGCTTTCGAAATCCGCACCTGCGCGCAAGATGCGCCCGCGGCCGTCCGCTCGCACCCACCACAGTCTCGACCAGTCGTCCTCGTAGTGATCGACCAGAACCGACACCGCCGGATTCGCCTCGATGTTGCGCAGGCGCTTGAGATCGGTTGTCGCCTTCGGCTTATGGTCGACCGCGAAGTACACGGTTTCGCCGGCCATCGCGAACGTGATGGGCACGATGTGCGGCCGTCCGTCACCACTGACCGTCGCCAGCCGCGCGACCTTCGCCGCCGTGAATCGACGTCGCATCTCTACCGGATCCATGCGGCAAGTCTGCTGCTATATCGTTGAGCCGTGCAGAGGCTCCGCACATACACCGTCGATGAGGCAAACAATGAGCTGCCGCGCGTGCGCAGGATCGTCGCGCAGATCGCGGAGCTATCTGCGCTGCTGCCCGAGCTTGAGGACCAGGCGCGGATCGCCGAGTACGAGGCCAAGCGCACAGGCGCTGGGGCGGAGGATCGCGATCGGCACCAGCAGGCGCGCGATGCGGTTGGAGGTGCCGAGCTCGAGCTGCTCAAAGCAGTGGCGAGCCTCAACGGCATGGGCATTCAGCTCAAGGGTCCACTTGAGGGCCTGATCGATTTCCCTTCCTATAGGGACGGCGAGCTCGTCGAGCTTTGCTGGAAGCTCGGGGAGGACCGGGTCGAGCACTGGCACCGCGTCGGCGAAGGTTTCGCCGGCCGCAAGAAGCTCTAGGAAAGCGGCCTACAGCTCGCTGCGCACTGTCCCCTTGACCGCGGTGAACGTTGCCTGTGCGATGCCGGCCGCATCGAGCCCGTTCTCCTTGAGAATGTCGGCGGCTTTGCCCTGGGGAAGGAACTGATCCGGCAGCGCCAGCGTGCGCACGCGGCCCGCGAGCCCATGAGGCGCGAGCGCCTCGAGCACGGCCCCACCGAAGCCGCCACTGCCGACGTTGTCCTCGACGGTCATCACGACCGCGTGGCGGCGGGCCCATTCCACGATCCGAGGATCGACCGGCTTCACCCAGCGTGCGTTGACCACGGTGCACTCGACGCCTTGCAGCGCAAGTCGCTCGGCTGCTTCCTTCGCCACCTCGACCATCCGGCCAACGGCGAAGATGGCCGCGTCCGAGCCTTTGCGCAGCTCCTCCCAACGGCCGACAGGCAACGGTTCCACCGGGAGATCAGGCGTCGCCGGCACCGGGCCCCGCGGATAGCGAATCGCAATCGGACCGTCGGACGCGAGCGCCGTCTCGAGCAGCGCGCAAAGCTCCGTCGCATCGGCAGGCGCGGCCACCTTCAGGTTGGGGATTAGACGTAGGTAGGACAGGTCGAAGATCCCGTGATGAGATGACCCGTCGGGACCAGTGACGCCCGCGCGGTCGATCACGAAGACCACCGGCAGCTTGTGCAATGCCACATCCATCAGCGTCTGGTCGAACGCACGGGCGAGGAAGGTTGAGTAGATGCATACCACCGGCCGCATGCCCGACATCGCCAGGCCCGCGGCAAATGTGACCGCATGCTGCTCGCAGATGCCAACGTCGAAGAAGCGATCGGGAAACTCCTTAGCGAAATTGAGAAGCCCCGTCGATGAGGCCATCGCAGCTGTGATGGCGCACACCTCGGGCCGGCGTGTCGCCGCGGTCATCAGCGCCTCGCCGAAAACGTCCGT
>DATINX010000071.1:0-2930 GCA_035473835.1 Candidatus Dormiibacterota bacterium | reverse complement strand
TGAGTGCGGCACCGAGTGGACGGAGCACCAGACCGACATCGACCCGACCGATCCCGTCAGCTCCGACGAGGTGATCGAGGTCCACAAGCGGCTGGCAAAATTCGAAGGCTCAATCGCAGAGCTGCTCGAGAGGCACCCAGCTTAAACTCCCCACACCGTGGGGAGTCAGGTTAGGCACCCAGCCTAACTTCACCTCCCCGCACCGCGGGGAGGAAAGCCCCGCTCGCGAAGCGAGCGCGGCAGGTGGGGCAGATCAGCTAACTAGTCGCGTGGAGTCGAAAGCAGCCCCCACTTGTCCAGCCGCTCGCGCAGCTTCGCCGTCGAAGCCTCGTCCAACGCCGCCGTCGGCGGAGCCGGCCACGGCTCGCAGATGCCCTGAAGCTGAAGTGAAGCCTTGATCGTGGCTGGGAAGACGCCTACCCGCAGCGCGTTCACGAGCTCGATCAAAGCCTCCTGGTCGGCGCGCGCGGACTTCCAGTCCCCACGCCGGACGTCGTCGAAGATGCGAACCACCCAGCTCGGCGCGATGTTGGCCGCTCCGCAGATCGTCCCAGCCCCACCCATCGCCATCGAGGCGAGCAGCATGGTGTCGCTGCCCGTGAACAGTCGGAAGCGCGGCATGTCGCGTGTAGCCAGGCGTACGTTCTGGAAGTACTCGAAGTCGCGGCTCGAATCCTTCATCCCCGCGATCGTGCCCTCGGCCGCGAGCTGGGCCACCGTGGCCGGGTCCGAGTAGACCTTCGTGAACTGCGGGATGTTGTAGAGCAGGAGGGGGATCTTGGCGTCGGCTGCGAGCCGTCGATAAAAGGCGAGGACCGTCGCCTGGTCGGTGAGGTAGTAGAAGGGAGGCGCCACCAGCGCGGCATGGGCGCCAAGCCGCGACGCGGTGGCGATCGCCGCCTGCGCCGCCTCGAGGTGAGGCTGGGCGACACCGCACAGCACCGGCACCCGTCCGGCGACGGCCTCGACGACGCAGATCAACACTTCGGAGCGGGTCCGCTCGCCCAGGGCCGCGCCCTCTCCTGTCGAACCGAGCGCCAGCACCCCATCCACGCCGCCCGCGATGACGTGCTCAACCAATCGCTTGATGCCACGTTCGTCCGCGCTGCCGTCCCGACGGAGGGGAGAAACCAGCGCGGGCAGGACCCCGGTGAGCTCCTCGATCTTGGTCACGGTCATAGGCTACTCTGGCGCGGATGCTGTATCGGCGAAGTGGGCGGAGCGGCCTCTTGCTGCCGGTTCTGTCCTTGGGCCTGTGGCAGCGCTTCGGCGGCGACGGCCCCACAGATGAGAACCGCGCGATCATCCGCCGGGCGTTCGAGCTCGGAATCACACACTTCGACCTGGCCAACAACTACGGACCGCCCTACGGATCGGCCGAGTCGAACTTCGGCAAGATGCTCCGGACCGATCTCGCAGGGCATCGCGACGAGCTCGCGATCTCGACCAAAGCCGGTTGGGACATGTGGCCGGGGCCCTACGGCGATTGGGGCTCCCGAAAGTACCTGCTCGCCAGCCTCGATCAGAGCCTGGCCCGCATGGGCCTCGACTACGTCGACATCTTCTATCACCACAGACCCGACCCCGAGACACCGCTGGAGGAGACGATGGGCGCCCTCGCAACCGCGGTGCATCAGGGCAAGGCCCTGTACGTCGGCATCTCGCAGTACCAGCCTGTGGCAACGCGCGAAGCGGCGGCGATCCTGCAGGGCATGGGCATCCACCTGCTCATCCACCAGCCCGTGTACTCGATGCTCAACCGCTGGATCGAGCCCGGGCTGGTGGACGTGCTCGAAGAGGTGGGCGTGGGCTGCATCGCGTTCTCGCCGTTGGCTCAGGGCATGCTCACCGACCGCTACCTGAACGGCGTTCCGGAAGGCTCTCGCGCGACTGAGGGTTGGACGCTGAGCAAAGACACGGTGAATCGCAACCTGGAGCCCGTGCTGGCCCTGAACGAGATCGCGAAAGCCCGGGGCCAGAAACTTTCACAGATGGCTCTGGCCTGGGTACTGCGCGACCCGCGTGTCACGTCCGCGATCATCGGAGTCAGCAGCGTGCGCCAGCTCGAAGAGAACCTCGGGGCGATCGACAACCTCTCGTTCACTCCCGAAGAGCTCGCGGAGATCAACCGGATAACGATGGGGAGTTAAGCCGACCTACGTGGCAAGGACCAGGATGTAGGGCGAGCCGAGCTTCACGCCTCCATCGCTCGCCTCGTTCAGCCCTCCGACCAGCTCTTTCTGCTGGGCCAGGACGTCTTGGTAGCTCTCGGCCGGCAGCATGGACTTGAGGGCGGCCAGAGGGGCGTTGGTGCGCTCCCAGAATTCGACAAAGCTCTCGACCGAGTCAGACTCGAAGTAGAGCGTGCGATGCCTCACCACGATGGAGCTCGCATGGCCCGAGAACCGCCTGCGCAGCTCGTCCTCATCGCCCCACGCAAACGGCGATGGCAGCTCGTACGCCGGGTGTGCCGAGAAAGTCGCCATCAGGTCGGACATGCGGCCCAAGTAGCCGCCCGGGCTGTAGTTGGCCATTGCCACCAGGCCGCCAGGCCTGGCCACGCGGAACATCTCCGAGGCGACGAGCTGCGGCCGCGGGGCGAACATCGCGCCGAACACCGACGCGACGACGTCGAAGGTCGAGTCCGCGAACGGAAGCTGCTCGGCGTCGGCCTCCGACCACGTGATCGCGCCAACGCCGGCGGTGCGGGCTCTGCCCAGCTCGACCATGTGGGGGGTGAGGTCGGTCGCGGTGACGGTCGCGCCGAGGCGGGCCGCTGCGAGGGCGAAGTTCCCGTTGCCCGCGGCCACGTCGAGCACGGTGGCTCCCGGTCTGATTTCGCAGGCGTTGGCCAGGGCTTCGGCGTGAGGCTCGAGCGCTTCAGCGAGCAGGCTGTAGTCGCCAAGCGACCACATCCAGCGCATCCCCTC
>DATINX010000070.1:0-10995 GCA_035473835.1 Candidatus Dormiibacterota bacterium | reverse complement strand
GCCCCGATCAAGCCGAAGACGATGGCCCAGAACGCGATGTTGCTGGTGACGTTGGGCGACACCCCACGCCGGGCCAGGTGGCGGCTCGCCACCGCAGTGCCAACGAGGAACGCAAGCGCGTAGGCGAGCCCGTAGAAGCGGATCGAGAGCGGGCCCAGGTGGAAACCTGGCGGGAACGGATCAGTGATGACGAGGAAAGGCACTGGGGAAGGGTACGAGGTCCTGCGAGCGCGTTTCGTGGCGGGATTCGCCCCACACCCCCGCTTCGCGGGGGAGCTCCCCACGGTGTGGGGAGCTTAAGAACGGGCTGTGCGCCACTCCTTCCAGTCGTCGCGGACGAGGCGGCCCATCATCGTGGCCGCTTCGCGCAGCCAGGCGGGCTTGCGTCGCTTGAGGTCGGCGAGCACGGCCTTGCCGGCCCCGCGCGTCCCCAGATGGATGTTGCCGGCCTCCCACCCCATCGCTCTCAGCAGCCTGCCTTCATCGCGCTGGGCGGGCAGGGACGCCAGCTCGATGCGGCTGCAGTCGGGCGACAGCCGGCGCACGAGCCAGCCGTCGCGAACCTCGGTGAGGGGGTCCGGCGAGCGCACCGCGGCGGCGACCAGGTCGAGGTAGAAGACCCGGCTGCTCGCGTGCTCCCTGTGCGCCCATTCCCACGCGGACGGCGCCAGCGCTTTCGCCTCGTGAGCCACGGCCGAGCCCTGCCACTCGGCCATGGCCACGAGCCGCTCGCGGCCGAGGCTCCCCAGCCCCGAACGTCGTCGCACGAACCGCACATGTGCCGATCCGTCAGGAAGCCGGTCGACGAGCAGCGCTTTGAGGTTCGCCGGGGAGGACCCGCGCGCCGCGGGCAGCGCCTTCATGCGCGCCCAGAAGGCGACAGGGTCGCGCAGCCTGCCGGTGGCGAGCTTGCGGAGCCAGCGGTCGTTCTCAGCCAGGACCATGGCGCGGCCGCCGGAGCGCAGTGCGCCCGTGTAGCCGGCGATGATCGCGGCACAAGCCTGCTTCAGGTCGATGTTGAGCTGCCCCTCGGCGGCGGCGAGGCCGGCGCTGGTGGCCAGGCGGACCAGGTCGAACGTGAACGGCATCCGGTACGCCTCGTCGAAGTCGTTGACGCCCCACACCAGCCGTCCCTCGAGGTCGCGCCACGTGCCGAAGTTCTCGACGTGCAGGTCGCCGACCGCCAGCACCCGCACCGCCTCCGCCAGCTCGGGGAGCGCCTGGGGCGCGAGCTGCGCCCATCTATAGAAGGTCGCGCGAAGAAAGCTGAATGTGTCCGCGGCCATGATCTCGTGCTTGTAGTCGAGCTCGTGTTGGCGCAGCCGGGTGTTGCCTTTCAGCCAGCGCTCGAAGCTACGCGTGGATTCGACTATTTCTGAGGTGGCGGCCACGTGAGTATTGTCGGGGCAGATCTGTTAATGAAGCGATTCGCCTGGCGCGGCCCCTTCCCAGGCGGTCGTCTCCCAGTTGTCCTGCCGGGGCGCGAGCGGCATCCAGGGAGGCAAATCCATCAAGAGCTCTTCGCTCAGCGCGAACGCGTACGGCTCGTAGCCCTTGCGCAGCTTCTTGAGCCGGTCGCGAAACGCGTCCGCGTCGATCTGTACGCCGGCGGATTTCATGGCCTCGACCACGGCTGCGAACTCGGGTTCGCTCAAGCGGTCGGGAACGTCGAAACGCGGCGCCGCGCGCAGCACCTGGCTGAGGTCGCCTAGGGCGTGGCGGCCCATGGCGTACACGCGGCGGGCTTGCCACGTGTGGCCGGTGGCCTGGCTCGCCTGCCAAAGCGCCGAGAAATCGAGGATGGCGGTCAGCGCTGCGACCCAGGATTGGTTTTCGTGCTGCGAGCGGAAGTAGCACAGCACCTGATAGGAGAGGTGGCTCTCCAGCAGCTCGGCCGTCCACAGCTCCCATGTGCTCATCAGCGGGATCAGCGCCTCGACCTCGCCGGCGGCGATCGACCGGCGCAGGAGGTCGCCGGCGCTGGGTGGTGACCCGGCCCATTCATCGAGCATCGAGATCGTCGTCTCGCGGCGCGAGAAACCCTGGTAGAGAACAGGCAGGTATGAGATGACGATCGCCAGGAAGCCGAAGCCGAGGCCGGCTTCCGCCACGGTGATCAAACGGGCCAGGTCGGTCTTGGGCGCAAAGTCGCCGATGCCGAGCGTGGTAAACGTCCACCCGCTCACATAGAGCGCAGCGATCTTCGACGGGAAGTCAAAGCCTGCCGCCCATAGAAGGAAGGCAAATCCCATGATCAGGATGCTGCCCCACAGGCCGATGAGCACCAGCAGGGAGATCGGTCCATAGGTGCTGAGGTAGGCCTCGCGCCTCTCCCCGGGCCGCAACCGGCGCCCGATGCCCGCCCACACCCTCCAGGTGAGGCGGTAGAAGATCTTGGACACGCGCAGCCGCACCGAGACGCGCCTCGGCAGGATCATGGTTTCGAACGCGTCGCGCAGGACCGTGAAGACCAGGATCAGCCCCAAGAGCCCGCCTAGAAAACGCATCGTCTGATCAACCCTGATCTGGCTAAGGAAATTCTTCTATCGACGGGCGCCGGCGTTCTGGGTCGTACCCCTCAGCGCCAGCGCCAGCGCCCCGAGCAGCTCAGCCCGCTCGACGAAGACCGCGGGCACGACCTCCACTCGATCCGCGGCGGCGAGCACCGCATGTCTCTGGATCGCCTCGCCGATCGGATCCAGCAGGAGGTCTCCGGCTCTGCTCAGAAGACCGCCGACGACTACCCGCTCGGGATTGATGAGGTTGCAAAGCCCCGCCACCGCGACCCCGATCTCGCGGCCGGCGTCTGAGATGGCGCGGCGGCAGCGCACGTCACCCTGAGCCGCCAGCTCGATCACTCGGGCGAGCGTCAGCAGCTCCGGGTGCCCGTTGCCGACGAGCTGGAGGATGGCCGGGCCGGAGGCGACCGTCTCGAGGCAGCCGCGATTCCCGCAGTAGCACAGGGCTCCGCTCTCGTCGAGTGTGGTGTGTCCGATCTCGCCGGCGGTTCCAGACGCGCCGCGGAGGAGCCGCCCGTCGACGACGAGCCCCGCCCCGATGCCCGTCGAAGCCTTGATGTAGGCGAAGTTGGCGCACTCCCGGCCGGCCCCCCACGTCAGCTCCGCCAGCGCCCCGCAGTTGGCGTCGTTCTCGATCTCCACCGGCAGGCCCAGTCGCCGCTCCATCTCTTCGGCGATGCGCAGACCGAGCCAGCCGGGCAGGATCGTGGCCGAGCCGACGGTCCCGCGCGACCGATCGACCGGACCCGGGATGCCGATGCCGGCGCGGATCACGGCTCCACGCTCGAGTCCCGCCTCGCACAGGACCTCGTCGACCATTCGCGCCGCGACGTCGAGGGCTTCGACGGCGCGGTTGTTCACATCCAGGTCGCACAACCGCTCGGCGAGTACGTTGTGGGCGAGGTCGGCCACGGCGACCTGCGCATGGCTGTGGCCGAAATCGATGCCGACGACAGCCCTGGCCGAGTCTTGAAAAACGAGCTGCACCCCAGGCCGCCCGCCCCGCGAATCCGGCGCCTTGGCGTCAACCTCGAACACCAGGCCCGACTCTTTCAGGCCTGTGACAAGGGTCGACACCGTTGTCCTGGACAGCCCCGTGGCCCGCGCGATCTCGGCCTGGCTGGTGCGACCTTGCGTGCGTAAGACCTCGACGACCCGCTCACGGTTGCGCTCGCGCAACCACGCAAGCGTGCCGTCTCCCCTCTTCGTCGTCGTTCTCGTGCCCAAGCCCGCAGGGGAATCATGGGCGCGGCGGCGGGTTTGTCAAGAGCGCGAACAGGTTGCGAGCAGCATTAAGCGATCTCTTGACAAACTCAGCGGCCTGAGCAATGCTCTCAGTAGGCGGGTCTAGCCGCCAAGGCTGCTGAGTAGGACCTGTGTGCCGGCGCACTCTCGCCCCGGGTCTGCCGGGAAGAAGGCAACAGGTGACCCTTACAGAGAGGAGAGACCCAAATTGAGGTTCGCCAAGCTTTACCCGGCGATCGCGATCGTCGGGCTCGTCGCGATGGCGTGTGGAGGGACCAATACCTCGTCTTCCAACTCGCCCACTGCAACCATCCCGTCCGATCTCAGCGTCAGCTCGTTCTCCCAGGACTTCTCGTACATGAGCAAGCTCACGAGCTTGACCGCAGCCGGGAAGGGAATGGTCGGCGTGATCCTTCCGGACACGACTTCGTCAGCGCGCTACGTCGCGTTCGACCAGCCTTACCTGACACAGGCGGCCACCGCGGCTGGTTACAAGGTCGGAACGAACTTCAAGATCGACAACGCGCAGGGCGTTGAGGCCCAGCAGCTCGCGATCGCTCAGGCTGACATCACAGCCGGAGCGACCGTTCTGATCATGGACCCGCTGAACAGCAGCGTCGGTTCACAGATCCAGGCGTACGCGCAGTCGCACGGCGTCAAGATCATCAGCTACGACCGCGCCACCTTCACCGGCAGCAACACCTACTACGTGAGCTTCGACAACGTCCAGGTCGGCAAGCTCATCGGTAAGGGTTTCACGGACTGCGTCACCGCGTGGAACGTGACCAAGCCGCAGGTCTTCACCCTCAACGGCGGTCAGAACTCTGACCCGAACGCAGTGTCGTTCGCGCAGGGCTACAACTCGGTCGTCTGGGGCGACTCTGTCCCGCAGGAGACGGTCGGCAAGACCAACGCCGCCGGTTACACGCTGGTCGGTGACCAGATCGCCACGGACTGGAAGAACGACGTGGGCGCCGCGATCTTCCAGCAGCAGTTCACCGCGCACCCGACGATCAACGCCACCATCGAGGCTAACGACGGCCTCGGCAACGCCGTGATTCAGGTCCTCAAGAACAAGAACGTCAAGGCCAAGACGATCCCGACGACCGGCCAGGACGCAACCCTTGACGGCATGGTCAACGTGCTGACCGACTACCAGTGCGGATCGGTCTACAAGGCCATCTACCTCGAGGCACAGGCCGCCGTCGCGTTGGCGACCGTTCTGCGCGCCAACCTCACTCCTCCAAGCGGTCTTGTCAACGGCACCACCTCGCCCCCGTCGGGCGTGACTGGCAACCAGCAGCCGGCAACTCTGCTGGTCCCGATCTGGGTCAACAAGTCGAACATGGAATCGACCGTGATCAAGGACAAGTTCGTCGACGTCGCGACGCTGTGCAACAAAGCCGGTGCCAGCGTTTGCTCGGCCAACAACATCTCGTAACTCGACAGCTCACTGACGCCGCCGCATCTCGCGGCGGCGTCAACCCTTATCGCTGGTTGGGCTGATAATGGGTGGTGAGATGACGGCGGCCGTCGCGCAAACCCAGGCGAGCAGCGAGCCGCTCCTCAAAGTCAGAGAGCTCGACAAGCACTTCGGTCCCGTCCAGGCGCTCTACCACGTCGACCTCGACCTCCCCGCCGGCCAGGTGACAGCCCTGTGCGGCGACAACGGAGCCGGCAAGAGCGTGCTTACCAAGTGCATCGCAGGCATCTACCAGCCCGACCATGGCGAGGTCTTTTGGGAGGGCCGCCCCATCCACGTCCACACCCCACGCGACGCCGCGCGGCTGGGCATCGAGACCGTATACCAGGACCTCGCGCTGGCGGACAACCTCGACATCGTGCAGAACATGTTCCTGGGTCGCGAGCGGGTGCGCACGCTCGAGCTGCTCGACGAGGACTCGATGGAGCGCGCCGCCGCCGAGACGCTGGCCAGCCTGCGGGTCACGACTGTGAGGTCCATCCGGCAGCCGGTCGCATCGCTCTCCGGCGGCCAGCGCCAGTCCGTCGCCGTGGCCAAGGCGGTGATGTGGAACTCGAAGCTGGTGATCATGGACGAGCCGACCGCCGCCCTCGGCGTCGTCCAGACCAAGCAGGTGCTCGAGCTGATCAAGCGGCTGCGTGAACGCGGCCTCGCGGTGATGGTGATCTCCCACAACCTGACCGACGTTTTTCAGGTCGCTGATCGCATCGCGGTGCTCTACCTCGGCCGGTTGGTCGTCCAGGGTCCGGCCTCTCAATTCGACCTTCAGAGCGTTGTCGAGTACATGACCACAGGAGGTTCGAGCCGCACCGGTGGCGGACGCGCCAAGGAAAGCTGACCTGCCAGGCGTCGCGCCGGAAGAGGCGACCGACCTGACCGCCGCACCGGAAGCCGCCCAGGCCGAGGTGCCGCCCGAGATCGTCGCCCAGACGCTGGGCGAGTACGTTCGGGGCTACGCCGCGCGCATCGGGGCCGGCGAGAGCGGGGTACTACCGGTTCTTGCAGCCATGGTCCTGATCTTTGTCGTGTTCACGGTGATCAGCCCGAACCACGTCTTCCCCTCTCCGGTCAACCTGGTCAATCTCTTCCAGCAGGCGGCGGTGTTCATGGTCCTGGCCATGGCCGAGGGGTTCGCGCTGCTCCTTGGCGAGATCGACCTTTCGGTCGGTTTCGTTGGAGCGATCGGAGCGGCGATCACGGTCCAGCTGATCCAGCCGATCACCACCAACTGGCACTGGCTGCCGGCCATCCTTGCCGGACTGCTCGCCTGCGCGCTGTTCGGCGCCATCCAGGGCACTCTGATCACGCGCCTGCGTCTTCCGTCCTTCATCGTCACCCTCGCCGGATACCTGATCGCAAACGGCATCTTCCTGAAGATCCTTCTCCTCGGGCCTTTCTCCGGCTACCCCAACCTCGCCGGCCAGAGCGACAACCTGCAGGTCATCTACCACCTCATGTGGGGCACGATCGACCCGACCGTGTCGTGGATCGGGGCCGGGGTCGTAGTACTCGCGCTCGGCCTACTGATCTGGTTCGGCGACTCCCGCCGTCGCAAGAGTGGTCTCGTGGCGCCCCCGGCGTCCCTCTCCCTGATCAAGATCGGGATGATCGCCGTGGTCGCTGTCGTCGTCGTGGCGATCTGCAACACCAACCGCGCCAACCTCGGCACCCTGGAGGGTGTGCCCTGGGTGATCCCGATTGTCCTCACCGTCCTGGGGGCCTGGACCGTCCTCCTTCAGCGGACGAAGTTCGGACGCTACATCTACGCCATCGGCGGCAATCCCGAGGCGGCACGGCGGGCCGGAATCAACGTCGCCCTGGTCCGGACGGCGGCCTTCGTCCTGTGCTCGTTCACGGCCGGCATCGCGATGTTGCTGTACGCCTCGCTGCTGGGCGGGATGTCGAACAACGTGGCGGGAGGGCAATACGTCCTCTACGCCGTCGCCGCCGCGGTCATCGGCGGCACCAGCCTGTTCGGGGGAAGGGGCAAGCCACTGCACGGGGTGCTCGGTGGGCTGGTCATCGCGGGTATCTACAACGGCCTGTACCTGCAGGGGATCTCCGACGTCGAGTGGCAGTACATAGTGACCGGCCTGGTCCTCCTGGCGGCCGTCATCATCGACGCGGTGTCCAGGCGGGGGTCGGCCAGCGGCAGCGTAGGCCGGGCCTGACCCCCAGCCACCCGATCTCCCCACCCAGCGCTTCGCGCCACCCTCCCTACGGTGTGGGGAGGTATTTGACCGAGCGATTGGGAATGGGCCAGGCTGGGAAAAACGTTCACTAGTCATGAACCCAGAAGACCCAAAGGTGGACCCCAAAATGCCGAAATCTGAACTCCTTCCCGTCATGCCAATGGACGACGTGGTCGTCCTGCCGCACATGACCGTCACGCTTGCCGTCGAGGGCGACACGGCGAAAGCCGCTGTGGAGGCCGCCAGGCAGGGCAACCGGCTCATCCTCCTCGTGCCGAGGATCGACGGCCACTACGGCACCATCGGCACCGTCGCCCGCCTGGGCGAGGGTGGCGAGCTCCCGACCGGCGCGGAGGCATTCATGCTCCGCGGCGAGTACCGCGCCCGCCTGGGCGGCGGTCAGGCCGACATCGCCGGCGCGCTGTTCGTCAAGGCCGACCCGATCACCGACCCGGAGCCTCCGTCCGAGCGATCGGTTGAGCTCGGGCGCGAGTACCGCGCCCTGCTCGAGAACCTGGTCGAGTCCCGGGGCGTGCCCCAGGTCGTGCAGTTCATTCGCGCGGCCAAGACCCCCAGCCACCTGGCCGACCTGGCCGGCTACTCGCCAGACCTGACCACCGACCAGAAGCTCCAGGTCCTCGAGACCATCGAGGTCGAGGACCGGCTCAGCATGCTCATCGGCTGGACCAAGCAGGTTCTTGCCGACGCCTCGCTCAAGGAGAAGATCCGCAGCGACGTCGCCGAGGGCATGGAGAAGACGCAGCGCGAGTTCCTGCTCCGGCAGCAGCTCGAGGCCATCAAGAAGCAGCTGAACGAGGGCGGCAGCGATGTCGTGTCCACGTACCGCGAGCGGGTCGTCAAGGCGGAGATGCCGGACGCCGTGCGCCTGGAGGTGGAGCGCGAGCTCGACCGGCTGGAGCGCACCAGCGAGCAGAACCCTGAGTACGGCTGGATCCGCACCTACCTCGACTGGATGCTCGACATCCCCTGGAACGTGCGCTCCGAGGACAACTACGACCTCGCCAAGGCGCGGGCAATCCTCGATGAGGACCACACCGGCCTGGCCGACGTCAAGGAGCGAATCATCGAGTTCCTCGCCGTGCGCAAGCTGCGCAAGGAGCGCGGGCTCGAGGTCCTCGGCGGACGCGGCTCGGGCGCGATCATCACCCTGGTCGGCCCTCCCGGCGTGGGCAAGACCTCGCTGGGCGAGTCTGTCGCGCGCGCATTGGGCCGGAAGTTCACGCGTGTGTCGCTGGGCGGCATCCGCGACGAGGCCGACATCCGCGGCCACCGGCGCACCTACGTGGGCGCGCTCCCGGGGCGCATCGTGCGCGCCCTGAAGGAGGCCGGCACGAAGAACCCCGTGATCATGCTGGACGAGATCGACAAGGTCGGCAGCGACTGGCGGGGCGACCCGTCTGCGGCGCTGCTCGAGGTGCTCGACCCCGCCCAGAACAACACATTCCGCGACCACTACCTGGAGGTCGACCTCGACCTATCTGAGGTGCTGTTCATCCCGACCGCCAACGTGTCGGAGACGATCCCGGCGCCTTTGCTCGACCGCATGGAGCTGATCAGGCTCGACGGTTACACCGAGCAGGAGAAGGTCGCGATCGCGAAGGACCACCTGCTGAAGCGACAGGTCAAGCAGTCGGGCCTCAAGGAAGACGAGGTCAGCGTGACCGACGAGGCGGTCATGAGCGTCATCACCGACCACACCCGCGAGGCCGGCGTGAGAAACCTGGAGCGCGAGCTCGGGAAGATCACTCGCAAGGTCGCGACGAAGGTCGCCACTGGCGCCCTCACGCCACCGGTCGAGATCACGCAGCAGCGCGTGCGAGAGTTCTTGGGCAAGCCCAAGTTCGACAACGAGGTCGCCGCTCGGACAGCGGTGCCAGGCGTGGCCACGGGCCTCGCAGTGACCGGCGTCGGTGGAGACGTGCTGTTCGTCGAGGCCACCGCGGTCAAGACCGAAGGCCACGGCAGCAACCTCATCCTCACGGGCCAGCTCGGCGACGTGATGAAGGAGTCGGCGCAGATCGCGCTCTCGTTCGTGCGGTCGCACGCAGATGAGCTCGGCATCCCGGCAGGGGCCGTCGATCAGTCATTCCACATCCACGTGCCCGCGGGCGCAGTGCCCAAGGACGGTCCGTCGGCCGGCGTGACGATGACGACGGCGATCGTGAGCCTGCTCACGGGACGCCCGGTTCGGAGCACGGTCGGCATGACCGGAGAGGTCACGCTGCAAGGCCTGGTGCTGCCCATCGGCGGCGTCAAGCAGAAGGTGCTGGCCGCTCACCGGATGGGGCTGAAGGAGGTCATCCTCCCGAAGCGCAACGAGAAGGACCTCGACGATGTTCCGGAGAGCGTGCGCAATGAGATGACGTTCCACCTCGCGAACCGGGTCGAGGAAGTGCTGAAGTTCGCGCTCGAGGAGAGCGCGAACTCCGGCAAGCAAGCAGCCTAAGCTCCCCACCCCGTGGGGAGCTCCCCAGCCAAGCGGGGGGTGAGGGGAGAATGGGTTGCCATGAAGGTCTTGGTTCCGGACGTACCACTCCGGCGCGAGATGGAACCGATACCGCCTGGAGTCGAGCTCGTGAGCGAGCCGGCTCCAGACGTTGAGGTCTTGATCCTCGCCGGCGAGCTTGCCGACGACCTGCCCGACCTCTTCAAGAGACTGCCTGGCTTGCGCCTGGTGCAGGCGTTCAGCGCAGGCGTCGACTCCCTCCTTCCGGTGATTCCGCCCGGCGTCGTGCTTTGCAGCGCGGTGGGCGTGCACGACATGTCGGTCGCCGAATGGGTGCTGGCCGCGATCCTCGCGATGCAGAGGCGCCTGCCTGAGTTCTGGAACCTGCAGCGCCAGGCCGAGTGGAACCGCAGCATCGCCGAAGGCGGTGATCAGTCTGTCCATCCCATCGAGGACCTCGAGTCGAAGACCGTGGTCGTGGTGGGCTACGGGTCGATCGGACGCGCGGTGGCCGCGAGGTTGGCACCGTTTGGAGCTCGCGTCGTCGGCATCGCCCGGCATCCGCGTGGCGATGCCCACTCCACGGAGGCGCTGCATGCGCAGCTTCCAGAGGCTGACGTCGTCGTCGACCTCCTGCCCCTCAACCCCGAGACTGAGAGGTTCATCAACGGCGCCTTCTTCGCGCAGATGAAGCCCGGAGCTCTCTTTGTCAACGCCGGTCGCGGCAAGACGGTCGACACCGGCGCCCTTCTGGACGCGCTCAACTCCGGCCGCATCCTGGCCGCGCTCGACGTGACCGACCCCGAGCCGCTCCCCTCCGACCACCCCCTGTGGCACGCTCCCAACGTCATGGTCACGCCGCACATCGCTGGCGCGGTGGCACGCTGGGAAATACGGGCGTATCGCTTCGCGGGCGAGCAGATCCGGCGCTATGCGGCCCGCGAGCCGCTGCTCGGGGTTCAGGCCGGGAATACAACGGCGGCGCACGGGCTTGCCAACAGTTGAGATGAAGTCAGGACGAGAGATCCTCGAGGCGGCGACGGTGATCGCGGTCGTGGGTGCTTCGCGCGACCCGAGCAAGGCCGGCGG
>DATINX010000069.1:0-4994 GCA_035473835.1 Candidatus Dormiibacterota bacterium | reverse complement strand
TATTCCATCTCGGCGGCCGGTGAGCCGCTCATTCCAAGCAGCGTTTCCAAGGAAGTTGTCACCTGGAGGTGAGTCCGCTGGCTGGCGTGTTGGGGTATCAGTCCGCTGTCAAGCGCGTGGGTGGCCAGATCGACGAGCGTATCCGCCAGCCTGCGGTCGCGCTTGCGATGGTCGCCCTTCCCGGTTTGCCGGGCCAAGGGCTCCAGCGCCGTGCGCAATGCGGCGCCTCCGACCGGGTCGAGGACGCCGCTCAAAAGGAACGAGCCATCCTGCCACCTCGACAGCCGCAGGCTGCGATTTTCGACATGCTCCACCTCTTCGGCCGCAAAGCCCTTCGGGTCGGCGGCATGGCGGGCGTGACGGCAGATGTAGAAGAACCGGCCGGCGCTGTTGTCACAGGCTTGCGGCAGCAATGCCGCCTCGTCGAATGCAGCCGCGGTGCCGGAGCGAGACAACACGTCTGCCGTCCTCGACATCGCCGTGAGATGGGTGAAGCCGATCTCTCCTGTTCGCACGGCCTCGATAGACCCGGCCAGCTTCTCAAGGTGCTCGCCCACGGTCACGCGATCCGCAGCGGCAGGACCGGTCATGTGGCAGTTCAGGCGAATCCAATCGATCGGTGTCGCGAAGCCGTCGCGTAGGTACTCGTTGGTCCTCGAGAACTCGGCGGCGCACCGAGAAAACTCGAGCTCTGCCTCGTCCAGCTTTTGCCGCCGGAGGACGAGCTCCTGGCCCAACTCCTCACCCGTCCTGGGTGCAGTTCCCCCCGCCCCACAATCCATACAAATATTGTACGAACAGGTGTTCGATAGTCAAGTTAATCGGGGGCCAAAGTTCCACGAAGCGCGTCCGAGAAAACTCAGCTCGTGATGAACAGCGTGTGCCAGGCCGCCTCGACCAAGTCTTCGCTCAGCTGCGGCTGCACCCCACGCGCGGCAGACACGTCCACCAATCGCTCCAGAAGGTCTCGCGGATGGTTGCCGCGCAGCGGCCGCCCCCCATACAGCGACCGGATGATCTCCAGCGCAGCACCGTCCGGAGGAATCGTCAGCCGCTCCCTCTCGCGCTCGAAGATGCGGCACCACATCTCCCAGGTCGGGTCGGGCATCAGCACCTTGTAGGCCAGCCGCCGGAGGTAGGCTTCGTCGAGCAGTTCGGCCGGCTTGAGGTTGGTCGACAGCGCGAGCTGCGCCCAGAACGGAACCTCGACTTTCCGCCCGCTGGCGGAGAGGTTCATGTAGTCGATCTCCTGCTCGAGCGGCACCAGCAGGCGGTCGAGGATCTGCTTCGGCGTCACCCGCTGCCGGCCAAGGTCGTCGATGAGCAGCACGCCGCCGTTGGCCTTCACCTGCAGGGGCGCGCCGTACGTCCGGCTGCCTTCCTCCCACGTCGGGTCGAACATCTCGATCTGGAACTCGCCACCGACCTGGACCATCGGGCGCGCCACGCGGCGCCATCGCCGGTCCGCCGGCTGGTTTGCCTCGAGGCGGTGTACCGCTGGATCGAAAACGGTCATCACCTCGCCGCCGCCGATGTCGAGCGCGACCGGGACCACAATCGGGCTCCCGAGCAGGCGCGGGATGCGGCGTGCCAGCGACGTCTTGCCGTTGCCGGGCGCGCCGTAGATGAAGATCGACGAGCGCGAATTCACGGCGGCGCGCACAGCCTCAGTCACACCTGGCGCGAGCTCGATGCCCGCGAGCGCTGCCGAGACCTTGGTCAGGTCGAGGGTTCCCGGCTTGGCGGCTTCCACCAGGACCAACCGGTACTCGCGCAGAGACACGGGCGCCGGTCCGGCGTAACGAGTCCCCGCCCGCGCGATCTCTTCGCTGCGCGCGCGACCCTGCTTGGTCAGCGCGTACGTCATGCGTTCGGGAAGCGGGCGCCCGAGCCAGGGTCCTTGCTCGCTCGCCAGGCCGAGGGCGTCGAGAAAGTTCGCGCTGGTGAGCAGCTTCAACACAGGCTCGACAGCCACGAACGGAAGAGCCAGCTGGTCCGCGACCTCGAAGCCGGTCAGCCGCGTCGCCGTCGACGCGAGGCGAAGGATCATCCCTTCGACCAGCGCTCGGTTGATCTCCGGCGGCGGAGGTGTGCCGGCGTCCGGATTGGTCACGGGATAGTGGGTCGGTGGCGGCATGGGCTGGGGCTCGTCGACGTGCTCGAGGATCGCGGCGAAGAGCTTCTTTCCGAAACGCGCACGGTCGGCGTGGTCGGGAGGTTCGCCCTCGCGGCGCCGGCTGATCCAGTTCGGCACCTCCTTGAAGACCACGGTGTTGCCGATCAACAGCTGCACCATGTCCGGCTCGGCCGTGGTCACGCGAACCGCGATGCGCACGAGGTAGCCCTGGCTCTTGAGAGCCGACCAGCTCCGCTCCCATGCGACCTCGTTGCGGCCCGACCACGTCTGCCGCACAGTGCGGTCGCGCGCGAGCGTCACGTCCTTGCGGTTCTGGTAGCGGCGCCTGACGAGCTCGGTCACATCTTTGTCCACGTCCTCCGCCACCAGCGCCGCCAGGGGAAGTGCACGATCGTCGACGGCCGGCCGGTTCTTGATCTCGAAGATGGTGTTGGCGGTCGGCGCGAGCGCGCGGATGACGCTTGCGTGTCGCGGACAGAACGGGGTGCGCTCGATGAACTGGATATGCCGGCGGCACCACCAGCTCTTGCATTCGCGACCGGTCAGGTCTTTGTACGCGCACGCCCAACCGCGGCGCTCGCCGCAGTCGGAGAAGGTGCAAACGCCCGGCGGCTTGGGGCCGTCGACGCGCTCGGGGATGGTGGCCTGCGGCCCGGTTACCTGCACCGGCCCGACCTCGGCGGACATGACCTCGGCGGCCGGCTGCGCCACACCGGGCTTGGGCATGTAATGGAAGGCGCCGGAGAACTCCTCGCAGGTCTGGAATCGCTGCGACGGATCCTTGGCCGTCGCCTTCCAGATGATCTCCATGATCGGCGAGGGGATCGCCGTCGATGCCCGCGGCCGATCGAACACCTGTGAGTGCAGCACTGCCGGCAGCGCGCCGGTGAAGGGCGGTTCGCCGTGCAGGAGCTCGTAAAGGATCATGCCCAGCGAGTAGACGTCGGAGCACTTGTCCACCGCCTCGCCCTTCACCTGCTCGGGCGCCATGTACGCGGGCGTGCCGACCATGCTGCCGGTGGCCGTCAGCCTGTGCTTGTCGTCGATCAGCTTGGAGATGCCGAAGTCGAGGATCTTGGTCTTGCCGCGGTTGGAGATGAGGATGTTGTCGGGCTTGAGGTCGCGATGGACGATGCCGTAGTCGTGGGCGACGCCGACCGCCGAGAGGAGCTGCTGGACCAGGTCGACGGACACGTCGACGCTGAAGCGGCCGTACTCGTCGAGCCACGAACGCATCGACCGCCCGTCGACCCACTCCATGACGATGAATAGCACCGGGCCGTCCTCGTCGAAGTCGTAGACGCGGACGATGCCGGGGTGGTTGAGGGCCGCGACGGTGGCGGCCTCCCGATGGAATCGCTGGCGGAAGCTGACGTCGCTCGAGTACTGCTCGGCCAGGACCTTGATCGCCACAGGGATGTCGAGACGAGGATGCGTGGACCGATATACGACGCCCATCGCGCCACGTCCGAGTTCGGCTTCGATCGGGTATCGCCCGAGTTGTGTAGTGCTCACCTTGGGTTTTGGGGTAACCCAGTATGCCCGACGGTGCGGGGCAAACCCCCCAATAACGCGCTACGAATTGCGCGTCGGCGCCCTAGCTGAAAACGCTCAAGGGCAGGTAGAAGGAAACCCCGAAATTGGGCTCGTCCACGATCTGGCTGATGCGCAAATCCCCGGCCAGGCTGCACAGGATGTAGGCGTCCTCGCGGCTCAGCGAGTGGTCGGCGTGCAGCCAGGAGATGGTGTCGCGGACGGCATTCTTGGCGTTCTCCTTCAGGTCGGGGCCGAGCGCACAGACGGCGTGGTAGCCGGCGGCGTCGCTGCGTGGCTGCAGCGGCTTCGGGGGTGTGAGGAAGTGATAGCTCCAAGGGCGCAACCGGCCGCCCTTGACCACTCCGAACCGGAGTGAGAACGACATCGGACATTCGATTCCCGTAACGCAGACCTCGCCGTCTCCCTGCGCGGCATGGCAGTCGCCGGCGGAGAACATGGCGCCGGGGACGAAGACGGGCAGGTAAAGCTTCGTGCCCGCGGTGAGGTGACGGGTGTCGACGTTGCCCGCCCCCTTGGTCGGGGGCAGCACGTCGTGCTTTCCCGGCTCATCGGTTGCCACCCCCATGGTCCCGCAGAACGGGGCGATCGGGATGTGGATGTCGTGGCGAAGCTCGGCCGAGGTGCGGTCTTCAAGGTCGAAATAGCGCACGTAGGGATCCGGAAAGTCGGCCGCAAGCAGCCCTAGAGGGGGCAGGATCGCCGTCCATCCCCATGACCCCGGCTTGAGCTCGAGGATCTCGACCTCGAGGGCGTCGCCCAGCTCGGCGCCCTTGACATAGACCGGGCCGCCGAGCGGGTACAGCCTGTCGAAGTCGAGGCTCGCCAGCTTCGAGGCGTCGTCACCTTTCTTGAGCTGGCCCCCGGTCACCTCTTCGGTCTCGAAATGGACGATGTCCCCGGCTTCTATCTCGACCGCGGGCGGGAGCGAGTTGTCCCACTTGTAATGGAAGGTGTCCTTCCCGATCGAGTGCTCGGGCGCGGTCGCCCGCGCCACTAGGTTCGCGCCACCGGGGCGGCGCTCTCTTTGATGGGAGCGGCGCTCGCACGCAGGACCTTCTTGTCGAACTTGCCCACCGAAGTCTTCGGGACCTCGTCGATGAACCTCACCTCGTCCGGCAGCCACCACTTGGCGACCTTGTCCCGGAGGAAGTCGATCACCTCCTCCTGGGTGACCTGGCCCTTGAACTCGGGCTTGGGGACCGCGTACGCGACTGGCCGCTCGTCCCACTTGGGATGGACCAGGCCGATCACAGCCGCCTCCATGATCTTGGGGTGGGCCATGATCGCGTTCTCCAGCTCG
>DATINX010000068.1:0-5880 GCA_035473835.1 Candidatus Dormiibacterota bacterium | reverse complement strand
GTCACATCGGGATCATCATGGACGGCAACGGGCGCTGGGCGCGCCGCCGCGGTCACCCGGCCAGCTTCGGCCACCGCGCGGGTGTGCGGGCGATCAAGCGGGTGCTGGAAGGGTGCGAGGAGCTCGGGGTTGACGTGCTGTCGGTTTATGCGTTCTCGACCGAGAACTGGTCGCGGCCGCGTGCCGAAGTCCGCGCGTTGATGCGGCTCTTTCACGAAACGATGCAGCGCGAGATCGACGAGATGCACAGGCGTGGCGTGCGCATCGTTGTCAGCGGCCGGCGCGACGAGCTCTCCGGCCGCATGCGCGATCGCATCGATGAGGCCGTGGCCCGGACCGCCAACAACAAAAACGGTGTCCTCAACGTTTGCCTCAATTACGGCGGCCGCGCCGAGCTCGTCGACGCGGTGCGCAAGCTGGTGAAGGAGGGCGTCCCTGCGGAGCGGATCGACGAGGTGGCGATCACCTCGCGCCTGTACGTTCCCGACCTGCCCGACCCCGACCTCATCATCCGCACCGCGGGCGAGAGCCGTGTCAGCAACTTCCTGCTGTGGCAGTCGGCCTACTCCGAGATTCTCGTGACTGAGACCCTGTGGCCGGACTTCGGAGTCGAGGATCTGAAAGGGGCCATTGCCGAGTACAACACGCGTATCCGCCGTTTTGGCGGACGGCCCGAGGCCGAGCTGCAGTCCGGCACCGCGTCGAGATGACAGCGGGAAATCTCTCGATGGCCCGTCCGAAACTCAGCCCGCTGATGATCAGGATCCTCAGCGCGTTCGTGTTCCTCGGCGTCGTGCTCGCCGGGGTGTACGCCGGCATCTACGGCGTCTATGCGCTGGTCCTCCTGCTCGGCGGCCTGGCGCTGTGGGAGTTCCTGGGCCTTTCCGAAGGCATGGGCTCTCGCGCCCCGGCCTGGTTGCTGTTTCCGCTCGGCGCCTTCTTCGCTTTCAGCGGGACCGTGCTCAAGCACATCGACGTCGCCCTGGTGCTCTCGCTCGCGCTGGTGGGTGGGCTCGCCGCCTTCCTGGTGGTGCCCGGCCGCAGGCAGGGCCTGGGCCGGTGGGCGATGGGGCTGGCCGGCGCCCTCTACATCGGGATGCCGTTCAACTACTACCTGCTCCTCTACACGTCGAAGCCGAACGGCCTCGTGTGGACTCTGTTCACGATTTTCGCCGTCATCGCCAACGACGCCGCCGCGCTTCTGGTCGGCAGTCGCATCGGGCGGCACCCATTCTTCGCCGCGATCAGCCCGCACAAGACGGTCGAAGGTGCCGTCGCCGGGGTGCTCGCCTCGGTCATCATCACCCTCTTCGGCGTTTCGGTGATCATGGGCCTGTCTGTTGTCCACGGCATCGTCATCGGCGTGCTGATCGGCGTCAGCGCCCTGGTCGGCGACCTGGTCGAGTCGCAGATGAAGCGGATCGCCGAGGTCAAGGATTCGTCCCACCTGATTCCCGGCCACGGCGGCATTCTCGACCGTCTCGATTCGATCCTGTTCCCGCCCATCCTCGTCTACTTCTACGTGACGATGTTCCACTTGATCCACTGAGGTGACGCGACCGATCAACGTCGCGATCCTGGGCGCCACGGGCTCCATCGGCCAGCAGACGCTCGACGTCATCGATCGCAATCCGGGGCGATTGCGCCTCTTCGGGCTGACCGAAGGCCGGCGCTCGACCAAGCGGAGCGCCGAGCACGTCATCCAGGGCCAGGCGGGCGAGGCCGAATTCGACGCCCGGGTGATGGCGATGGTCACCGACCCACGCTGCGACATGGTCGTGGTCGCGATCCCGGGCGCGCGAGCCCTCCCGCCGACCATGGCGGCGCTGAAGGCGGGGAAGGAGGTGGCCCTGGCGACCAAGGAGGTGTTGGTAATGGCCGGCGCCCTGGTCATGAAGGCGGCCGGGCAGCGCGGCATCAGGCCCGTGGATTCCGAGCACAGCGCCATCTGGCAGTGCCTGTGGGGCGAGCAGCGCGAGAGCATCCGGCGGCTGATCATCACCGCCAGCGGCGGGCCGTTCTGGGCCCATCCGGACCTCGACCTCGACCAGGTGACGGTGGAGCAGGCGCTCAACCACCCGCGCTGGTCGATGGGCCCGAAAGTCACCGTCGACTCGGCGACCATGATGAACAAGGGCCTGGAGCTGATCGAGGCGCACCACCTTTTCGGGGTAGCCCTGGCGCAGATCGCGGTGGTGATCCACCCGCAGAGTGCGGTGCATTCGGTGGTCGAGTTCGTCGATGGCTCGCTCAAGGCTCAGATCGGGCGTCCAGACATGCGTCTCCCGATCTCTGTCGCGCTCGGCTACCCGGACCGCCTGCCCGACGCCGTCCCCCAGACCGTGCTGGAGGAGTTGGGACCCCTCGAGTTCCACCCCTTGGACGAGGCGCGCTTCCCGGCCGTCCCGCTCGCGCGAGGAGCCGCCCAGGCCGGCGGAGGGCGGCCGGCTGTGCTGAACGCCGCCAACGAGGAGGCGGTGAACGCCTTTCTCGCCAGGGAGATCCCGTTCAGCGGCATCGAGCGCACGGTCGAGCGGGCATTGGGAGCGTTCCCCGGGGGCGGAGACTCCCTCGAAGACATCCTGGAGGCGGATCGCTGGGCCCGGGAGTACGTGAAAATGACTTCCGGTACCCTGAGAAGCCGTGAACCAACTGCTTAGCGAAGTCGTCACCGTGATCGCGATCGCGGGGGCATTCCTGATCCTGATCGGGCCCCATGAAGCCGGGCACTTCGTGGTCGCCAAGCTGTGCAAGGTGCGCGTGATCGAGTTCTCGATCGGCGCCGGTACCAAGCTGATCTCATTCACCCGGGGCGGCACTCTGTACGCCCTGCGCCTTCTGCCCATCCTCGGCTACGTACGGATGGGTGGAATGGAGGCCGACGACCTGGAAGAGCCGAACGGCTTTCATTCCAAGAGCCCGCTGCAGCGCATCGCGATCCTCGCCGCCGGCCCGGCGGCCAATTTCGTGGTCGCCATGCTGCTCGTGGCGGGCTATGGCTTTTCGCAGCTGAACGACGACCCAGGCAAGGTCGTCCACGTGGTCCCCGGTACGCCCGCAGCTTTGACCGGGGTCCAGCCCGGAGACCACATCCGCGCGGTGAACGGCAAGCCGGCCACCGGCCCTGGCTACGTGCAGCAGCAGGAGAAGGCGGCCCCCGGAGAGCCGATCGTGTTGACCGGAGTGCACGCCGACGGCAAGCCGTTCGACTACATCATCGTGCCGGCATGCGACCAGAGCGACCACTGCTTGATCGGCATCGGCGTGGCCGGCGTGGTCACAGTGCAGTCGGCGGTCACGAACGCAGTGCAGTTTCCATTCTTCGCCGTCGGCGGGATCACCCAGGGCCTGGACGCTCTGGTGACGGGCAAGGTCCAGGGCGGCCTGTTCGGACCGCAAGGGCTCACCGGCCCGATCGGCATCGCGGCGATTACCGAGCAGACGGTCCAGCAGGGACCCGCCGACTACATCCTGCTGGTGGCGCTGCTCTCTGTCGCGCTCGGCTTCACGAACCTGCTGCCGGTGCCCGCACTCGATGGTGGGCGCATCGTCGTGGTCGTCGTCGAGTGGCTCCGGCGCAGGCCATTCGACCGCAAGAGCGAGCTCAACTTCCAGCGCTGGGGATTGGTAGCCCTGCTCGGGCTGGCGGCGGTGATCAGCTTCCTCGACATCCAGCGGATCGCCAACGGCCAGTTCCTCGGAGGCCATTGATTTGAACGTCCAGCGGCGCAAATCGATCCCGGTCAACGTCGGCGGCGTGGTCATCGGCGGCGCGGCCCCGATCGCCGTGCAGACCATGACCAAGACCGACACGCGCGACGTCAAGGCCACCCTGCGCCAGATCCACGAGCTGAAAGAGGCGGGCTGCGAGATCGTGCGCCCGGCCGTGCCCGATCACGAAGCGGCCGAGGCTCTCAAGGAGATCGTGAAAGGCTCGCCGCTGCCGGTCATCGCCGACATCCACTACGACCACACCCTCGCGCTGATGGCCATCGAAGCGGGCGTCCATTGCCTCCGGCTCAACCCCGGCAACATCCCCGACCGCGACAAGGTTGTGAAGGTGGTCACCGCGGCCAAGGAACGGCAGATTCCGTTCCGCATCGGGGTCAACGCCGGCTCGCTGCCCGAAGAGGTGCACAAGAGCATGCGCGAAGAGCACGCAATCGACCGCGACAACCGCGAGCAGACCGCGGACCGCATGGTCGAGGTGGCGCTCGGCCACTGCAAGATTCTCGAGGAACTCGACTACGGTCCGGGCTTCATCAAGGTTTCGCTGAAGGCGACCGACGTATGGACCAACATCATGGCCAACCGCAAGTTCGCGGCCGCGCGACCATACCCGATCCATCTCGGGGTCACCGAGTCCGGTCCCGTCGAGGCCGGCAGCATCCGCAGCGCGGTGGGCATGGGGATCCTGCTGAGCGAAGGCATCGGCGACACCGTCCGCGTTTCGCTCGCCACCTCGGACCCGCGCGAAGAGGTCCGAGTCGCGCACGAGATCCTGAAGACTCTCGCCTTCCGCAACGAGAGCGCGACACTGGTCGCGTGCCCGACGTGCGGGCGGCTCGAATACGACATGGTGCCGACGGTGAAGGCAGTCGAAGCGCACATAGCACGGCTCAAGGTCCCGATCACCGTTGCGGTGATGGGCTGTGTCGTAAACGGACCGGCGGAGGCGCGCCACGCCGACATCGGCGTCACCGGCGGGCGCGGCAAAGGCGTGATTTTCAAGAAAGGTAAGCTGTACAAAACCGTGGCCCAAGAGGAACTGCTCCCCGTGCTTCTGGCCGAGATCGACGCGATCGCCGCCGAGAACGGGGCCGCTCCGACCCCGCTCCCGCTCTAGCCCTGGCCTCCCCGCCACGCGGGGAGGTGGCCCGGAGGGGCCGGTGGGGCGTGACGACCAGAACCCAAATCATTGATCTTTCGGAGCGAAACATGAAGCAGGAAATTGAGGAGCAGCAGGATTTCGTGAAGGACATCACCAAGATGTCCGACGATTTCGACCGCTGGTACACCGACGTCGTCCGCAAGGCGGAGCTGGCCGACTGGTCGGGTGTGCGCGGCATGATGGTCGTCCGCCCCTATGGCTGGGCGATGTGGGAGGCGATCCAGCGCGCCTTCGACGACATGATCAAGGAAAGCGGCCACGAGAACTGGGCGTTTCCCCTGCTGATCCCACGCGAGTACCTGATGAAGGAGGCGGAGCACGTCCAGGGCTTCGCGCCCGAGGTCGCGTGGGTGACCAAAGCAGGGGGCGCGATGGAGGAGCTCGAGGAGCCTCTCGCTATCAGGCCCACCTCCGAGTCGATCATCGGTGCCCTCATCCGCCGTTATATCCAGAGCCACCGCGACCTGCCCAAGCTGACCAACCAATGGAACAGCGTCGTGCGGTGGGAGATGCGATCGCGCCTGTTTCTACGCAGCCGCGAGTTTTGGTGGCAGGAAGGTCACACGTTCCACGCGTCGGCCGAGGAGGCGATCGAGGAAGCGGATCTCATCCTCGGCTACTACCGCGCAATCGCGGAGGAGTGGCTCGCGGTTCCGGTGCTCAGCGGCAAGAAGTCGCCTGCCGAGACCTTCCCCGGGGCGGTCCATACCCTCACGCTCGAAGGCTTGATGAAGGACGGTCTTGCGCTGCAGATGGGGACGTCCCATTACTTCGGCCAGAACTTCGCCCGGGCTTACGACATCTCCTTTTCCAACAAGGACAACCAGCGCGAGCTTTGCTATTCGACCTCGTGGGGGATCAGCACCCGTCTGGTCGGCGCGCTGGTGATGGCGCATGGCGACGACTCGGGGCTCATCGTGCCTCCCAAGGTCGCGCCCATCCAGGTGATCGTCGTCCCGATCTTCCGCGACGACGAAACGCGGGCGAAG
>DATINX010000067.1:0-5780 GCA_035473835.1 Candidatus Dormiibacterota bacterium | reverse complement strand
TATACAAAGGAAGGACCGTTTGTGTAGCGCTCGACCGGCAGCCGCGACGATTCGACACCGAGGGCGTCGAGGAGCTCGCGTTCGCGCTCGAATCGCTGCCATGTCGGGATGGGCTGCTTCATCCGGCCGAACACGATGCGGCCGCCGTTCCGTTCCAGGCTGACAGGCACCAGTCCGAAAGCGGTTTCGAGGGTCACCGCATCCGCGCCGAGAGCCTCTCCCACCACGAACGACGTCCCGAGAATGGGGTGGCCGGCAAATGGGAGCTCGGAGGCGGGAGTGAAGATTCTCACCCATACGTCGCCGCCCTGCTTCGGGGGCAGGAGGAAGACCGTCTCGGCCACGTTCAGCTCGCGGGCGATGCGCTGCATCTCGTCCGTGCTGAAAGGTCGCCCGTCGACGAAGACCCCCAGCTGGTTGCCCTCGAGCGGCGTCGAGGTGAAGACGTCGCATACGTAGTAGTGGTGGAGATCAGACGACCCGTGCCAATCGTCGAGGGCGGGTATGACCAAGGGTGTGGCGCTCATCTTGAGTACTGCTCTGTGCTCAGGTATTTCAAGCCGGAATCCACCGCCAAGGTCACAACCACTTCGTCCTCCCGCAACCCCTCTGCGATTCGCAGGGCGGCCACGACGTTGGCGCCGCTCGAGGTGCCGGCGAACAATCCTTCCTCTCGGGCCAGGCGCCTGGCCATGGCCATCGCCTCGTCGGAGCTCACTTGAACGATCTCGTCGACTTGCTCGCCGCGCCACATCGGAGGCACGAAGCCGAGCCCGATCCCCTCGATGCGATGACCGCCGGTCCGGCCGGTGGACAGCACCGGCGATTCGGCCGGCTCGACAGCCACGATCCTCACGTCGCGTCGGTGATCCCGAAGGACCTCGGCAGTGCCGTGGAGCGAATGTGCGGTGCCTACCGACTGTACAAAGGCCGCGACACGTCCATGCGTCTGCGACCAGATCTCCTCGCCCAGCGGGTGATAGCCGGTCTCCCCGTCATGATTGTTCAGCTGGTCGGTCCAGTAGCTGCCAGGCTCCTGAGCGAGGCGCTTGGCCGTCGCGATCATCTCGCGGATCAGTTCGGCGGTGATCCGTTTGCGCTCGCTTGGAACGATCACGACGTTCGCGCCAAGCGCAGCCATTCCCGTGATCTTCTCGTCGCTGAAAGCATCGCTGCTCACCAACGTGCAGCGGTAGCCGCGTGCGGCGCACACGAACGCAAGCGCCATTCCAGTGCTCCCGCCGGTGTACTCGACCACCTGGCCCCCGGCCGGCAGGCGGCCATCGGCGGCCGCTTTTGTGACCATCGCCAGGGCGATGCGGTCTTTCATGCTGCCGGTGGGGTTGGCGGACTCGAGCTTGACCATCAAGCGCGCTCCGCGCGCGGGCCGAATGCGACACAGCTCAACGATCGGCGTGTTGCCAATGGCGTCAAGAACCCCAGCCATCCCGGACATCATGGGATCTTCTACCGCCGCGAGTAACTGGTGCGCTCACTCGCAACGTAATTTCGGCATCTCCTAGCATGCCGTTGACCGCCACGCGCCGGGCAAGCCGCCAGCCGGCAGATAGCATGTGGGCCGTGCCGGAGCTGAAAGCGGTCCTGTTCGACATGGACGGCGTGCTGATCGACTCCGAGCCCGTGTGGGAGCGCGTCCGGCGCGAATTCATCGAACGCCGCGGTGGCCAGTGGAGCACGGAGCTGCAGAAAAGGATGATGGGCGTGAGCACGGCGGTGTGGTCAGAGGAGCTGAGCGAGCAGCTCGCTGGATCCCTCTCGCCTTCGGCCGTGGCGGGAGTCGTCATCGCCGAGATGGCCTCTTCGTACCAACGCTTTCTCCCGCAGATCGATGGCGCCGCCGTAGTGGTGCGCAACCTCGCGCGGCATTTTCGGCTCGGCCTTGCATCCGGATCTCCGCGTTCGCTCATCGTCCTCGCCTTGCGGATCGCAAATCTCACCGACTGCTTTGACGTCGTCCTGTCCACCGATGAGGTCAACCGCGGAAAGCCGGCGCCTGACCCTTATGAGGAGCTCGCCAGGCGTCTCGGGTTGAAGCCCGCTGAATGCGTCGCGATCGAGGACTCGACGAACGGGCTGCTTTCGGCCACCGCCGCTGGAGCGCGCGTGGTCGCCATACCAAGAGGGCAGCATTCTCCGGACGCCGCCGCACTCGCCGCGGCGGACGCCGTCCTCGATGACATCTACGAGCTCACACCCGAGCTCCTGCTCGCGCTCCCCGCGGCGTCGCGATGACAAAGAAGAAGACGAAGCCCAGAGCCGGTGCTCTGATCGGCCTCGACGTCGGCACCAGCGGCGCACGCGCCGTCGCGCTCGACCTTGCCGGCAACGTTCTCGCCACGGCCACTGAGGAATACCCCCTGTCGACTCCACGGCCGGGGTGGACCGAGCAGGACGCTGAGCGGTGGTGGGCTGCGAGCCGGCACGTGCTGTCCCGCGTAGCAGCCGAGCTTCCCGATCCGCCTCTAGGGCTCGGGCTCACCGGGCAGATGCACGGATCCGTGTTCCTAGACTCGAGCGATCGCGTCATCCGGCCCGCCCTTCTTTGGAGCGATCAGCGGACGGCGAACCAGTGCCGGGCGATCACTGAGAAGGTGGGCGCCGAGCGCCTGGTCGAGATCACCGGAAACCCCGCCATCACAGGTTTTCAGGCACCCAAGATCCTTTGGCTGCGGGAGAACGAGCCGGACGCTTACGCCCGGGTGCGCCATGTGCTGCTGCCCAAGGATTATGTCCGGCTTCGGCTCACCGGCGAATTCGCAACCGACGCGTCGGACGCTTCGGGCACGCTGCTGCTCGACCTTCGCCGGCGCAATTGGTCAGACGAAGTTCTGGCCGCGTTGGAGATCCCACGGTCGTGGTTGCCCGACGTGCACGAAGGTCCCGATGTGACCGGCCGTATCACTGCCACCGCCGCAGCCGGCACCGCGCTGCCGGCCGGGCTCGTCGTGGCGGCGGGGGGTGGCG
Organism: Candidatus Dormiibacterota bacterium; assembly: GCA_035473835.1. Taxonomy (GTDB): domain Bacteria; phylum Chloroflexota; class Dormibacteria; order Dormibacterales; family Dormibacteraceae; genus UBA10449. The sequence goes on along the minus strand of DATINX010000067.1, from coordinate 2,795 downwards.
ACAACGCCGCGTCCGCGGTGGGCAACGGAATCGTGCGCGACGGTCTGGTGAGCTCGTCGATCGGCACGAGCGGCGTGGTTTTCGCTGCCAGCGCGACGATCAGAATCGATCCAGCTGGAAGGCTTCACGCCTTCTGTCATGCGGTTCCTGGTCATTACCACTTGATGGGCGTTACCCTCTCGGCCGGCGGCTCGCTTCGATGGTGGCGCGATACGGGCGCCGGCGGAAAGGACTACGAGGCCATGTCGATGCTGGCCGCTCAGGCCCCGCCGGGCTCGGAGGGGCTCGTCTTCCTGCCGTACCTCACTGGCGAACGCACGCCCTACCTCGACCCCGAAGCCCGAGGCGCATTCATCGGCCTCAACGTTCGCCACACGCAGGCCCACTTGACCCGGGCCGTCATGGAAGGCGTCACGTACAGCCTCAAGGACTGCCTCGACTTGATGACGGAGCTCGGGCTGACCGCGAAGGAGGTTCGTGCTACCGGCGGCGGAGCGCGCAGCCCGTTCTGGCGGCAGCTGCAGGCCGACGTGTTCGGGCTGCCGATCCATCGCACCAGCGCCGAAGAGGGGCCCGCTTTCGGCGCCGCGCTCCTGGCCGGCGTGGCGGCAGGCGCCTACTCAGATGTTGGGGCCGCATGTGCGGTGATCCGCATGAATCCGGATGTCCACACGCCAGATCCGGGCCGCAACGGGATCTACCGGCGCTACCTCGTGGCTTACCGCGACCTGTACGCGGCGACTGCTCCGGTCATGCATCGCCTTGCTGCTCTGGGCAGCGAGAACCCAGGGAACTAGGGAGGCTCAGTACTCGGGCACTGTCCGGCCCGCGATGACATCCTGCTGAATGCGTTCGATCTGCTCGGCGTCGAGCGCAGCGCATACGGCGCGCAAAACCGATGCGTCAACCGACTTGCCGACCAGGACCGCCCGCGTGTCGCGGTCTCCGATGCGCTCGCGCACAGCCGGCGACAGAGGCCGGTCGAGCACGCCGGCCGGCCACCTCGTCTGCATCTCGTCGATGGTCCACACCGCGGCATCCGGCTGACCGCTCTCGAGCAAACGCGCAATTTGACCGGTCATGGCCGGAAGCGTGACGACTTCCCTGTCCACGAACTCCAGGGCCGTCAGCAGCTGCTGGTCGGCCGAGTGGCGGTCGACCACGACGCGAACCGGATGGGCATTGTTTCCGCCCGGCGTGTAGAACACGCGGTGGCCGGTGTTGTAGGAGTTCGGCAGCATCTCCGTCACGATGGCATCGCCGGAATCGCACAGTTCGGAGGCGGCGAAGCTCGACATCGCGGCGAGGTGACATCGACCCTCGTGCACTGCCTGGAGTCGCTGTCTGGAGCCGCGCACGAACATGAGGATCACATCGAGCCCGCCGTTGGTCATCATCTGCTTGATCGCCGTCGCAAGGGCCTCGTAACGCGGCGACGAAGCCAGCGGGAGCGCGATCACGAGGGGTCCCGCTTTCGTCATCGCCCACAGCCGATCGATCGACCGCTGGACGAGGAAGGCCCCGGCCCGGCCCCGTGTTTCGATCGAGATCGCGCCCCCCTGCTCCAACTTGCTGATCGCAGCATGGACCGAGGAGTTGCTCGAGTGGTGCTCTCGCGCCAGGGCCCGTACCGTCGGCAGGCGAGAGCCAACGTCGAGCTCGGCCAGGAACTGGCGTGCCAGGGTCGGGACGATGTCGGCCGCTGCCGGAGCGCGCCGGCGTTCGCTGGTCTCGAACATTTCCGACGATAAAGGTAGGCGCCCTGGCCCCCGAGCGCATGTAGAGAGCAAAAGGTTTCCGTTGACACGACGACCGGCCCGGAGTAGAAATGTCGAATGTTCCTGGACATTGGACATTTCCGGGACAGGTCAGCTTGGATCGTCGCGGCCTAGGCGTCGTCCGTTATCCGTTGGGTCGGCCAGGGAGGGGAGTCCAACATGTCTGACAAGCACGCCCGAGCGCTTGCCGAGGATGCCGTCGAGAGGTCTGGGGAGGCCTGGGTAGCGGAAACCCCGCTGAGCGCCGGAGCCATCGGGCTGACCGGCGCGGTGATGCAGAACGTCACCCACATCGCCCCCGCGATCGCCGCCTTCTTCTTCACGGCCACGATCGTCGGATTTTCTGGAGCGCACGCACCCCTCGCATACCTTCTCGGCTTCCTGGTCGTCCTCGCGCTCGGCATGTGCCTGGTGCAGCTGGCGAGGCGCTTCCCGTCCGCCGGAGGATATTTCACGTACGTCAGCCGAACAGTCGGCGCGCGCGCCGGATTCTTGACCGGCTGGATGTTCGTGCTCTACTCGCCGATCGTTCCGGGTCCGATACTCGCTTACTTCGGGTTCATCCTTGAGGGCGAGCTCAAGGCAAACTACGGCTGGACCTGGTTCCACTGGTGGATGTTCGCGCTGGTTGCCATTCCCGCGGTGACGGCGCTCGCCTATCTGGGTATCAAGCTGTCGGTGCGCACGATCGTGGTCGTCGGGGCGCTCGAGTTCTTGATCGTTCTGGGACTAGGACTGTTTGGGCTGTTGAACCCGGGACCCGGCGGTTTCACGCTGCGGTCGTTCGACTACAGCTTCAACCCCGGGAACATCGCCACCGTCTCCGGATTCGCGCTCGCCATCGTGTTCACCGTTCAGGGTCTCACCGGCTGGGAGGCGGCCGTGCCCCTCGCCGAGGAGACAGAGAACCCGCGTCGCAACATCCCGCGCGCGACGATGGCTTCGATCGTGATCATCGGGCTCATGCTGATCCTGGTGATCTGGGGCCAGATCATCGGCTGGGGCGTCAACGACCTC
>DATINX010000066.1:0-1890 GCA_035473835.1 Candidatus Dormiibacterota bacterium | reverse complement strand
GCGGTGGCGGCGAGCACCAGGAGCACCAGCACGCCTTCAGCCTGTGCATACCTGAAACCGCGCCGCCAGACGAGCGCGGACATGGCCACCATCACCACGACCCCGGTCGATTTGGCGCTGAGCACCAGGCCGTACTGCGTTTCCCACAGGTCGCTCGGCCGGCTGACGACCTCGGTCGCACGCAGTACCCCGGTCAGAGCGGTGATCGCGAAGGCGAGGAATGCCACTCGCCCGAACCGGTTCAGCATCGTGCGGCCTGCCTCACCACGCCAACCCTCGGGCGGGTGCAGGAAGGAGAGGACGAGGATGCCACCCGCCCAGGTTCCGGCTGAGAGCACGTGGATGGCGTCGGTGAAGATCGCCCCGGCGGCGGGGCTTATGAGGGCCGCGTGCCCACCCAACGCGAGCATCAGTGCCGCAAGGAAACCGGCGGGCGCAGCGCCACGGCCGATGGTCAAGCAAAGTCCCAGGGCCACGCCTTCCGCCACCACCCGCACCACGCCGGCTATGGTCGGCTGCATTCCATGCAGCGTCTGCGCGGCGAGGAGGCCGACCCCGCCGACGAACGCCGCTGCAAGCCAGCCCTGCATCGATGGACGCGCCCAACGCTGCGCCGGCGGCATCGCCCCCAGCCGCCGCACAACGACAACCCCGACGAAACCGATAAGGCCGGCGTACTCGAGCCATCGCCACACGACGACGGCGAAGCCGTAAAGCGACATGCTCACGGCGTCGGGGGCTTCCAGCTCGGGTTGGTGATCGCGGTGAGCACGTGGTCCTCCCAGCGCCCGTTGATGAGCAGGTACGCACGTGCGTGGCCCTCGACCTCGAACCCGCACCGCTGCAGCACGGCCGCGCTGCGAGTGTTGCGGGGCATGTAGTTCGCCGCGACCCGGTGCAACCGCCACGAGGCGAACGCAAAATCAACTGCGCCGCGCACCGCCTCCGTCATATAGCCCTTTCCCTGTGCGTCCGCGGCCAGGTTGTAGCCGAGCACGCACGAGTTGAACGCACTGCGGTGGACCTGGGTGAGGTTCAGGTTGCCGATGATCCGCGTTGGGTCGTCCCGCTGGAACAGGAAGGCGCGGAAGCCGGCGCCCGCCGCCATCTCGTGCTTGCGATTGCGAACCTGGTCGAGCCACATCGACCTGTCGAGGAAGTCCGGTGCGTACGTCGGCGAGAACGGCTGCAGGTGAGCGCGGTTCTCCGAGTAGAAACGAATGATCTCCGGCACGTCTGCGTCTTCCGCGAGGCGGACGGCCAGTCGCTCGGTCTCGATCACCCCCTCTCCCTGCTGGGGTGAGGGTTAGGGAGAGGGGCGTGGAGCACGACGAGGAGTCAAACGATGATGCCTCCACCCAGAACTTTGGTGTCCGCATAAAGCACGGCCGCCTGTCCCGGCGCCGCGCCGAGAAAGGGCTCGTCCAGCACAAGCCTGTCCGCTGCATAAGTCGCGGGAATCGGCTGTGCGTGGTAGCGCAGTCGCGCATGGCAACGAATCGGCTCATCGGCACTCCCGTCGACGAAGGTCATGTCACGAAGCGCCACGCTGCTGACCGCGAGCTCCTCCTTGCGTCCGACCACGAGGCGATTGGCTGGGGCGTCGATCTTGATCACGTACCACGGGCCGGCGTCGCGGAGATCTCCGAAGCCGCTGCGCTGTCCCACCGTGTAGAGCGCCGTGCCCCGGTGGCTGCCCAGCTCGCGACCCGACGAGTCGACCACCTAGCCGGCACGAACCGGCAGGCGCTCAGAGAGGTAACGGGCGGTCTCGCCGCGCGGCACGAAACAGATCTCCTGGCTCTCCGCCTTGCTTGCCACCGGTAGGTCGAACTCCCGCGCGTGCTCGCGAACCTCAGGCTTCGTCATGGACCCGAGCGGAAAGGCGAT
>DATINX010000065.1:0-14515 GCA_035473835.1 Candidatus Dormiibacterota bacterium | reverse complement strand
GTCGGGGTGCTGCCGGCGGTGGTGCCCGTGCTGGTGCCGGTGCTGCCGGAGACGCCACCCGTCGGGGTGCTGCCGGCGGTCGTGCCCGTGCTGGTGCCGGTGCTGCCGGAGACGCCGCCCGTCGCGGTGCTGCCGGCGGTCGTGCCCGTGCTGGTGCCGGTGCTGCCGGAGACGCCACCCGTCGGGGTGCTGCCGGCGGTCGTGCCCGTGCTGTTGCCGGTGCTGCCGGAAACTCCCGCAGAGGTCGAAGACTTCGCGCTGCCGGCCGTGTTGCCGGTGCTCACGCCAGTGCTCGGCGCCGACGTCGCGTCGGTGTTGCCGTTCGACTTGGGCGAGTCCTTCACGCCTGCGCCGCCGTTACCCTTGGTGGTCGACTCGGTCGTCACCTTGGCGTTGCCGCTGCCCTTGCCGCTCGCGTCGGCGTTGCCGCCGCTGTTGGCATGGCCGTTGCCGTCGGCGCTCGTGCCTGCGCTGCCGGCGCCCTGGGCGCTGGGCTCCGAGCTGCTCTTGACGCCGCCGCTTACCTGGGCGGTCGCGCCCGCCGTGCTCTTGGCGGCGCCACTTACCTGAGCGGTCGCGCCCGCCGTGCTCTTGGCGGCACCGCTTACCTGGGCGGTCCCGCCCGCGGTGCTCTTGGCGGTGCTCCCCTTGCCTGTGCCATCGCCACTGCCATCGCCGCCGCTCCCGCCTATCTGGTGGTCGTTCTTGACCGCGGTGTGGTCGCTGCGCGTGACCACCACGGCTGCGTTGGTCTTGTCAGTTGGCTTGCCGTGACTGCTGCCTGAATCCGCGGCCAGGGCGGGCGATGTACGCGCCAGCATGAGAACAACACCGGCCGTGAAAACAAAAAGCTTTACTGCGACGCGCTGCAGTAAAGGCGGGCGACCGATAAATTCGCCGAGCGTGTCCAAAACGGCTCACCTCCACATGGATATGAGCAAATGCCCTCGCCGTCATCCTGGACACGGACCATTGCCGCCAGCATTTTTGTGCGATTGGCGCCGGATATGTCGCAGAACGCCCCGCTCAGCGTTCTATTGGCAATGCTTACTGCGGAAACGCCGCAAGTCTCGCTTGTAACCATGCTCGAGGCGACTGACGAGGCGGCGGTGGGAGCCTTCGTCGCCGGTGTGCTCGACGGGTCGGGCTGGCAGATCGATTCGTTGCGCAAGCGCTCATCGAGACTCTCGCCGCCGGACGGCTATTGGGCCATGCACGAGGTACTGATCAGAAAGGACGAGGAGACGCGGTCGCTGCGGCTTGTCGGGCGCGGTGCGTTCGGAAGCCTCGCGTGGGAGCAGCTCTGCGCGAGCCTCGATCGCTACACAGCCGAATCGTGTGATCCCATAAACGGCATCGGCCATCCGCGCCTCTTCCACGATTCGCAGCACGCGTTCTGGTTCTACCCGTTCGACCCGACGATGCCCGGCCTGCCGGGCGCGTCGGACCCAGACACAGTGACCAGGCTGTTGCTGGGGCTTCCCGATCAGGGCCCCCTTCCTTTACATGCATATCCCCGGCTCGAGATCGAGCGGGTTCGCTACACGCCAGAGATCGGCGCCATCTTGCGGTACACGATGCACACCGCGGCGGGACCGGTGACCGTGTACGGCAAGGTGCAGCCCGGCGATCGCGGGCTGCGCGCCACGAGGATCGTCGAAGGCCTATGGCGCGCATCGGCCGGCGTGCAGGACGGCTTGATCCGCCTGCCCAGGCCGCTGGGCTGGGTGGAGAAGTACGGTCTCCTGCTCGAAGAGGCGATCGCCGGCGCACCAGTCGGCACCGATAGGACGAGTGACGAGTTCAAGAACGCTGGGCTCGCCGCAGCCGCGGCGATCGCCGTCGTGCACGAGGCGGCCGTGGAGACCGACATCGAGATCTCGCTCGAACGAGAGATCGACCGCCTGGACCGCGTGGCGGAGCAGTTTGCCTATGTCCACCCCCAGGGCCACTTCCTGCTCTCCGATCTCACCACCCATTTGCGCAATCGATCCCGCGTCACTATCGACGAGGAATGGCTGTCGACGCACGGAGATCTCAAGTACGACCAGTTCGTGTACAACGACGGCACCTACACGCTCATCGACTTCGATTACTTTGCGATGGCCGAGACGAGCTATGACCTCGGCAAATACTGCGGCTACATCGTGCCTTCGACGCCGGCCGGCTGGGAAGATTCGGTCGCGGCAGAGGAAACGCGAGCTCGATTCCTGCGCCGCTATCTCGAGCTGAGGCCGCACGCAACCATCGAGCGCTTTCCGATCTATGAGGCGCTCACACTTGCCCTGCGCGCGATGACCTTCATGTGGGGCCAGCGACACGGCTGGGAGAGGATTGCCGAGACATTCCTTGTCATGGCCCACGAACGTCTGTACAGCCGCCTGCCAGATTCGATCTGAGGTCGCGCTGTAAAGAACGTAAAGGGCGCCTGGGCAGGCCACCGTGATGCCTTTTACAACGTTTTACCCGATCTGCGCCTGTATCCCGCCGGCCGCCGTCAGACTCTGCGGCTGCCATGCGGATACTTTCCTGGGTGGGAGGCGTCCTGCTCGTGGCCGTCATCGGCGCCGGGACGGCCGCGACGCTGCGGGGGCAGAACGACAGTGCCCACGCACTGACCGCGTCCAGGGCCACAGCCGCATACCAGTCTCCTGCCGGCGATCCGCCGCTCGACAGCCACCTGACCCGGCCGACTCCCGTCCCATCTCCGATCCCGGTCCCCGCGAGCGCCCCCGCGCCGCCTCGTGCCGCGCCGCCGGCTGCGGCCGCGCCCGCTCGGCCGGCAATCTCTGTCGGCTCGACGCAGCAAGCGCTCATCAACAAGGACCGAGCTTCGGCCGGCCTCGGGCCGCTGACCTGGAGCTCCTGCCTTTACAACGTCGCCCTGAGCAACGCCAAGCGTATGGCCGCGCAGGGGTACATCTCGCACACCAACGGTCCCAACCTCGACCTGACGTGCCGCCTGGGCAATCAAGCCGGCGAGAACGTCGGGTGGTGGAGCGGCGGCATCAACGACCCGCAGCTCAACGCCATGTTCTGGGCCAGCCCCGATCACAGGGCCAACATCCTCGGCCCGTACCGCTACGTGGCGACTGCCTGGGCGGTCGCTCCCAATGGGGCGGCGTACATTGCCGTGGAGTTCGGATAGCGGCCTGACTGGGCGCGCAGCCGGCTCCGAGTAGCACGCCCGAACCCGGCGTTGTTCTCTCGAAGCTCGCCATTGCCGAGTAAGCGGCTGTAAAGGCCACCTCGGATGTGCGGGCGCCAACAGGAGGAGCGCGTACGGTGGTTCAAAACCCAGCCGGTCGCGGTCCCGAGCATGCGGCAGCCCACCACCGGTTCTTCGGCTGGTTGTGGGCCAAGCGGGTCTGGATCGCCGCCACGGTCGGAGTCCTTTTCATCCTGTCCACGCTGTATGTGCTGTGGGCCGTGAAAGACCTGCCCAATCCGAGCCAGGACGTGCTGGCCGCGGGCGACGTCATCGTGTTGGACCGCAACGGAAAGCTGATCGAGGATTGGAGCCCGGCCGGCCACTACCACATGAGCCTCTATCTCAGCGAGATGGGGCGGTACGCGCCGGCCGCCACGCTGGCGGCGGAGGACCGCAACTTCTACCACCACGGGGCGATCGATCCTGGCTCGACGGCGCGCGCCCTCTGGGTCGACGTGACGTCGGGCGGCTTGAACGAGGGCGGCAGCACGATCACACAGCAGCTCGTGAAGATCCAGCTGCTGACGCCGCAGAAATCTGTCACGCGTAAGGTGCAAGAGATGGTGCTCGCCATCGCTCTCGAGCAGCGGTTCTCGAAGGATCAGGTCTTGACCATGTACCTGAACCGCGTCTACTACGGTCACGGCGCGTACGGCATCGGCGCCGCCTCGCGCACCTACTTCACCAAAGACGCCAAGGACCTGACGCCGGCGCAGGCGGCGTTCCTGGCAGGTCTCATCCAGGCGCCGTCGGCGTATGACCCGCAGGTCCACTACGACCTGGCCCGCCAGCGCGAGCTCTACGTCCTCAACGGGATGGTGGCGGTCGGCGCGTTGAAGCAAAACCAGGCCGATCAAGCGGCGAGTGAAGACATCAAATCGGAGCTGAAGATCCAGCCCACCGCACGGCAGAGCAAGGCGCCGCATTTCGTCGACTACGTGCTTTCGTCACTAGAGGCGACGTTCGGGTCGGCCGCTGTCCAGCAGGGCGGCATCACGGTCCACACCACGCTCGATCTCAACCTCCAGCAGATCGCGGATGCCGCCGTGAAGAACGGCGTCAAAGACCTCGCGTGGGCGAACATCAACAACTCTGCCCTGCTGGCCGCCGACCCAAAGACTGGGGAGATCCTGGCCTGGGTCGGCTCGGCAGACTATGGGAACGACTCGATCGCCGGGCAGTTCGACGTCGTGCTCGCGGAGCGCCAGCCGGGATCCTCGTTCAAGCCCTACGTCTACGAGGCGGCGCTCCGCGACCACAAGATCACCCTTGCGACCCAGCTCGACGACCGCACCCAGAGCTTCAACGGCTACGTGCCGCATGACTTCGACAACGGCGGCATGGGCCCCCTCACGGCTCGCACCGCGCTGGTCTACTCGCGCAACATCCCGGCCGTCGAAGTCGGGCAGATGGAGGGCATGAACAACGTGATCGCCCTCGCGCACCAGATGGGCATCAAGAGCCACCTGGACCCTGGATTGTCTACCGCGATCGGCGGCAGCGACGTCACGCTGTATGAGCACCTACAGGGTTACGAGGTGTTTGCGAACCAGGGCCAGAAGGTAGACCTGAGCGTTATCCGGTCGATCGATGACGGCACCGGCAAGACGGTCTACACGCACGACGTGCCGGGCGGCGGCCAGGCGGTCCTGACGCCGGCTGAGTCTTACCTCATCACAGACGTGCTCAAGCAGTACCAGTACAGGTGGGGATTCGGCTGGAACCGGCAGATGGCGAGCAAGACCGGCACCAGCGACAACGGCCGCGGCCAGATCCCGGACTCGTGGATCATGGCCTACAACCCCGACATCGTCGCCGGCGTGTGGGTCGGCAACACCGCACCGAACGGAGGCGGGGGAACGATCCGCGCCTTCGGCGAGAGCGTCGGGCAGACGATCATGGCGCGCTTCATCAATGCGCTGCCGAGCAAGATGCGTGGTTGGTACTCGCAGCCGTCGGGCATCGTGCGTGGCTGCGGCTCCGACTCGCAAGAGATCTTCCTGCAGGGCAGCTGCTCAGCTTCGCCGGCCGCGTCTGCGACCCCGGCTACGCCCACCGCATCGCCGAGCGCATCTCCGACGGCCAGCCCGACGGACCAGGCCAGCCCATCGCCGTCGCCGTCACCGCCCCCGGCGCCATCACCGACGCCGACGCCGGTGCCCTCCCCATCCCCGGCGCCGGCCGGCGGCGCGTCACCCAAGCCAACCCCCACCTAAATGTTCGAGATGCCGGTGGACAGCCCCTTCATGAACAGCGTCGAACGCCGCCGCCCGGGCGGGTCGATGCGCGCGTACATAAACCGCACGCTCCCGCTTCACTCGGCGATTGTGGTCAGCAATCGCGCGCCCCACGAGCCGAGGCCGGAGGGGGGGTTTGCGCGCGGCGCCGGAGGAGTGGTCACAGCATTGCTCACGCTGGCCGAGGTGACCGCGGCGGACTGGGTGTGCTGCGCGCGCAACGAGGCCGAGCGCAAGCTGGTGGCGGAGCAAGGCGATACGTGGACCTCGCCGCTGCTGCGCTCGCAAACGCGCCTTCACTACGTGACCCCGACCCCCGAGCAGTACGAGCAGTACTACTCGGTGATCGCGAACCCTGTCCTGTGGTTCATCCAGCACTACCTCTGGGATCTCGCGCAGCAGCCGATCATCAACGGGCGCATCCACCGAGCGTGGGACGACGGCTACGTGCAGGTGAACCGGCAGGTGGCAGAGAAGGTGGTCCAGGTCGGGCGCAAGCTGCCGCACCGGCCGCTCGTCCTCGTCCACGACTACCAGCTCTACCTCGTCCCCAGGTTCGTCCGTGCACAGCTGCCTGGAGCCATCATCCAGCACTTCATTCACATCCCCTGGCCGACGCCGCAGTACTGGAAGGTGCTGCCGAAGGACATGCGGACGGCGATCCTGTACGGCCTGCTCGGCTGCGACATCGTGGGATTTCAGTCGAGCCTCGACGTGCGCAACTTCCTCATGACTTGCGAGGAGAACGCCGGCCTTCAGGTCGATGAAAGGGAGCGTGCCGTCCTCGTCGACGGCAGGGTGGTCTATGCGCGCGCATACCCGATCTCGATCGACGTGGCATCGACCACCAGGCTCGCGTTCTCACACGGGGTGATGGTCGAGGAGCGCAAACTCCGAGACTGGCGACCCAAGCAGCTCATCGTTCGCATCGATCGGACGGACCCTTCGAAGAACATCGTCAGGGGCTTCCTCGCGTACGAGAAGCTGCTGATCCATCACCCCGAGCTCAAAGGCCAGGTGCAGTTCTGGGCCTTCCTGCAGCCATCGCGGCAGGACGTGGCCGTATACCGAACGTACCTGCGCCGTGTGAGGCAGGTGGCCATGCGCATCAACAAACATCACGGCGCCGACGGCTGGACGCCGATTCGCCTCGAATTCGGCGAAAACGTGCGCAAGGCGATGGCTGCCCTGCGCAACTTCGACGTCCTCCTGGTCAACCCCGTTTACGACGGCCTCAACCTGGTCGTGAAAGAAGGAGCCCTCGTCAACCGAGCCGAGGGGATGATCGTCCTATCCGAGAACGCCGGCGCCCATGAGGAGCTGCTGCCCCACGTGCTTTCGATCAATCCCTTCGATATCGAGGCCACGGCCGACGCCATCCACCAGGGCCTGACGATGAGCAGCGAGGAGCGTCGCAAGCGCAACGAGGCCGTCCGTGAGGTCGTGCGCACGAACGACATCTCGCGCTGGATCACTCGCCAGGTCCAGGACATCCGCGACCTGGTGGCGATCCCCGGCCTGCGAGCGGGCTAGAGCCGGCTCACCGTCGCGGCCGGCAGGCGCGCCGAATACGCCGCGCCTAGTGTCCGAGCCAGTTCGGCGAGGTGGCGACGAGCACCACGACGACCATCACGAGCAGCAGCGTCAAGGCCGCGGCCAGCGAGACCAGCAGGGTCCAGATCGTGGTCCCCATGCGCCGGCGGCCGCTCCTGCGCTGGATGGTGCTCAACTCGAGCTTCCTGGAGCTTTCAGTCGGCCCTCAGCCGCACGTCGCCTGTGCGCCGCCGGCTCGCCCTGGTGACGTTGCGCGAGAACGTGAGCGCCAGGATCCTCGCCAGGCCCCAGGCGATCAACGTGTAGACCAGGATCGCGATCACGACCGACGGCTCGAATATCGACCGGCCGCTGGCCCAGTTCGCCAGCAGGCCGCGGAACGGGATCAACAGCACGTTGGTGAAGCCGTAGACAAAGCCCGTGAACAGCGCGTCGGGGTTGGCCGCCATGAGCTTGAGGAGTACGCGGATGAGCAGCAGGACGTTGAAGATGCCGAAAACGAGATAGACGATCTCGATTGCGCGCCGAGCCGGGGAGAAGCTGCTAACGATCTCGGTGTCGGCGGCGCCGAACGCCGGCGGTTTCATGCTCGGGTCGCTCGTGACCCGCGATTCCTCGCGGATCTCGCCCGAAGGCTCATCGCGAACGATCCGGGTTTCTTCTTGCTCCATTGTTCACACCCTCCTGGTCTTGGCCGAATCCAGATCCTTGGGCTAAAACGCGCAGATGCGCGCAAGCACCCGGGCTCATTCGGCCGGCCCTTACGGATACCAAAGCGGCATGCTCGAGAGCGCTTCGTCGCTGTCGACGTCAGGGGTCGAGCCGGCGCTCAGCTCGTACTGCCACGCCGACATACGACCGGCACAGCCAACCGAGTTCGGCTGCCAGACGGGCGACCAGGCTTTCGTGTAAGGCTCGACCAAAGACGGTTCGAACGACCACAGGTACGAATTGGCGCCGATCTCCGGATGTGCCGCCACCGCGCCGCACCATGCCGTGCCGAATGTGCTGGAGGCGGTGCCGTCGCCGTAGTAGCCCGGGGCGTAGCCGGCCGCGACGAGGCCGTCATGCCAGCCCGCGACGAACGCTGAGTCGACTCCACCGGAGCACCACTGGCCCGGCGGTTCGATGTCGATGACAAGGACGGTGCCCTTGGGAATGCCCAGGCCGGCGGCGGCCGAGGCCGCATTCGCGGCGTAGCCCTGAGCGGTGGCATATCCGGATACTGCGGAGCAGTCGTAGTCGTTGTAGATGGGCAGGATGCCGAGATGCTGCCTCGCGGCTGCAGCGACTTCGGTCGAGCTGATGCCCGGGCAGTTGCCTGTCGTGGTGAGGTACCGGCCCCAGAAATCGGGAGTGCCGAGGATCGAGTTCACCTGCGGGTACAGGCCGCCGGAGGCAGTCGCGTCTCCGGTTATCGGCTTGCACGAATCGACGCCCCACAGAAGCCTCGACGGCTTGACCGCGACCGACTTGGCCTGGATGTCCACGAGTGGCGCGGTCGAAGAGAGGCTCGGCAGAAGGTGGCCGGCGACGCTCGACCTGTCGATCGACCCCGGTACCGGAGTCGCTCCGATCGCGGCCGAGAACGAAGGGGTGGCGCCGCCCCCGACGGTGACCTGCGTCGTGCAGACGCGTGCGGTCTTGCACGGCTTGCCGATGAGATTCCCGGCCTCGTCATAGATGCCGATGTTCCATGGAGTGTTGGTGAGGTCGGCGTTGGCGGTCGCGGTGAGGTAAACAGTGCCGCCCGCGCTGGGGTTGACGGTGCCGGCGCTCAGCACGACCGAGAGCCATGTGGGTGAAACCAGGCCGGACGAGGCGTCGACACCCGACGCCGGAGTTGCCGCCGCCGAGTCGGCGACGTACGCGACGATGCTGTGTGAGCCCGCGGCCGGTTCGCTCACCAGCGTGCTGCAGCTTGTGCCGCTGCCGCAGTACGTGAGCCGCTTGTTGCTGGTCGTGTCCCAGAACATCAGCACGAAGCCGAGCGAGCCGACGTCAACCGATGTCGACGCGGTCAGCTTGATCGCCTTGCCCGGGCCCACCGCGGCCGGGATGCCGGCGTCGATGCTGACGGCCAACCAGGTCACCCGGATGGAATTGGATGCGATCGACGTGCCGGCCTTGGGCGCCGTGGCGCCCGGTGGCATCACATATGCCTCGAACGAATGCTTGCCCGTCGTCGCGCTATAGGCGACCTGGCAGCGGCTCGACGCCGTGCAAGCGCCGGCGAGGGTGCCGGTGGTGCGGTCGAAGATTTCGATCGCCGATGCCGTGCCGGTGACGCTTGCGGCGGCAGTTGCGGTGAGCACGACGGGATCGCCCGAGCGCGGTGTCGCGCTCGAGGCCTTAAGGGTGAGGCTGTTCGCCTGCGCGTGCTGGGTCGCGAGCGATTGCTCCGGGACGCTGGGCAGCACCGGCGAGGGCCGCACGAACGCTTCGGGAAGGACGGAGACCGGCGAAGCCGGGGAGGGAGGCGTTGTGTCATCGCATGCTGCAGGTATGGTGAGTACCAACTTCGCCGGGTCGGCCGGACACTGGGTCAGCCCGTCGGGTAGTGACGACTGACCTGGCGCGGCCCCAGCCGCGCCGGACCCGTCGCAGACTACGCCCGGGCCGGAGGCTGGGCAGAGCTTGCCGCCGGGGGGAAGCGCAATCGTCGGTGGCTGATCCGGGGCGTCCTGAGAAGCCGACAGCGCGTGTATCACGCGCGTCAGCGGAAGGCTGCTTGCGGCAGGTGCGGCCGCGAGCGCGATGATGCTCAGGTGTGTGAACGCCGCCACAACGACTAGCGGCACGTACCCCGTGCGAACGAACAGCAGACGACGATTGATCCGGCGCAGTGACTTCAGTTACCCCTCCTTGGTCAACAGGCTCTTCAGGCGGCGCGCGTGCGCCGGCATGAGATGCGAGTGACCCGAGGAGCGAAGTTATCGGGGAGGGCCGAATGCCGCTACGGCCTTGCGGTTAATTAGGTTCAACTGTTGTCAAATGGGCCGAAAGTGCCGGGGCCGGGCCCATTTGCGCTTCTGCGCGCGGGCTACATGCGCGTTTTTCTACCTATATAGGTAGAGCTACCCGCCCCGCTCCAGCCGAAGCTGCCGATTCTCGAACCAGCGCCGCAAGAATTCGGTGGTGAATGTAGCATCCTGGCCGCCCTCGATCGGACGCAGCATCTGATCGGCGAATGCGCGGCTGAGCGTTGGGAGATCACCATTGGCGCGGGCCCCGTTGGGCTTGCGACCGTCGGGGCCAAGCACGTCAAGGAATATCGCCTGCGCCAGGTCGTAAGGTCCGGAGACTTCGTCAAGGCCGGGCACAGACGCCGTCCCGGCCGGCTCCAGCTGCACGGCCTGGCGCCCGCGCGCCTGCTTCGTCCCGATCCAGCCGCCATAAGAAAGGTGATGCACCGTGTAAGTGATCTCGCTTGCCGGTCCCGCGGCTTCTGTTTTCCCGGATTGATCGGCGACGAAGGTCACCGCCCACTCCTCGAACTCCCGGATCGAGGCCGGGCCGGTCGCCTTCGGCACATCGTTCACTATCGACAGCCGCCGCGCGTCGTCGTCGATCGCGTGGAGAAGTACGCGCAGCTTCGTCACTCGAGCGTCCGATGAAGGCGGCGTGGACCGCGCATAGCTCGCAAGCGATTCGGTGATGCGGAAGATGGGCGCCCAATCCGGGAATCTGGACGGAAACCCGGGCAAGGCCTGGCGGATCTCGGCCGGACGGGCCAGGCGATAGAGCAGCCGGTTTCCCGATGGCTGCACCTGGACGACGCCCGCCATTGTGAGCAGGTCGAGGGCCTGGGCAATGCTGCCCTTGCCGTAGGCCGCGGCTTCGGCGAGCTCGCCTGCAGACTGAGCGCGATCCGGAACGGCGAGCATGAGGCGGAGGATTTCGGCGCGCGCGGAAACGCCGACAAGGGCGCGAAGCCGGAGCTGCAGCAGGGATGGACGGCGCAGGTCGGGCACCTCCTGTGGCACCGAAGGAAGCAGCGTCAGCGGATCTCCATGCGCGGGCCAGGGCGCGTTGGTGTTCGCTTTGACGGTGGCCGCATAGCGTCCCAAGGATTCGCGGGCGTCGGCGCTCGCGCGTCGCGCCAGGTTGCGCAGGCGGATGGCCGAGGCGAGCCGATAGTTCTCGATCGACCATTCCATCGAACGCGAGCGAAGGCGCCGGTCGGCCGCTCCAATCCATGCCGTGAAAATGATCAGAGGTTCGAGGTCGATCGCCTGCCATTCGTGTCGCCTGACTGCGCCATCCACACCCAGCTCCGACCACAGGCTCCAGGCGAGGTCCAGCGCAAGACCGCCTATCTCATCCCCGAGGCGAGTCATGGCATAAGCGGCAGGGACGTCTTCTAGGATCCGGCTCCTGCACCCAGGACGTTGCCGTACATCAGCCCCAGCGCGAACAGGCCGACAAGGCAGAGAAGGACGAGCAATGACGTGCGCGCGTAGGAGTCGATGACGGCGCTCTCATCCCTGCTCGTCGAACCGGCAACGCTCGGGTGGCGGCGCACCGTGGCGGCCCTCAGGGCCAGCCCGAGCGTGATCAGCATGATGACGAAAAGAATTGCCATGAAGGTTGGTGTTGGCGGCGCGGTCGCTGAGCGGGTCACCGGCCGCGCCATCAATACAACGCGTCGGTTGCCGCGACCACTCTTGTCGAGAAGAAAAACGCGCTGCGAAACCGTCCAATACTCGACCGTCCGGCTGCGTTTCCATTTTGAAGGGGACCTCAGACGGGTTTGCAATTTTCGGTGGCGCTTTTTGCGGGCATGGCCGCGGCGATGATCGTCCCGCCGGTGCGGCGTTCGGTGCCTCGCTGGGCCGAAGCGCTGGTCTGGCTTGGCCTGATCGTCACGTGCTGGTTGGCGGTGACGAACATCCAGCAGGCCAACACGCGCTATCTCACCGAGTCGGCAGCGTGGGGTGCGGACCAGATCGTGAATACGACGATTGGTCTGCTGTTCGTCAATCTCCTCGGCTGGCTCCCCGAGCACAGATTCGCGATCGCGAACGCCGGCGTCGTCTTGCTCTTCACGGACATCCTGCTGCTTGCGCTGGTGCGATCCCACCGCAAGGCCAAAGAGCAGCAGCCCCGAATCTTGCTTGGCGAATGGATCGAGCTGCCCCTCCGGCGCACGCCTGCTCCGGCCGGCGTGCCTTATGCGATGGACGATTTGAACCGGCGCGCCGAGCACGCGACCGCGATGCTGGGCGCCGCATTCCTGACCTGGCTCGTGCAAATGCTGATCTGGACGCGCGATGTCGTCGTCCCGCGGGCCACGGCACGCCAGGCGCGGGCGATCGAGGCGGGGCGCGTGCACGCGGCCTCAGGGCTTGAATCGTTGCGCGAGAGGACGACGATTCAGCTTCAGGCCGCGGCGCGCGCATGGCGCACCGCACACGCACCCGCGATCACCGGCCTCGCCGCCAAGGCTGGGCAGATTCTCGACCGCGTTGCGGTCGGTGACGCGGCGCTCGCGGCTTATGGCGGCGACAGGGCGATGACGGACGAGCAGGTGATCAACGTCCGTGCGCTGCTCAGCGCGCAATCGATCGGCTGGTATGGCCCCATCGTTCCCGCTCCGGCGGGCCGGAAAGGCTCGGATCGTGATGAGGGGCAGGGACATGAATCGGATCGACTGGCCTCGTAGCCGAAACGGCCACCGCCGTCGAGCCAGCACGGCCCGCGTCCTGAAACGTGGGAGGATCCTTCGCCCGACAGGGTGGTTCCTCCGCGTGATGGTGCTGATCGTGGTGGCGGTGCCGACGCTGTTTCTGACCTCGCCCGCATACCTGGCGTTTGCCGACCGCATGCCCGATGTTCAGAAGCTTTCGCAGGCGATCCCGGCCGACACGGTCATCTACGCAGCCGACGGAACCACCGTCCTCGCCGACCTGCACGATCCGGGCTACCAGCACTACGACCAGCCCCTCAGCGAGATGGGGGCGCTTCTGCCCAACGCGATCGTCGCCATCGAGGACCGCAACTTCTATTCGGAGCCGGGAGTGGATCCGGGCGGTGTCGCGCGAGCGGCCGTCGTCGACTGGCGGGCTCACGGCAACGTCGAGGGCGCCTCCACGATCACGCAGCAGCTCGTCAAGATCCGCCTGGTCGGCCCCGAGCCAACCCTCGATCGGAAGCTGCGAGAGGCGCTGCTGTCATTCGAGGCCGAGCGCACCTACACCAAGCAGCAGATCCTCGAGATGTACCTCAACAGCGCGTTCTTCGGCAACAGTGCGTGGGGAGGCGAGGCGGCGGCGAAGATCTACTTCCACAAGGACACGAGCGAGCTGGACCTCGCGCAGGCGTCCATGCTCGCCGGCCTGGTTCGAGGGCCGACGGTCTACAACCCTCTACTCAACTGGAAGTCGGCGAAGGCGAGGCAGCTGCGGGTGCTGAATGCCATGGTGCGCGTGAGCTCGATCACCGGCACCGAGGCGGCCCAAGCGTACGCCGAGGACATCTCGCCGCCGCTCCACATGTTCACGCCCACCAACCGGATCGTCGCCACGGGCTTCGTCCGCTATGTGGTCGGGCAGCTGGTGAGCCAGTTCGGGCCTGACATCACGTATGGCGGCGGGCTGAAGGTGATGACGACCATCAACCTCAAGCTCCAGGGCATCGCGCAGAGCGCTATCACCAACGGAGTCGCGCGCCTCGCTTACCGCCGTGTGAGCCAGGGGGCGCTGGTTGCCATCGACCCGACCACCGGGGCTATCGTCGCCATGGTCGCTTCCGCCAATCCGAGTGTCAACGGGGGCCAGTACAACCTGGCGGTGTGGCCTCCGCGCAATCCCGGCTCTTCGATGAAGATCTTCACCTACACGGCGGCGATCGCAAGCAAGCGCTTCACGATGGTGACCCCCATCAGGGACTCGTCGTTTACGTACCGCGACCCGACCTCGGGTGAGGCATACACGCCTCGCAACTACGACGGCCGCTACCACGGAACCTGCCAGCTGCAGGCGTGCATGGGCAACTCGCTCAACATCCCGGCCGTCAAGGTGGAGCTCGGAATCGGGGTCTCCTCGGTCGTGTCGATGGCGCGCACGATGGGCGCGCCGCCGTATCAGCTCCGGTATGACGCGTCTGGAAATCCGCTCTACACCACGGACGACCCGCTGAACACGTATGGGCCTTCACTGACCCTCGGTGGATACGGGGAGACGCCGCTGCAGATGGCGACCGGCGCGTCAGTGCTCGCGGCGCAGGGTTTGCTGCGGCAGCCGTATGCGATCGAGACCATCTCGAGGGACGGCACGTTCTTCTACCAGCACAAGAAGGATCCGGGCGTACAGGTTGTGGACCCGAGGGTCGCTTTCATCATGGAGCAGATCATGTCGAACGACCGCAACCGGCAGATGATCTTCGGCCTTAACTCGCTCTTGACCCTTCCAGGTCGCCACGTGGGCGTCAAGACCGGCACCTCGGATTCGTTCGCCGATGCTTGGACGGTCGGATACACGCCGCATCTCGTCGCCGCGGTCTGGACCGGCAA
>DATINX010000064.1:0-2343 GCA_035473835.1 Candidatus Dormiibacterota bacterium | reverse complement strand
CGCGGCTCGCCCTCGCGTGCGCGCGGAGGCGGTTGAGGCATACCGGATCGCTCGCTACCGGCTCACCGAGCGGTACGAGCGCGCATACGAGGCGAAGCAGCGGCTCACCGAAGCCAACCTGCGCCTCGTGGTGTCGATCGCGAAGAAGTACATCGGCCGGGGCATGTCGTTCCTCGACCTCATCCAGGAAGGCAACATGGGCCTGATCCGGGCGGTCGAGAAGTTCGACTACCACAAGGGATACAAGTTCTCGACCTACGCCACGTGGTGGATCCGGCAGGCCATCACCCGCGCCATCGCCGACCAGGCGCGGACGATCCGCATCCCCGTGCATATGGTCGAGACGATCAACAAGCTGGTCCGCGTCTCGCGCCGCCTGCTCCAGGAACTCGGCCGCGAGCCAAGCGATGAGGAGATCGGCGAGGAGATGGGGATCACACCCGAAAAGGTCCGTGAGATCGTAAAGGTCTCGCAGGACCCGGTCTCGCTCGAGACCCCGATCGGTGAGGAGGAGGATTCGCACCTCGGCGACTTCGTCGAGGATCGCGAGGCCGTCTCGCCATCCGACGCCGCGTCGCTGACCATGCTCCACTCCGAGGTGGAAGACGTCCTCGACACGCTCACGCCGCGCGAGCGGCGCGTGCTGCAGCTGCGCTTCGGCCTGATCGACGGCCACCAGCGCACGCTGGAAGAGGTGGGCAAGCGCTTCGGGGTGACCCGCGAGCGCATCCGCCAGATCGAGGCCAAGGCGCTGCGCAAGCTGCGCCACCCGTCGCGCTCGAAGAAGCTCCGCGATTACCTGGAGTAGCTAGGAGGGGGCAGGCGATGCCTGTCATTACCATCGGGCGTCAGATCGGGGCTGGGGGCAGCTCGGTCGGCCACATGCTGGCGACCAGGCTGCACCTCGACTTTCTCGACTCGGAGTTGATCGACGAGGTGGCCCACCGCCTCGAGCTGCCGAAGGAGGAGGTCGAGGCTGAGGACGAGCAGCCGGGCTCGCTGCTCAGCCGCCTGCTGCTGGCCCTGGGGGCCGCCAACACCGAGCCGATGATGCCGCCCGAGGCCTCAGCCTGGACGCCACCCAATGCCGACCCGGTGTTCGACACGCGCCGTGCGGTCCTCCAGATCACGCAGCACGTGATCAGAGAAGCCGCCAGGGTCGGCAACGTGGTCGTCGTCGGCCGCGGCGGCGCCTACATCCTCCGCGACCATCCAGGGGCGCTCCACGTGTTCCTGCGCGCCGATTCGACGATCCGGGTCAAGACGATCATGGATCGCGAGAAGAAGACAGAGGAAGAGGCGCGCCGTCGCCTGAAGGTGGCCGACGAGAACTGGACCGCCTACATCAAGCAGGTCTACGGGCACGACCGGAACCTGCCCTCGCACTACGACATCGTGCTCGACACGGGCCGCTTGGGCTACGAGGCTACGGTGGCCGGTATCGTGGCCGCCCTGCCCGGTCGCTCGTCCCGCTAACCTAGCGTGGTGGTCCACGCTTTAGGCTCGCGCACGTCCGGCGTCGACGGCTCGAGCGAGGGTGGCCGCATCAACACCATCAACCTCCCGGGAGCCCTCGTCCTGTACGGCGTGGCCCTCGTCCAGGGCCTCCAGCGCAAGAACCCCAAGACGAAGCCGTCGGTGGCGCCCGTCCAGGTCGACGGCGTCTGGTCCCTCGAGATCACCTACACGGGCGACCCGCCGGTGGGCGTTCCAGAGCTCTGGCACGGCCACCGGGTGATCGTGAGGAGCGCCGAGGCGCCGCCGGGTGCCTGACGGACCCTTCACGCCTCAGAGCAAGGTCCGAGACGTCCTCAACCAGCTTGGCCGCCGGGGGCGCCAGGTCCTTCTCGAGCACGGCTACGACGTCGGCGAGGGCTTCGAGGACGTCCTATCCCAGTACCAGACACTTCAGCACGCCGCCGAGACCGAGCGTATGAGGGACCTGGACGGCCTCCTGGCCCGGTTGAATAGCACCAATTAGCGCACGGGTATTTACATACATTTGTATGTTCCAATTTCCATCCGCAGGTGTACCATCGCAAACTAAATCCGTCCTGCATCGTTATAAGAGTCAAGGAACACGTCATTGCAAAAGCCAAAGCTGGAACCGGATAAGGGCAGATGCGCCTGCGGAAGGCGCCTGAAGGACGCGGCGATCTACGTCTACCGCTCCCACACCGACCGGTACCTCTTCCACCGGTGTGAGTGCGGCACCGAGTGGACGGAGCACCAGACCGACATCGACCCGACCGATCCCGTCAGCTCCGACGAGGTGATCGAGGTCCACAAGCGGCTGGCAAAATTCGAAGGCTCAATCGCAGAGCTGCTCGAGAGGCACCCAGC
>DATINX010000063.1:0-2567 GCA_035473835.1 Candidatus Dormiibacterota bacterium | reverse complement strand
GCGGTGGCGAAATACTGGACGTGCAAACGCGCGATCGGTGTCGTCGCGGAGGCGCTCGAGTGTCACGGCGGCAACGGCTATGTCGAGGAATCGATCATGCCGCGGCTCTATCGCGAGGCGCCGCTCAACTCCATCTGGGAGGGCTCGGGCAACGTCAGCGCGCTCGACGTGCTGCGTGCGATGGCTCGCGAGCCCGAATCGGTCGATGCCTTCGTGGCGGAGATCGAGGAGGCTCGCGGGAGCGACCCGAGGCTGGATGAGTCGATCGACCAGCTCAAGCGAGACCTGTCCGACACATCCGAGGCGGAGGCCCGCGCACGGCGGACCGTCGAGCTGATGGCCGTCGCGCTGGAGGCCTCGCTGCTGCTTCGCCATGGCGACCCCGCGGTGGCAGAGGCTTTTTGCGCCTCGCGGCTCCACTCCGAGGGCGGCCGGTCGTTCGGCACCCTGCAGCCAAGCTCAAAGCTGGCCGGCATCGTGGAGCGTCACCGGCCGGCAATCTGATGGCTGCCCCGCGTTTCCCTTTAGATAGGGTGATGAGGGCTGAGCTCGCCGAGATCGCGGACACCTGGCGGAAGTCGCCTGTTTCGACGATCCCGCCCCGAGAGCTGATGCTGGTTACCGACTTCGACGGGACCCTCGCGGAGGTCGGTCCTGACCCGGCCAAGACCGTGGCGGTGCCCGGTTCGCTCGACGCGCTGCGGCGCCTGTCGAAGGTGCTGCAGCAGGTCGTCGTCCTCAGCAGCCGAACGAGCACCGACCTGCAGCGTCTTGTGCCTGTGGAGGGTGTGCGCCTGATCGGTGATAGCGGGCTGCCGCCACCGACCCCCGACGAGAAGCGTGCCCTCGAGCGATTCAATGACGAGGCCGCGAGGCTCCTTGCTCAGTTCCCCGGGGGCTGGATCGAGAAGAAGCCGGCCAGCACAACCGTTCACCTGCGCAACGCGCAGATCGCAGGCGAAGAGGCGATGGCGCTGCTGCGCCCGGTAATCAAAGCGACCGGACTCTCCGGCTCGCAGGGGCGGAAGGTGATCGAGGTGCACACTCGCTTTGGCGGGAAGGGCACGGCGCTCTCCGCGCTGCTGGACGAGATCGAGCCGGTCGGGGTCGTGTGCATGGGCGATGACGAAAATGACCGCTCGGCGTTCGAGCTGCTCAGCGCTCGCGGCATCCCCCACATGACGATCGGTGTGAGCTCGCCGGAGGTCCCGGCCGACCTGTTCGCGCGTTGCGATGTGGTATTCGACGGCCCTGAGCGGGTGGCAGCGTTCCTCCGGGTGCTCGCCGACTGGGCCGAGCAGGAGGGCTGAGGAGCCGCTTCAGGAAAGGCTGGCCGGGCGTCCCGTCGCGACCAGGTCGCGTAGGTCCTGCACCTGCCGGCTGATCCACCTCGCGATGTCGTTCGTGCGCACGACCTCTCGCGCGCCCTCATTCAGGTGCCGGCGCTCCTCGGCTCCCATCAGCAGGCCGGCGTGCAGCGCCGCCGCCGTCGCCTCGACGTCGAAAGGATTGATGGACAGAACGTGCGCCTGCAGCTCTTCGTGGGCGCCGGCATTCTCAGAGAGCACGATCACGCCGCCGGCCGCGTTGACCAGCGCCCCTTCCTTGACCACGAGGTTGAGTCCGTCGTAGACCGGATTGACCAGGAGAACGTCGAAGTTGCGCAGGACCGCCATCGCCTTGCGCTCGCTCTCTCCGATCTCGAGCCTGATCGGCTGCCATGTGTCGGTGCCGAACTCGCTGTTGATCCTGCCGACATGCTGGCGGATCTGCCGAACGTAGCGGCTGTAAACGGCCAGGTCCTGCCGCGAGGGCTGGAGGAAAGCCCAGAACTGAACCTGCCCACGAAGCTCGGGGTGGTATCGGAGCAGCTTGTCGTAGGCGATGAACCCGCGAACGATGTTCTTCGAAGGGTCCGTGCGATCGATGCGAACGATGAGCTTCGGCGGCCGCCACGTCGCCACCTCTCGCTCGATCCGCTTCACCCCGCGCGATGTCGCCAGTCGCGTCGTCGCGGGGACGTCGATCGAAATCGGGTAGTGGCGCGCGTACACAACGCGGCCGCCGAACAGGACCGCGCGCTCGTGCTCGTCAACCTGCAAGCCGGCGTTCTCCTCGCACGTGAGCAGGAAGTTGCGGACGTCCAGGCTCGACTGGAACCCCACGACGTCGCACCCGAGCAGGCCTTCCAGGATCGCATCGCGCATCGGCTTCGGAAGGACCTTCCAGTACTGCGGTGTCGGCCAGGGCACATGGACGAAGTGCTGGATCATCGCCGTCGGCAGCGCCTGGCGCACCAATCGCGGGACGAGGTAGAGCTGGTAGTCGTGCACCAGCACGAGCGGCCGCCGCGGCGCGGCGCGCCCGACCTCGACGACCCGGGCGGCTATCTGGCGGTTGACCTCGACGTAGCCGTCGCGCCACGCCTGGTGGATGCGCTCGTCGATGACAGGTTCGTACGCAAGGTCCCAGAGGTAGTGCTGGATGAACCACAGCACCGGGTTCGCGAAGACGGCGTAGTACATCTCGTACTGCTCTCGAGTCGGCGACACGTAGTGGAGGTTGCC